>NZ_JNCF01000064.1 GCF_000770585.1 Legionella norrlandica | reverse complement strand
TGCTGCTTTAAATAGCTGGCGGCTCTTCCCCAAATCCGGGGGCACTAATCAAGAACATAAAACTTTAACCCTTAACCTATAATTTTCAAAATTTCTAAAACCATAAGCCCTTCGCTGAATGAGCTTCATTTTGCGATGAAAGCCTTCTGTTATTCCATTTGACTTACTGAATCGCCACATTCTGGCCACTTCATCTTTCCAAGCACAAAGTGTTTTACCTAGTGAGGCTAATGCTTTAAAACTACTTTGCTTTAACTCAGACAGCATATCTCTTGCATCTACAATCTTTCCCTGTGCCGGGAAAGATTATGAATATTAATTTAAAAAATTATAACGTCGCTTGAATTAAATGCCCAAATAATGCACAATAAATTCGATTTTAAGTTATTGCGAGGATCGATGTTTTATTTAGAAATTAGAAAAGAAGATGTGCTTGCACGAAATATTTCGAATAATCAGATGTGTAAGGCTAAGTATTGTATTATTAGATTTAAAGATCAAACTATCCCATTATTTAGCTTAAAACCACATCAATTATCGCACTCTTTATTCGGCGTTGACCTTACGATACATGATTATACAAGTGGCTCAGATGAACCCAACACCATTACACTCCATCCTGTAATTGCCAAAAGATTACTACGTTTTTTGATGCTTTTAAGACCCGCAAAAGATAAATACAATTTTTATAGTTGCATTGATTTTGTCAATGAGCTGGGCTATGGAAGAGGCATTATACCTTCTGCCACGGTAAATATTCATTCTGGAGACGGCAGTAAAAAGAATCCCGAATTTCACCTGAACGAATTTGCGGCCATTACTGACAAAGAAGGTAAATATGTGCACTTTGCTCTATCTCTTGGCGAAGATAAGTTTTTATCCCTATTTGGCAGCGTTGGTCCTCTAATGGTCACTTCAATGAATGAAATGATGAAATTATTTGGAGGCAATGCATGTTATAAAATAAGCCCTGGGGAAAGTTCAAACCATAGTTTTTTTAATGAATCTAATTTAATAAATCTTCCCCAAAATGTAGCCGATAAAATTTGTTCATATCTTGATAATGATGATAACGAATCACTTAAAAGAGCAACAATGCCTTGACATTTCTTTTTGAATCAGCGGTTCCTTCTTAAATGCAGGAATTGTCAAGTGGGATATTTGAGTCAAAAGACTGGCCTACTCATTATTTTGGTTCAATAATTAATAAATTGCCATCACGTGTGACTACTCCCATAATGATCGCATTAATCAGTCGGTGGCTAGATACATTGTAATAGTGATCACCGGATACTGGGTTGGTTTTATAAGGATCGGCTACTACGACTAAGCGATGTTTTTGATTGTACCCACATAAAACAACAAAATGTCCACACGGTCGTCCACGAATATCATTGTTCATCGATTTACCTTCTTTGGTAAATAATTCGCGACTACAGTTATACAGGTAGGTGGAACTAAGTCCTGCCAATATAGGAATATTCCTGGAAAAATATTCTTTTAAAATTTCTACAGTCAAACAACGAAAATATATAGTTCCACCGAGAGTCAAAAAATCAAGTATTGAATGTGTTCCTCTGGCAAGATACCGATTGCGTTTATACCTCATCTGCTGCATTAATTTTTCTCTAAGCACATTAGTATTTGAGGAGCCATCGCTATTAAACCACGTGGGGTCATAAACTTGTAAGTTATTTACATAAAGCGTTACCTTAAATCCTAATTGTAGTGCATGCTTGCCAAGCATGGGAGCCACCGTTCCACCTGATAAAAAATACTCAATCTGGCTGGCTACCTCTTTATAAGTAATATCCAACCATAATATTGGTATATGGCATGCAAACAGGTTGGTCCGCAGGATTCATCATCCGGTTGAGCATTTATTTTTAAGTCAATCATTATAATATCCAACGGAAGATCAATTAAAGGCCTTTTTGATTTAAATTTAGACTCTACTTGATTTCGTGTCAATGAATTAGACATACCCAAATGAGTTCTAAAATGGTATTTTTAAAGACTTTATTATTGGAATAAGGAAAAAAATGTCTAATTTGCAGTGTAGCCAAGGGAAAAAGTTACGTGAAATTTTAGCAAAAGAAAAACCGTTACAAATTGTAGGAACAATTAATGCCTATACTGCTCTACAAGCGAAACAAGCGGGGTTTCATGCCATTTATCTTTCTGGTGCAGGAGTTGCTAATGCTTCTTATGGCTTACCTGACTTGGGAATCACAACACTGAATGACGTACTCGAGGATGTACGGCGAATTATGAACGCTGTTGATTTACCTCTCCTTGTAGATATTGACACAGGATGGGGGAGTGCCTTTAGCATTGCGCGAACGATTAAAGAAATGATCAAAGCCGGAGCAGCTGCGGTCCATGTGGAAGATCAAGTGCAAGCAAAACGATGTGGTCATAGACCAGGAAAAGAATTAGTTGAGACAGAAGAAATGGTAGATCGCATCAAAGCAGCTGTAGACGCGAAAACAGATCCTGATTTTATCATCATGGCAAGAACTGATGCTTTGGCTAATGAAGGCTTAAATAAAGCCATAGATCGTATTAACGCTTATATTGAAGCAGGTGCCGATATGATTTTCTTTGAAGGAGTAAGGAACCTTGAGGAGTATCAGTCTCTTACTGAACAATGTGCAGTTCCAGTATTAGCCAATATTACTGAGTTTGGGGTCACCCCATTGTTTACTTTGGAAGAACTAAAAGAAGCCGGAATTAGCCTGGTTCTCTACCCTTTAAGTGCCTTCCGAGCAATGAGCGCTGCAGCAGAAAAAGTCTATACTACAATTCATAAAAACGGTACACAAAAAAACATTCTATCTGACATGCAAACTCGCGGAGAGCTCTACAAGGTGCTAAATTATCATTTTTATGAAGATAAACTTAATGAACTATTTATGAAAGAAAAAAAATAATAGAAATTATTAAAAAATCACCCGAATCTTCGAGAGAAAAAATTTATTTGTTTAGGTGCGAAGTCTATTCTCTTCCATCTAAGCAAATAGATTATAAATGGAAGATATTTAATAAATTTATTGGAAAAGACTGGTGATTGTATTTATAGTGCTAAAGATAATCAATTTCTTAAAATAAATATGTTGACATATTATCTCAATAAAATTAACTCCGATCCAAATATCTTATATATCTTAATAAGAACTTTTATTACTTATGTTTTTGCAATTTCTGCAATTCGAGTTGCAAATACTCGCTTTAACTTTAAGACCCCGTTTGATTATATTTTTATAATCGTTATAGGTGCTGTATTAAGTCGCGCAATTAATGGTACCTCTACGTTATTCTCTGCACTAGCTGGGAGCAGCTTATTGATTTTTTTACACTGGCTATTTGCTATATGCTCTTTTTATTCACATGGTTTTGGGAAACTAGTCAAAGGAAGATCCGTAATATTAATTCAAAATGGCCAACTGATTTGGGATGCCTTAAAAAGAAGCCAAGTAACAGAAGAAGATTTAAGACAAGCCGCTAGAGAAAAATTGAATGAAAGCGATTTGGCAAAAGTTAAGGAAGCACGACTAGAGCGAACAGGGAGCATAAGCTTTATTATCTTTAAAAAATAATATTGAACTTCATGATTTAAAATAAAGAACTTATATTAAACTTATATTAAATACAATTAAATGCGATTTTTGGTCTATACTTATAATAGATTATATTGAAAGATGAGATTAAAGCTTATTTATTATTCTCGCTTTTTATCATGGTTTTAAGATGGAATTTTACCAATATAATCTTCAATCAAGGCGTGGGATTGAGTGTTATTCGCTTTGATCTTTTCTTAATGAAACCTGCCATGAAAATCTAAAAAAGCGTTAGTATTAATTGCTATTCAAAGGTCCCATATGGCCTCGACTTAATTTTAATGGAAAGCTGATAAATCAAAGGAGGATACTATGGACTGCTTAAGACAACTTAGAATTGTAGGAGCATTGATTTGTAGCAGCATGGCATTTAACGCATTAGCAGATGCCAATAGTACCAATACAGCAACTGATAGTCAGCAAACAACTATTCAAACGAGTTTAAATACAAATCAAACAGCAACTGATAGTCCTAAGGCTCAGATTAATGATACTGAAATCCTAGCAGCAGTGGATGCGGCGCTAGCACCTTATAAAGATAAAGTTAAAGTTCAAGTAACTAATGGTATTGTTACCTTATCAGGCAACTAAATTCAGACACTGATTATGAGAAAGTAATCACTTTGACTGAGTCTACTCAAGGCGTAGGTGAGGTAAATGCAGATCAATTAACGGTGAAAGACAGTAAACATCCTTTGCAGGATACTTATCTCACCGCAAAGATCAAAGCCGCACTTATTCGCTCTGATCTTATGGATAAGGATATTCCATCCTGGACTATTGGTGTAGAAACTAAAAATGGTGAGGTGTATTTATCTGGACAGGTTGCCTCTGCTGAAGAAAGGCAAGCTATTTTGAAGGTTGTTGAGTCAGTTAAAGGTGTACAAAAAGTCAATGACGAAATGGAGATTACTGGAGCAGGTTCCTCTTTATGATAAGCCTGTTCAGTAAATAAATGTTAGCGGAGGTAAATTTTCTGAGGAATTATATATCCGCTCTCTAAGTAGTGACTTAATCTTCCATGATTAATCCTCGAGCCGCCCACTAGAGAGTGGATATTTATTATCCTAGAAAAAGTAGATTCAAGAATCATTAGCTTGCGCAGTAGGTCTCAACAGATTTTTCTAGTATTGTTTTTTGCACTAAAAAACAAATGTTCTAATTAAAGAGTCCTAGAATGTGGCATTTCATAGAGTTCTAACACGTAAGAGAGTTAGTCTTGAAAATTAAAGAGACTCTTCTATGCTTTAAATAAAGAATGTTTTTATGAACCTATTCTCAATCAAATAACGATACATAAATTTTTCGACACACATTTTTAATGTAACCGCTTTTTAATAAAGACATATTACAGCGAACAATTACTATCGTGCAATTGCAGTAAATATTATAACAGAAAGGAGGGGTTATGTTTAATTTAAGAAGGATTTTCATAAGCATACTTTTGGTGAGCTTTTCATTATTAACGGCATGCCATACTGTTAAAGGTACAGTTACTGGGGCTCAAAAAGATATTAAAACGGCTGGAAAAGCAATATCCAGTACTCTTCGCTAGAATACAAAGTCAGGTTGGATCGAAAATGGATCCAACCTATGCTGACTTTCTCTATTTTACTAAAATAATTGGTGAAAAATCCAATATTCTCCTGAATTTATTCTAAAATTATACAATATAGAATAAAAATATTCTTATTGATTTTTTTACAAAGGATTGGCTTATCATGAATAGTACAGCCACAGGAACAATAAGTGCTATTATTGAGAATGAGGAAGAATTAGAAGTTGCCATTACACAACTCATAGCTGAATCAGTAGCACGTGCTGATATTAGTGTTCAAGGGTCACCTGAACAGTTGAAAGAGAAATATGGAGATCGCTTTGTTGCTCCTGAAATAATTCAGGAAAGTAAGCACCCTCCTGTTAGGGAGCCTTATTTAAAAGATGATTTTAATTGGATTGTCGGGTTCTCTTTCTCCATTCCACTGTTTATTTGTCTATCCATTGGAATCTTTATAATAGGCGATGTTCGCTCTGCTTTTGATATTTTTCTTTATGGGATATTAGGAGCAATCGTTGGGTCCATTATAGGCTATATTATTTCAAGCAAGATCAAGAATACTCATGATAAAAGGATAGAGAAACAAGAAAAGAAAGGGGGCTTTGTTCTTTGGGTTACCACTCATTCGCAACAACAGCAGGAACAAGTTATTAAAATTTTAAAGAAATATCATCCTGAACATATCATTCGAGGTTAATTAACTTATAGATGATTCGAATTTGGTCTAGATCCAAAAAATTGTAAATTTTCACAACTATCTGTACTTGTTTAATTAACTACACTACAATCTTTCGCCAAGGTTATTCAAAAAATAACCCTAATCACAGAATTTTGGTAAATAGTATTGACGTATTTTATAAGGATAATAATTAATGAAACGAGTACATCAGCACCCTATAAATCCAACTCAAGGGCAAACAATCGTTGTGAATCCATCTCCCCCATTTCCAGGACCACAAGTTCATCAACACCCTACAACACACGCTCATCCATCAAATACTACAGTTCAAGTAACGCACGGGCAAAATGTTATTGTAAACTCAACACCGCCTGTTTTTCCTACACCGATGTATCACCCAAACAGTTTTTTTACAATACGCACTCATAATGCACCAAACCAACATTATCACCAACCACAGGATCCCAATACACACACACATGTCCACGGTCCTAAAGGATGGTAATTTAAAGTATTCACACCCTATCTAAACTATAGCGATAAGTAATAACAATTCAGTATGTTATTACTTATTGCCTTTGTATTTCTTCAAATCTCTTTATTGAAACCTCTATTTCCATTATTCTAAAAAAATTAAACAACTCAATGGATTGTCATGGTTAACTATTTGTTTTCGGAAGTACATTTCACTCATGCGTTAAAAAAAGTATTGGGGATCAGTATATTAGTGGGAGTGTATAGTGCCATTATCTATTTTGGATTTGAGCAAATTAATTTGCATTCCAGTAATTGGTTATCCTATTCACAAAGTGTCTTTGGTATTATTTTAGGCTTACTGCTCGTTTTTAGAAGTAATCGTGCTTATGAGCGCTGGTGGGAAGCTAGAACACTGTGGGGGCAATTAGTAAACTCTAGCCGTAATTTGGCCATAAAAATTCAAGTGTTATTAATGCCCAATGCCAAAGAAGCTAAAAAATTCGCCGAGCTTATCAATACATTTTGCGAAGTATTGGCCATACATTTAAGGCAAAAAAGCACTCGTGATGATTTTAAAAAATTTTTATCGATGTCAAATCTCCCCGATCATGTACCTTCTTATGTTGCCCAGGAACTATATCGAACTCTTTCTGAGAATGCCAAAGCAACAACAAGATTCAATCTATGGTTATTGGATAGTGAATTTAGCAAATTTATGGACATTTGCGGTGGTTGTGAGCGTATTAAAAATACTTTTATATCCCTTTCTTTTCGAGTCTTCGTAAAACATGTTTTTATTATTTTTATTTTGTTCTTACCTTGTAGTTTAATTGATACTCTTGGAATTTGGGCAATCCCTGCCACTATTATTATCACCTATTTAATCATTGCAATAGAAGGAATTGCTCGAAACTTAGAAGAGCCCTTTGGATTAACAGAAGACCACTTAAATCTCAGCTCAATTACTGAAAGCATTAGAGAAAGTGTAAATGAAGTATTGTTAGGGTTACAATCCAATCAAGAGAGCAAAGTTAAAAGTATTTCTTAAACTTTCCCAAAATCCAGTTAATATAATCTATATTCAATGAAAAAATTTTTACTTAAATAAAGGAGTCACAATAATGGAATGTAAATGCAATCAATGCGGAATGGGTGTAAAAAATTTAACCTGCAGTAAATGCAATGCGCTATTGGTTAGTGATACTGTAGTCAAAAATGATGGAAATAAAGTCCAAGTGGCAAAATGTCCTAATGGATGCGGACAAATCAAATCACCAGTCTGCTGCGGCCACGATATGGTATGTTCAGTTTAATTAACTTTTACATCAGTTAATGAATATGGAATCTCTATGCTGAGATGTGAGTTGGCGCTGCTCTCAGCATCAGTTTTCTATTTTGAAAATTTGATGAGTATAGGCTTTGCTTCGTTCATCCTAACCTACGCCCAAATATAGAAAAATCTCATCCATGACTGATAGTTAATTATCAGGAGTTAAAAAAATAGACCCTATAACTCACGGTGCTTTAGGTGCTGCTTGTGCACAAGCAGTCTTTGGAAAATGCGACAAAAAAATCTCATGGCAAGTAGGCGCTTTAGCAGGGATAGCTCCGATCTAGATATTTTTATACGTTTTAGTCAAGAACCATTGAGCCTTGAACAATGGCATCGTTATTTCACGCATTCATTAGCATTTATTCCAATTGGAGGATTGGTTGTTGCGTTGTTTCTCTTGTGTTTTTCACAATACAGGGCGCGCTGGAAGTTAACTATTGGTTCCTCCCTTGTAGGCTATGCCACCCATTCCCTATTAGATGCTCTTACTGCTTATGGTACAGTTTTATTTTGGCCTTGGAGTGACGCTCGTATTAGCTGGGATATTATTGCAATCATTGATCCTGTTTTTACTTTGCCTTTGTTATTAGGAACAATCTGGTCAGTTTTATATCAAAACCAAAAAGCAATCACTGTGGGTCTACTTTTTTCAGGATTTTTTCTTATTTTTAATACAGTCCAGCATAATCGAGTCTTATCAGGTGTTCATCACTATGCGGCTAAAAAAAATCTCAATCTAGGAAGTATACGTGCGCTTCCTAACCTAGCCAGTTCTACTCATTGGCGAGTTATTGCAAAACAGGACTCTTGTTTAATTATTGCAGCAGCAAGGACTCCACTTTGGCATCCAACCACGATCACACCAATAACGCAAGCTCTGAGTTTCACAGAGAAAATGCTTCCTTTCAAACTGTCGCCCGGACAAAAACAAGACTTAAAAATTTTTAAATGGTTTACTGATGGCTATTTAATCGTTGCGAACAAAGAGCCCTTTATCCTTGCAGATGCTCGATATACGATGGATTATAGTCCAATCATTTCCCTCTGGGGAATTCAGATATTGCCTGAACAGAAGCATATTAATAAATTAAGCTTACCTCAAATCAATATACATTGTAATTAAAACCCCATTTGCAAAAACAAAACACGATATGAGCTTTTTTTTGACAAAAAAGGGGCTAAAATTATAATAACTAACTATGTGAAAAGGAGTTTCGATGGTACGATTGCGAGTTTATTTGTGCTTTCTAATCTTAATTATCCCATTTTACAAACTATATGCACTTTCCCTAACTATAGGAACATTATCTTATAATCCTCCTTATGAAGTTCAACTGACCAACACCAAGAAGGAAGAGTTCTATGGTTTTGACATTGATATTATGGATGAGGTTTGCCGACGCATCCAAGCCAAATGTCAATTTAAGGCCATATTATTCAGTGATATTTTTACCCAAATTAATACAGGGGAAATCGATTTGGCGATAGGCACAATCAGCATTACTCCTGAACGATCGGAAAATTATTTATTTAGCCTTCCTTATAAAACCAGTTACAGTCAGTTTCTTACTCTAGCTAATTCCAATATTAAAAAAGTAGATGACCTCAAAGGCAAAATAATAGGAGTCTATAAAGGATCTCCTACTGCTGATTTTGTAACTGCCTATTTTAATAATGATATCCAATTAAAATTTTATGAAACTGCTGAAGAGATACTCAATGCACTGGATAAACAAGAAGTTAATGCCATAATAACCAATACTGAGCAAGTCAATTATTGGGCCGATAACATTTCCAACTACAAATTAATAGGCAACAGTTTCCCAATTGATGCAGGTTATGGCATTATGGCTCAATTAGGCCAAGAAGAACTGATTGAAAAAATTAATCAGGCATTAATTGATATGGAAAATGATGGGACTTATCTCAAAATTTATAATCTTTCCTTTTAAGGAATACATTAATTATGAATTTAGCAAAGGAATAATTCCATGTTCTCTGTCCTCTATTCGCGTAATAATTATTGATAAAGTAAACTTAAGAAAAGAAAAAATCGTATATAGTGCTAGAGAACTATATACGATTCCTTTGTATTGAGCTCTTAGGATAATTGCTTCCATTAGGTAGAGCAAACTGCCTGTAACTCTTGATCACCTAAATTAATCAGATTAATTTGAGTTCCTGACTCGGCGCTCACTGAGATACTAGTATTATTTTTTACTTTGAACGAGGTTCCTTGACCTGTTGAAAGATTTTTGCCATTTATTTTGCCATTATTTTTTAATACAATGATTCTAATTTTACCATCAGCATTACCTTGTATATTACATGTGGCATTTAACGTCCATAAGGAGCTGTTTTTTAAAAGCTTGGTTTCATTAGGACCAAGTCGAATTGTTTTTTGAGCATACATAGGGAAACTTAAAAAACTAATTAAAAAACCTAGTAACACAATAAAAAATCTAGACATACTATTTTCCTTAATCAAAAGACAAAATTAAACTCAATTTGTACATATTATATACAATATTTGCTTAAGGTTTTATTAACTCATTACAAATATTTCCAAAAATTTAATATAGAAGTATGGCTATGTCCTTTATGATAGTGGAAATTTTTTCAAGCTTAGTCCCAAAAGCGAGGCTCCTTTTCAAGTTGCTCTCAGCGTTTTAGGTTTGATTTTTTTAGACAAGTACTTCTTTCCTAAGATCATGATTTTTTAATTTTTCCTGAATACCTGCCAAGCATTTTTTACATAATCGTTTAATGTTGAGGCAGGATATCGTTGGAGAAATAAATTATAAAGATTTAAAGCAATCTGAAGTTTCGGTAAGCAATATCAAAAGGTAATGGTAAGGTTCTTGCCATTACGTTAGTACTCAATAAAATTTAATTTACTAATGTCTTCAAACTCTTCATCAATCAAGTTAACATAAAGCCCTGGCCCTTTACTTAAGGTATCCATGCGAACAATAAGCTTCCTTGATAAACTAATATCTGAAGTCGATAGTGCGCTTCGTACTCTTGTTCTGCCAAAAAAGCGATTTACTGCGCGCAAATCCCCCGCTGAGCGGATAGAAGACCAGCCCCTTTCATCTCAAGAGAAAAAACATATCTCAGGATTAATGCGGGTAAACCATGCTGGAGAAGTTTGTGCCCAAGCGCTTTATCAAGGGCAAGCTTTAACTGCACAACTGACCCATGTTAAAAAACAAATGACTCAGGCCGCAGCTGAAGAAATCGATCACCTGGCTTGGTGCGAGGAACGATTATATGAATTGGGCAGCAAACCCAGTCTATTAAATCCAATCTGGTATAGTGGTTCTATTTTGTTAGGAGCTTTAGCTGGACTAGCTGGCGATAAAATCAGTTTGGGATTTGTTGCTGAAACAGAGAAGCAAGTAACAGCCCATTTACAAAGACATCTACTTTATCTTCCAACTCACGATAAAAAGACAATAGCCATACTAAAAGAAATGCAAGAAGATGAAGAACAACATGCGAATGCAGCCATAGAGGCAGGGGCAGTGGAACTTCCCTATATTATTAAGCAATTAATGAACGCTGTATCAAAATTAATGACTAATACTAGTTATTATATTTAAACAGGACATTACCCAATATGGATTACCATATAATATTCATACTTTTTGTCATATTCATTGCTTTCGTATTTGATTTTATCAATGGATTTCATGATGCCGCCAACTCTATTGCAACCATAGTCACTACAGGCGTTTTAACGCCAAGGCAGGCGGTATTATGGGCTGCTTTTTTTAATTTCATCGCCTTTATGATCTTTAATTTAACTGTAGCTCAAACAATAGGTTATGGGCTAATCGATACAGCACTTGTGGATACTTATTTTATTCTAGCTGCTTTAATGGGTGCCATATTCTGGAATTTAGTCACCTGGTATTATGGTTTACCATCAAGTTCGTCCCACGCCTTGATTGGAGGTTTGGCTGGCGCTGCGATGGCGAAAGGAGGGTTATCTTCACTTAAAATCGCAGGCTTTGCCAAAGTAGCAGCAGGTATATTCCTATCTCCTATTTTGGGTTTGGGAATAGGTCTATTATTTACTCATCTTTTCACTCTACTTCTTAGGCATAAAAATGAAGAGGAACTAAATACTTTATTTAAAAGTTTTCAGCTTATTTCTTCGGCATTATTAAGTATCACTCATGGTGGTAATGATGCACAAAAAACAATGGGTATCATTGCAGTATTGCTTTTTTCAGCCTCCTGGCTTGATGGGGTATTTTATGTGCCGTTTTGGGTGGTCATTTCATGTCATGGGGTAATTAGTCTTGGTACTTTGGCTGGAGGTTGGCGAATTGTGCATACCATGGGTACAAAAATTACCAAACTCAATACCTTGAAGGGCTGCGCTGCTGAAACTGGAGCCGCTATTACTATTTTCGCTGCCACAGAGTGTGGTATTCCGGTATCCACCACCCATACGGTGACGGGCTCTATTGCTGGAGTTGGATTAATTAGTGGACTAGATGGCGCACACTGGAAGGTATTACGAAGAATATTTTATTCTTGGCTGCTAACCATCCCAGCAGCAGCATTAGTTGCCGCTGCCATCATGATTGTTTCTCCCGCCCATATTTAATCGGCGGTGCAGTTCCCCCCAATACTCAACGCACTATTTCCTCTGCTAAACGTAAAGTAAACTACTATGCCGATCAACATCCATACAGCAAAACGCAGCATAGTCACCCAAGGTAAATTTAAAATCAGATAGGAACAGCTAACAATTCCTAATATTGGGACATAGGGCATCAATGGTGTTTTAAAGGGTCTCTCCATATCAGGGTGAGTTCGTCGTAAATACAAAACTCCTCCACAAACAACAATAAAGGCAAATAAAGTACCTATATTAACCAATTCAGCTAAAGTACCAATAGGAGTTACGGAAGCTAAGGCCGCCATCAATAAGCCACATATCAATATAATTCTAATCGGTGTTTTAGTGTGCTCATTGGTTTTTGCTAGTGAGCGCGGTAATAAACCATCCCTGGACATAGACAAGAACACTCGCGTTAAGCCATAGAATAATACCAACATAACGGTTGTTAAGCCGGCAATAGCCCCCACCCCCACTAATCCAGCAACTGTTTTATATCCTAAGTTAAGGAGTACATGACTAATAGGTGAAGAAACATTAAGAGTAGTATAATGCGCAATGCCAGTTAATAATCCTGAAACAAGAATATATATCACCGTACAAATAGCGAGAGAGGCTATTATACCTGTTGGTAAATCACGTTGGGGATTAATCGCCTCTTCAGCTGCGGTAGATACCGCGTCAAATCCTACATAGGCAAAAAATATAATTGACGCCCCTTTCATGACACCAGCCCAACCATAAGGCATAAAGGAAGACCAATTTTCTACCTTGATTTCTCCAAATGCAATAACAATAAAAATAAAAATAACCAAAAGCTTAACAAAGACCATTATATTATTAAATCGAGAGCTGGACTTGACACCAATAATTAATAAACCCGTTAAAATAGCAATGATCAGAATGGCCAGAATATTAAGGTCACCGCCATCTAAAGGCCCATGTAGCAGATTAGTTGGAATAAATATTTTCATTGCCATTAAAAAATCATTGGCATAGCCACTCCAACCGATTGAAACAGCTGAAACAGCAATAGAGTATTCTAACAATAAATCCCAACCGACAATCCAGGCGATTAATTCACCGAATCCTGCATAAGCATAACCATAGGCACTACCACATCCTCCTATGCTAGCAGCCAATTCAGCGTAAGATAACGCTGCAAAAGCACAAGCAAATCCAGCAACAACATAAGAAAATATCACTGCCGGCCCTGCCAAATTTGCTGCTACTATTCCTGTAAGAACAAAAATACCGGCTCCAATAATGGCTCCGACTCCTAAAAAGGTGAGGTCAAAAACATTAAGACATTTAGCTAAGTGGGATTCATTATCTAATGATCCTCTGATATCTTTTTTGCGAAACAAGTCCATGATAGTATGCTCTTAGGTTTATGATTATATTGTCTATTTCCAAAACTGAGGTTACCAATAAACATAAAATCCGGTTATCTTCCATCTAACAAAACTTATACAATTAAACTCTACCATTAAATTATAGCTGGAAGAAACCCTATGACGGTTAAAATTTGAATGAAAAAATTAATATCTTGCTTGCTAATATTGTCTTCTTTAAACCTTTTCGCAGCATCAGAGACACCACTAAATTCCTGCACCAAATGGATAAGTTTTCTAAGGCCCGTATGTCTGCGTCTCCAACAAGTATGGGTGGAAGGGAAGGATGAGATGTATTTTTCCGGTTATGCTTGGCATAATCGATATACTTATACACCTGAGAAAATAAAAACTTATAATGAGAACGCATGGGGAGGTGGGCTTGGAAAAGGATTCTTTGATGAAAAGGGAAATTGGCACGGGCTTTATGCAATCGCATTCCTTGATTCTCACAGCCATCTGGAGCCTGCTGTGGGTTATGCTTATTTAAAAACAGCTTCTTTCAATAACGATTTTAAATTAGGGCTTGGGTATTCTGTTTTGATCACTTCTCGTGTTGATATCAACGATAATCTCCCATTCCCTGGCGCTCTTCCTTGGATGGCGATTTTCTATAAAAAAACTACCGTTGCCGCAACCTATATTCCAGGTGGAACAAACATAGGAAATGTTCTTTATATTCTCGGTAAAATCACATTATGAATCCCTGTGTATGAAGTTATCCACAACTCAAAATAATCAAACGCAAAAGGGATCAATTCTTTACACCCTGACAAAATAGTTGCAACAGAAAATTCAACTTGTTACGCTCTTGTGGATTTTTAACATTAGGAACAAGGAGATGTCACTATGAAGTTTAAAACCAAGCTAACCGCTTTTATCGGTGCTTTAATCTTGGCCAGCTCTTCTCTAGCAAATCAAATTAAACCCAATACATGCCCAACTGTAACATCCCTTCAGTCAGAAGGAATGACTATGTCCTCTGAAATTATGGAAGGCATCTATATCACATATAATCTAAGTCATTACAGTACCAGCTCAAGCTGGGTATTCATCATAGGCCCTTTTATTGCAGACAACGAAGAAATAGCTCTTGGAGAAGGTAATAAATTACTTTCAACCTTGACAGGTTCTCCCACTCCAGAAGATGATAGAGAAGGTAATTGGATATGTGAATATAATACCAGTTCCCGAGACATTATTGCATTTGCCATAGAGGCGGATGACATGATCTCTCCTTTAAAAATGATGAGATATCTCAGAACAATTCGATAAAATATCTAAGCGGAAGCACAGTTGCTTCCGTATCCTATTTCTTTAAGTTTTTCCATCCGTGCCAGTCTTTATGGGAGCAAACGTTCACGGAAAAGGCCTAATTAAAGGGAAACTGACTTTTTGGTACTTCTTAATTTTATGTGCTATGTTTTCTTAATAATACCAACTAGGGACGGATAAAATGAAATCATTTATTGAACAAGCTCAGTTTTATGCTGAATATCACAATAACCCTGTCACTCGTTATACTCATTTGGCAGGAGTTCCTATAATTATTCTTTCCGTAATGATTTTCTTAGGTTTTGTCAAAATAATTATTCCAGGTGTGTATGCCACCGACCTGGCTTGCCTAGCTACTTTAGCAGCTCTAATTTATTATTTCCTGTTAAACTGGCAACTTGCCTTAGCATTAACACCAATCCTGATCTTTTTACTATGGTTAGCTAGTTGGTTTAGTCATAATGGCCCAATAAAATTAGGACTTTGGGCCTTTATTATTACATTTATTATTGGTTGGGGATTACAGTTTTACGGTCATTTTATAGAAGGAAAAAAACCTGCTTTCATGGTTAATTTTACTCAAGCACTCATTGCACCACTGTATTTAACAGCAGAATTGTTCTTTATGGCAGGACTCATGACTTCTTTAAAAGAACAAATTTATGGCTCAGAAATTAAAGACATAGAAATTGAAGATATAAAAACAGATTCTAAAAAGGACGACAAAACAAAATCTAAAATTTAGAAAACAGTTTTTGCTGTAAAGCAAATTACATAAACCTTCTTCCTCCCCAAAAAAGCTGGTCTCTTGATAAGATCTCTGCCTACACCCCGCTCTTGTCAGTGGGGTCCAGTATTTTAGCAAAGTGCTCTGGATCCCGCTGACAAGCAGCGGGACATCGGAGAGCAAATCTGGACTGGATTTCCAGAGATGCATAGAAGATTCAGCCAAAAAAGGGGGGAAGGTTTATACGTGTTAATTATACTTTTGGCTTCCTAAAATTTCACGTTTATGGGTATTGAATCCCACCTTAAATTTAGTTATCTGCAAAATGTGGCATCCTAATTTTATAGCAATGGTGAATTTTGTTATTACGCTTAAAATCCTGGTCTATCGTTTGGGGCGTGATGTCTTGCACGGAATATTTTTCC
>NZ_JNCF01000115.1 GCF_000770585.1 Legionella norrlandica | reverse complement strand
CAACAAAACAAAGATCAACAGAATAAAGATCAACAAGTGAGCAAAATAAAAAACAACGAACAAAAACAAGATCAATCCGATCAAGAAAAGCAGATAGCAAAAGAGCAATGGTTGCGTTTAATTCCAGATGACCCAGGGGGGTTAATGAGAGAAAAATTTTTACGTGATCATTTACGTAGAGAACGCGGGTGGTATCAATGAAAAAAATAATAGCGTGGCTTTTATTGTGTTTATTTACATCATTAACATTTGCAGAAATACAAGTTCAACTGGAGCCTTCACAGGTCATTATGGGAGAAACCTTTAAATTATCTATTACTCAAGAAGATCAACAAGGAGGAGGTATTCCAGATCTAACCGAATTGCAAAAGGATTTTGTAATACTTGGCACAGAAAGGCACGTCAATTATTCTATTATTAATGGCCAAGCCTTATCACAAAGTCAATGGATAGTTTTATTACGGGCATTAAAACCAGGTATTTTTACTATACCTCCCATAAAAATTGGTTTAGAACAAAGCCCTCCGATCACCATTAATGTCCAGGGAAATACAAAACCCCAGACCTTGCCTCATGGCTCAACTCAAGAGCAAGATATTTTTCTTACTGCAAGCGTTGATGAAAAGAAACCCTTTGTTAACGAACAAGTGATATACACTGTCAAATTATATAATAGCAAACGTTTATTAGATGCCGAATACCAAGGCCCCAAAGTTGACAATGCCTTATTAATTCCTCTAGGCGATGCAAAGCGCTACCATACAGAGCAAAATAACATAACTTATGTTGTTGAAGAACAAACTTATGCTATTTATCCACAAAAAAGCGGTGACTTGAAAATTACTTCACCCACTTTTAATGCCCTTATTTACGATTTTAATCCTCGCAGAATTAAAGCTCAGGATAAAACCATTAATTTAACAGTTAAGCCAATACCTCAACAATATCAAAACAAATTATGGCTACCTGCTAAACAAGTTAAATTATCTGAACAATATGAGAATGTAAATCAAACTCTAAGTCAAGGAAGTACTTTAACTCGTACTGTCACTTTAGAAGGCGTAGCTATTCCAGCCCAACTGTTACCAACCCTTAATTTTCAGGAAACTAATTCTTTTAGTGTCTATCCTGAAAAAGGAGCAGAACGTAATCAGGTGAAACAAGGAGAACTAATCAGCAGTGTTGAAATTAAGGTAACTTATTTATTTAACCAAGCTGGTAAAGCAACAATACCCGAACTGCAACTTCCCTGGTTTAATACTGAAACAGGGAAAGAGGAGGTTGCGACTTTACCTCCGAGAAGCTTAGAGATTACTCCTTCAACTTCAGCAAAAGCAACCACAGCTAACTCTCAAAATCTTGATCAAAAAGCACCAACTAGCCGATCTATTGTTGCTGATTCTGTCTTAACTTCTGGAGATCCGAGTGGTTGGGCATTATCCTTGGCAATTCTTTTTGGCCTAGCCTGGCTGATAACTTTAGGCCTGTGGATATGGCAAAAACAATCAAAATACCCCACTAGCAAAAGGGAATATAAAAAAACTTTAGAAACCTTAAATAAGGCTTGTATCGAATGTAATCCTAAAAAAGCGCGCGATGCTGTTTTAAAATGGGCTTCATTGCAATGGCCTGATGCTCCGCTGCTCAACTTAACCGATTTAACACAATTAGTAAGAGATGCCCATTTAAAAAAACAATTGCATCTTCTTTCTCAAGTGTTATATCGAAACCAGGAAAAAACTTTGTGGCGTGGGGATGAGCTGTTGCGAGCTGTTTACGCAGTAAAAAAAAATCAAACAGCAAAAAAAAGGAAACGCAGTAATCTACCGCCTATTAATCCTTTTTAGAAATCAGTCTCTCCTTGCTGG
>NZ_JNCF01000155.1 GCF_000770585.1 Legionella norrlandica | reverse complement strand
GGACAGCTTTTCTGGGTATATCGAACTGGATTATTTTGAATGGATCCCATATAAGAAGCCCCGCTTTTACAGGGAAATCTTCGTTTAACGACATAAAAGGCATAAATGCCTTTTATGTCGCACTCAAATTTTAAGATTCTTTCAAAATATTGCCTTTATAAAGATAGAGACACTCGAGAGATATTTAGTATAGCGGGTAAATAATCCTTTTTTTGCTATAATTAATCCATAAATTACCATGGTGTACAATTTTCAT
>NZ_JNCF01000154.1 GCF_000770585.1 Legionella norrlandica | reverse complement strand
TTGCTGGACAGCTTTTCTGGTATATCGAACTGGATTATTTTGAATGGATCCCATATAAGAAGCCCCGCTTTTACAGGAAATCTTCGTTTAACGACATAAAAGGCATAAATGCCTTTTATGTCGCACTCAAATTTTAAGATTCTTTCAAAATATTGCCTTTATAAAGATAGAGACACTCGAGAGATATTTAGTATAGCGGGTAAATAATCCTTTTTTTGCTATAATTAATCCATAAATTACCCATGGTGTACAATTTTCAT
>NZ_JNCF01000099.1 GCF_000770585.1 Legionella norrlandica | reverse complement strand
CCTCTGATTTTCCTTTAATATTTTATCGTAACAATTGTGCTGATATGCAGCTCAAATTTGAGCAAATAAGCTATGCCGATTTAAAGAATGCGAAGTCTTTATTAATCACTGGTACAGGCTTGTCTACTGAGTTGATGAAGAATACAACAATAGAAGTTGTTCATTTAGCCAGGAAAGCAGAGACGGCCGTTATTCTTGATCTGGATTATAGGCCTGTTCTTTGGGGGTTAACAGCAATCGGGGATGGCGAAAATCGATATTATCAAAGTGAGCAAGTCAGCCATGTATATCAGCAAATTTTAGCGTTATGTGATTTAATTGTTGGTACGGAAGAAGAAATATGTATTGCTGGTGGGACAAATGACATCCATACTTCGCTAATCAAGTTAAGACAGCTCACTGAAGCACCTGTAGTAATTAAATTAGGCGAAAAGGGGGCTCTTGTCGATTTTGGACAAGGCAAAGAGATATTGCGGTCGAAACCCTATCCCGTTGAAGTCCTCAATATTCTAGGTGCTGGAGATGGTTTCATGTCTGGCCTCCTATCCGGTCTTCTAAAAGGAGAGTGCTGGAATAATGCACTTACTTATGCTAATGCTTGTGGAGCTTTAGTTGTTACTCGCCATGGTTGTGCTCCAGCCATTCCTTACAAAGAAGAATTGGGGTACTTCATTAAGGAATACGATAGCAACCCAGAGGTATGGAAAAGTACTCACTTGGCCCAACTCCATGAGCGGTCTAGTAAAAATAAAAAGTCTCAGCTGCTTATTAAAAATCCACATGGATTTGACGACGGATTCAATTCTATTGTAACGATGAATGATTCTCCTACTGCAATGAATTTTAGTTCTCTAAAATTAAGAAAAGGGGAAACTTATCTATTTAATAAGAATTATGAGTTCGCTGCATTGCTAATGATTGGAAGAGTTATTTTTAAATATGGCCAGCATGATCGTGAAGTAGAGCGAGTAGATTATTTTTCTCAGTCGCCTTATGTACTGCATTGTTCTAAAGGTGAATATAGTTCGGTGATGGCACTGACTGATTGTGAAATTTTATTAATAGAAACAGAAAATGAAAATTTGTTTCCTCCTGTTTTATTTGATCAATCCAATATGGTGGAATTGGATGACAGAGGGAAAGGGATACTAGAGGACACTTCTTACCGTCTTGTCAGGACAGTGTTTGATAAACGAAACAGAGCTGAGTCAAATTTGATAGTTGGAGAAATTATTACTTTTCAAGGACGATGGTCCAGTTATCCTTCTCATTACCACGCACAACCCGAAATTTACCATTATCGATTTTCAGAGCCTCAAGGCTATGCATTCGGAGAAAATGGAAAAGAAATCATGAGAATAGAGCATTATGACACCTATCAAATTGCCCAAAGTCAGGAACATGCTCATTGCACCGCCCCAGGTTATGCTCTTTATACGTTATGGTTTATTCGACATCTAAATAATAACCCCTATATCAAGCCTACCTTTGTAAAAGAGCATGAGTGGACACGTACGGATAAAGCGAATTTACGAGTATGGCAATACCAATAGATTTCTTCCGCTATGATTTAAATTTTTGTTTTATCCAAGTCGGGTTTAAATTATTTGGAGTTACAGAGTGAAGATTAAATTAACTACGGCCCAAGCCTTATTAAGGTTTTTAGCACATCAATACGTTGTGCTAGATAACAAAGAGTACCGCTTTATAAATGGTGTATTTGGAATATTTGGCCATGGGAATGTGACGGGGTTGGGTGAAGCATTGGAGTATGATGCCCAGGGGTTGACCTATTATCAAGGTCATAATGAGCAAGGTATGGCTCATGCTGCAATAGCGTATGCAAAACAAAAAAACAGATTAGGGATCCTCGCTTGTACCTCCTCAATTGGTCCTGGCGCTACTAATATGATTACTGCTGCAGCAACTGCGACGACCAATCGTATTCCTCTTTTGTTGCTGCCGGGAGACGTGTTCAGTTGTAGGCAACCTGATCCAGTTTTGCAACAATTGGAAGTTCCTTATGACTACACTCTATCAGTGAACGATTGTTTTAAACCAGTAAGCAAATACTGGGATAGAATTAACAGGCCTGAACAATTAATTACTGCTTGCATGCAGGCTATGCGAGTATTAACCGATCCCGTTGAAACAGGGGCAGTGACTTTATGCTTGCCTCAGGATGTTCAATCGGAAGCTTATGAATATGAAGATTCCTTTTTTAAAAAACGTGTTTGGCGGATTGATAGGGAGCCCGTTAGTGAAAGCATGATAGCAGAAGCTGCTCATCATATTAAAAGAGCAAAGCAACCGTTGATTATTGCAGGGGGTGGAGTGCATTACTCTCTGGCAAATGAAATACTTGCTGAGTTTGCTTTAAAGCACAGGATTCCTGTTGCGGAAACACAAGCAGGAAAGAGCTGTTTGTCAGCCAAACATTCTATGAACGTTGGCGGTATAGGGGTAACTGGTTCTGAGGCAGCGAATTGTTTGGCTGCACAAGCTGATGTTATATTAGTAATTGGTTCGCGATTACAAGATTTTACTACGGCATCCAAATGGGCTTTTAAAAATCAGGAATGCCAAATACTTCATCTCAATGTTTCACGTCTTGATGCCATGAAAATGAATGGGCTGATGTTAAAAGGCGATGCAAAAATTGGCCTTGAGCAGTTAGAAAAAGCGTTAGGCGATTATCAAACTCCCTATTCTTATCAGCAATTAGTTCGCCATTATCAAAATGAATGGGTAGAAGAACTAGAGCGTTTGACTAAGCCATTGCAAAAAACAGGGTTATATCAAACCGCTATTTTAGGGATACTTAATCAATTTGTGTCTTCAGAGGATGTGATAATCAGTGCTGCAGGAAGTTTGCCAGGTGATTTACACCGTATTTGGCAATCTAAAAAAGCAAAAGATTACCACTTGGAATATGCGTATTCTTGCATGGGATATGAAGTTGCAGCTGGGTTAGGGGTTAGAATGGCAAAAGAAAATGCCGAGGGGGAAGTATACGTTTTAGTTGGCGATGGTAGTTTTGTGATGATGCACTCTGAACTGTTAACAACTATTCAAGAGCATAAAAAAATCATAGTTATTATTTTTGATAATCATGGTTTTCAATGCATTAGGAATCTGCAAGAGGGCAATGGTAGCCAAGGTTTTGGTAATGAGTTTCGTTATAGAGATCTCTTAACCAATACTTTAAACGGGGATTATCTAGCTATTGATTTTTGCAAGTATGCCGAAGGGTTAGGAGCAGTGACTTATTTTGCTGAATCCTATGAACAATTTCAGTCCGTTTTAGTATCAGCAAAAAATCAAGAAAAAAGCACGGTTATTGTACTACCCGTATTACCCAAAACTATGAGTCAAGGATACCAAACCTGGTGGAGAGTGGGTATAGCTGAAGTATCTCAGTCTGAGTCGGTGAATAAAGCTCATAAACTGATGCGAGAACAAATTGAAATAGTAAGACAGTATTAAATCTCAATAAAAATTAGGGTGTGAAGATGAGTATTAAATTAGGGGTGGCTCCAATAAACTGGAGTAATGACGATGATCCCAATTTGGGGGGACATATTAGTTTTGAGCAATGCATTAATGAAATGGCTGAAGCTGGTTATTGTGGCACAGAGTTAGGGAACAAATATCCTAGGGACACTGCAGCATTAAAATCTGCTTTGGATCAACGTGGCTTACAGCTATCCAGTGCTTGGTTTAGTACCTATTTTACTGAGTCCAGTCAATATGAGGCGACTTTATCCAGGTTTCTCGATCATATCAGTTTTATGCGAGCTTTGGGCGCTTCCTTTATTAATGTGTGTGAATGTGGTCATGCTATTCAGGGCGGTAATTTACCTATATTAGGCTCGCACACACCTCAATTTACTCAAGAACAATGGGCCAAACTGATCCAAGGCTTACATACCTTAGGTAGAATAGCTTATGACTTTAATATAAAGATTGTTTATCACTATCACGCTGGCACGGGCGTGTTTTCAGAGAGCGATGTTGATTTTTTAATGGCAAATACAAGCCTGAATTGGTTTCTTTACTGCTTGATACAGGACACGCCGCATTTGCAGGAATAGATCCTATTAATTTAGTAGAAAAATACGGTGATCGTATCTTATATGTTCATCTGAAAGATGTTAGAAGTGATGTACTAAGGCAAGTTGAAAAGAAACAGCTCAGCTTTATGGACGCTGTAAGAGCAGGGGTATTTACTGTTCCTGGTGATGGCTCAATTGATTTTATAAGGGTATGGACGGCACTGCAAAAGTATCGTTTTACAGGATGGATGATAGTAGAAGCCGAGCAAGACCCTCAAAAAGCCCCCCCGCTGGAATACGCGAAGAAGGCATTTGAGTATTTGCGATCCTTCCTTTTCTGAATGATATAAGTGCTCAATGAAGTTTAGTAGATTATTCTATGTGTTCTAATATATAGTAAGTAGTTTAATAGCAGCAAATTTGAATTTTAACACCACCAAATAGATGTTTAAAATTAAGTTTGTAATAAGGAGGTTATTAGCTATGTCTTGTCGGGATAAATTGATTCAGTCCACTTTGAGCGCTTTTTTAGTCCTTGCCGCTTCAAATAGCGCTTTGGCGGAGGATCAGAATATTGAAAAGTGCTATGGGGTAGTTAAGAAAGGTATGAATGACTGTTCAACGGCTACTTCTTCCTGTGCTGGTTCTTCTACTAAAGATAATCAAAAGGATGCTTTTATTTTATTACCCAAAGGTATTTGTGAGAGGCTTGTTGGTGGTTCATTAGAAAAAAGTCAATAAAAGTTTATTTTAATGCAGGGAAATTCAACATGAAACGGAAATATACACACTTAATTATTGTTCTATTCGCTCTTTTCTCATTTTCTCCTGGTATGTATGCTGAACCGCAAACTCTAGTTTTGGATGATCAGCATACTTATGTATTATGGAAAGTAAAGCATCTGGGTTTTTCAACGCAAGCAGGCAAATGGTATGCCAATGGAGAACTTGTTCTTGATAAGGATCATCCAGAAAAGAGTAAAGTGAAAGTAACTATCAAGATTGATAATATAGTTACAGGTATCCCTGAGTTGGATAAGCATTTGAAAGGTAAAATGTTTTTTGATACTAAACAATTCCCCACAGCAACTTTTGTAAGCGATAGTGTAGAAATTATCGGCAAAAACAGGGCAAAGGTACAAGGGAACCTCACTTTACATGGCGTCACTAAGCCGATTACTTTGAATGTAGTATTAAATAAAGAGGGGATTAATATAATAAATGACAGAGAAACTGTTGGATTTAGTGCTACTGCTTCATTAAAGCGCTCAGATTTTGGAATAAAATCTTTAATACCAGAAGTAGGGGATGACGTTGAAATAGAGATAGAAGCAGAAGCTTATCTAGATAAAAAATATGGGTAATCTATGCAAATCAGAAATACTTCTACAAAGTTTGGGGTGGTTTCTATTCTTTTTCATTGGATTATAGCGGTTTTAATTATTGGGTTATTAGGGATTGGTTTGTATATGGTCAGAATCCCTATCAGCCTAGAAAAACTAAAATTGTATGGATGGCATAAGGAGTATGGTTTCCTGGTTTTGTTTTTAGCTTTTTTT
>NZ_JNCF01000038.1 GCF_000770585.1 Legionella norrlandica | reverse complement strand
AAAGCACGTCAACAAGAATGATCTACTGAAGCCTTACCTTTCAGATAATCTAAATGAAGCCTTTAATCCTTGCCACTACACTTTTATGCGAAGCCAAATTCGTAGACAGATTAGAAAGCGCTGTGCCAACTGGATTGAACGGAAGGTGTCACGAAACAAATTGTTGAAGCAAAACTTGAAGAAACCAGTCGTTGGCACGGAGAAAATTATGGACACTGGCTTCCCGCGAAGAGTGCAGTAACTCTTAATGTCTGTTTTGGAGGCAAGTAAAAAATTTTACTTTTTTATCTATCTTTTAAATTCAGACCCACTGAAAAAGACTAAATTTAAAAGAATCCAGTTTGATATAAGCAAAACCTCCGATTCTGCGTATGTCGAACTCACTTTAAATAATCATTTTTTTGATTTGGCACTAAAGAGAAAATATCGTCTTCCCCAAAGACTTGAGTTCCTTGATATGTTTGTACAAAAAATCGTGCCCAGTAAATTGGACTTTTATCATTTCCAGTAGCTGTTGGTTTATCGTACGCGGGTATGACTGAAAAATACAGCAAGATTTTTTGTCTATAATGGAATTAGGGACTGTTGATGTTCTGTTGGCACTTTAACAAGATCACGAAAGGAAATACCAACAGCCTCTCTATAAAAAGGAGAGACCGAATGAAAATAATTCAATCTGTCTTTGTATCTTTATTACTGCTCATACTTGCTAATCAGGCTTTTTCAGAAAAAATGCTGGTTCCTGATAATTCAGAAACACCTGAATGCAAGTACAGTTATGATAATGCTCTTCAACCTAAAACAGATGAGAATGTTTTATCCGCTATGACGCAAATTTGCATAGAAAGAGGGGGCATGCATGTCTTACATAAAATATTGACTTCAGAGAGTTCTGATGAACCCACAGGAGTAATATTCACTTGTATTGGAGAAAATCCTAATTTGGTAATATTCAATTGCATGTTTTCTACGAGTTATGGAGATTTATAGTTAAAAGAGGGTGGAATAGTAGTGCAAAAGATTCTAATCTCTCTTGGTCAAGAAAAAAATCAATAACTATGTTTTCATGCAGGATCTCCATAACATAATTCTGAATGGACTCCACGGTTCTCGTCTTAGGGATTCAGTGATGGTTTTTTTCATAAAGTCGAATATGTTATTTTATAGTTTTTTACCATAAATAGAAATTTGTATGGCTATTGCTCTAATCTGGTTTCGGCAAGATTTAAGATTGACAGATAATCCTGCTTTTATCGAGGCGTGTTCTCATCATGAGGTTGTGATTCCACTTTATATTTATGATGAGAAATGCAGTATTTTAGGACGAGCCCAAGCCTGGTGGGTTCACCATAGCCTTATTGCTTTAAATAAATCTTTAAATAAACAGGGGTTAAGCCTCGTTCTTCGTAAAGGAAATCCGCTAGATATTATTTTAGAATTAGTCACACAGCATTCAGTGACGTCAGTCTATTGGAATCGCTGTTATGAACCCCAAGTTATTGAGCGTGATACAAATATTAAAACTGTTTTAGTGAAAAGTGGCACTAAAGTTCAGAGTTTCAATGGGAGTTTATTTCATGAGCCGTGGTTAATTGCAAATAAAAATGGGGATTTTTTTAAGGTTTTTACTCCTTACTGGAAACGGTGCCGACAAACCCTAACGATTCCTTCGCCTGTTACCCTAACCAAGCGCCCAGTTGGAATCGAGGTTCAAAGTGATGAGCTTGGAGAGTGGAAGTTATTACCAACCTAGATTGGGCAGTACGATTTACTGATTATTGGACTCCTGGAGAAGATGGGGCGCAGAGAAAACTTAACGAATTTATTGTGAGCCATCTTAACGAGTATAAGAAGAATCGAGATTTCCCAGCAAAAAATGCAACTTCGCAGCTATCACCTCACTTGCATTTTGGTGAAATCAGTCCTTGGGCAATTTTAAGAACACTAGAGTTGGCTAAACAGGATCCTAATTGTGATTTGGCATCTGTCGAACATTTTTTATCAGAACTAGGATGGAGAGAGTTTTCTGTCTATTTACTCTACCACTTCCCAAAACTTGATTCTGAGAATTTTAGAGGAGATTTTGACGCATTTCCTTGGCAAAATGATGAGCAGTTATTAAAATATTGGCAAAAAGGAATGACTGGTTATCCTATCATTGATGCCGGAATGAGAGAATTATGGGCTACTGGCTATATGCATAACAGGGTTCGCATGATTACTGCATCATTTCTTGTTAAGAATTTACTGATTGATTGGCGTTTGGGAGCGCAGTGGTTTTTAGATACTTTGGTTGATGCGGACTTGGCAAATAACAGTGCGAGTTGGCAATGGGTGGCAGGATGTGGGGCAGATGCCGCACCTTATTTTCGAATTTTCAATCCTATTTTACAAAGCCAAAAATTTGATCCAGATGGAGACTATATCCGTCAATGGATCCCTGAACTTGCGCGATTAAATAGTCAGTCAATACATCAACCTTGGGCAGATATTGATGTTAATCCGATTTATTCGAGAAAAAAATACCCAACCCCTATAATTAATCAT
The DNA here is from genome assembly GCF_000770585.1 of Legionella norrlandica. GTDB lineage: Bacteria > Pseudomonadota > Gammaproteobacteria > Legionellales > Legionellaceae > Legionella > Legionella norrlandica. The sequence continues at coordinate 23,904 of NZ_JNCF01000038.1, read as the reverse complement.
TACGAAGCCAGAGCTAGAGCCTTGAGTATCTACAGGCAATTTAAAAGTAAGCAGCAACGGTCTTGAATTTTTATTTCAAGGCACAAATTGGGTATTTTGAGCCAACAATTAAGGCTTCTTATTACATAAATCAGAATCATTTTGGAGAATAATCTTAATCTTACCGAATCTTGGCCTAGCTAAGGAATTTTTCAGGCTCATCAAGGCAGCCTATGCTTACTTTTATACATAAAAACAAATAATTTTAAAAAACACTCGAAACAATTAGACAAAATGGTGTAAAATTAGTCAGAATTTAATAGGGTAGGACATTCTTTGGAATCGGTTAATATTGAAAAAAATATACAGGAACTGGAAACTCGAGTTTCGATAATTGAGAAAATTATTGGTGATGTATCACCAGCCTCAGAAAGACCATCGAAGTTAATAAAAAACAAAAAAACAGTTAACAGAACAAAGCAAACACCTAAGCCCATGTCAGGTAATTGGTTAGGATTTGTTGCTTCAGTTTGTTTTATTCTTGCTGCTGGTTTCATTGTTAAATTATCAATAGAGTCCGGTTGGCTAACTCATGAAAAACAACTTGGAGTTGCTACCTTGTTTGGAATGGCATTATTCGGTGCTGGGATTGTTATCTCTAGTGCAGATAGAACATATGCTTGTTTTTTACCCGCAGCTGGAGCTATAGTGCTGTATTTTACTGGCTTTGCTGCATATCAATATTACCTTCTTATTTCATTTCAGACTGTCATTGCTATTACCACTATCGTTTCAGGAATTTCTATTTGGTTTTATTTGCGGTTTAAGCATGATATTTATGCAATCATAGCTGCTTTGGGAGCCTATATTGCTCCAATTGTTTCAGGTGTTGAAAATAACACTATATTTTCTTTATATTATTTTACGATTTGCTCATTAAATTTTGCAACCCTTGCTATTTGGGTGGAGTCACGTACATTAACTATGATTTCAGCTTATTTAGCGATATCAATAACAGCAGTGATTGGATTGAAACTCCATCAAGATGTGTTAATTGCTACAATACTTGCTATTAACTTTCTTATCTATTCAATTGGCACGCTGTTTCATACTCGGTTAACGAAGCAAGAACTCACGGAGAAGGAGTCCTGGAGCCTTTTCCCAGTGTTACTTATTTTCTATTCAATGGAATATTACTATCTCAGCCGTATTGATCAGACTCTGGCTTCATGTGTTTCTCTAGCTGCTGCAGCTCTTTTAGTGGGGCTGTATAATTCAGCTAAAAAATGGCTCCCTGAACGTAATTTTAAGAGTCGCAATGTCATATTAACTTTTGTAACCCTGGTTTGTTTCCATTCCATTTATCTTGGTCTTTTGCCACTAAGTTTAAAACCATGGTTATTTGCAATAATTGTTTTTGGGTATACCTTCTCACAAACAAAAATAAGCTCAATTGAATGGAGCATTACTCTCTCAATCCCAATCGTAGGGCTTTCTGCTATTTTGGGGATTGAATACTTAAGTATATTAGGTCACTTGATTACTGGTTGGGAGTTCTCTTGGTCTGTAGTGGCTTGGGTCTCATTTGCTAGCATATGGTTTCTATTCATACAAAATCGCAGGAAATTGGCTCAAAAGGAAGAATATTGCTATGTTTTATTGGCAGCGGCACATCTTCTTGCAATCATGAGCCTTTATCAACTGGCTAATGAATATGGAACTTTGGCAGTATCTGCTTCCTGGCTTGCCTATGCGCTTATCATACTGCAGATTTCGACACAGAGAAACGATGTATTTATTGCAAAATCAGTTCTCATTGTTTTATTTTTCTCTGCAGGTAAAGCTTTACTTTACGATGCGTCATCAACACCGACAATGATTCGAGCATTGTCTCTAACTCTTACTGGTGTTGTTTTATATGCTTCAGGGCTTGTAATTAGGAAAAAAACGAATTGGAAAGGTAAGAGGGATTATACTCAAAGCGCTAAAATGGAATGATAATCAATCCAATCGCAGATTAAAATAGAAAGTGGGAATGCAGTGAAGCTTTGTGCGGGGCAATTTTTTAAAAGCAGTTCTCCGCCCCCCGCTGACAAGCAGTGGGGTGTAGGCAGAGATGTGATCAAGAGACAGCCTGAAGCTGGGGCTTGGGGAGCAATGGAACGGCCAACCGACTTAAGGATTATTAGGATCTCTTAGTGACCTTAATTTGCTATCTTTTACTTCATCAGGCATCGAGAATGAATATCGACCAAGCATATTAAAATGTGCTTTTGCGAATGGTGATAGTCTCACTTCATCCTCTTCATTAACGGGAAAGATATAGTACTTTAGCTGATCTAGCGCTGCATCCATATAAATAGTGTTCCAATGAACTAAAACATTAAGCACTAATCCTAGTGCCTCTAATTGATCTTCTTGTCCTTCGCGATAGCGTTGGTGAAGTTCTCCTCTTTTTCCGCGAAAAACAGGGCGTGTCACTATGCCTTCCCTCTGTTAAATTCAGTTGTAATAAAGTGCTACGTCGACACGATTCATCATGAATATAGTTAAGAAGAAATAAAATAGTTTTATCACAATCATTGAACTATTCAATTTCCCTTTGTAAGGCAAGGTATTATATAGTGACTCATGTCTTAGGGATACATAAACGCCAGAAAATATATGAAAAAAATATTAATACTTCTAATGCTATTGCTTAGCCTACGTGCTTACTCAAATTCACATACCGGTATGTTTCGCTGCTTCGGTATATCTTATTCAACGACAGAGGTCACATGTGAGTCCCCGCATTATTTTATTAAAGACCTCGGCAAGAACATATATGTGACCGAGTCTCCAGATGTGATGCAAGCGATCTGTCAGCAATTTGGAGACGGTCTTTATCTGAACTACAAAACAACTACAATTAGCTTTTTATCAAGTCTCTCCGATGGTCAACCAGATATCAAAGAAAGCCAACCAATAATAATAACAATAACGTGTAATTACCATCGCTGACATCATATCGGGTGATAAGGGAACTAAAAATAGTAATCTACCAAATTGGGTTAAATTACAGATCTGAGGCAAAAGCGAATTAGAATCAAAAATAGGTTAAAATTGATTTTATCTGTAAAAATTAAATCTAAATTGAATGAATAATCAGCTAAAATAGAATTTTTAAATTACTATTTAACTAAAAATTGTTTAATAAGCCAAATATCGCAAAAAATGCACTGTAATTCGCTTTCGCCTCAGATCTGTAATTTAACCCAAACGCCATCAATAAAAAAACTTAAACGAAAAAAGAAATTTAAGCGTTATAGTCACCCGACTCCTGGTGATCGTATTCAAATAGATACCTGTAAAATAGCGCCAGGAATTTATCAATATACTGCTGTTGATTGGGGTGTACTAGAGATTTATAAACGTGGTACAGCGACAAATACACTACATTTTTTAGACTTGGCTCAATTCGCTGATATATTTCATATTTGCATCCTTGTTTAGACGAAATGATTGTATTAAATACATTTAAAATCAGCAAGTTATTTATTAATTACACTTGCTTTTCTATTTCATCCAGGGATTTTTTGTTCCGTACAAAGCAGTGAAGAAGGGCTACTTGCTTTTTAATATTTTCTTAATCTAGTTTCAATATAATACTGTTTTATTATTTTTGTGCCATTTATTGTAAGTTGAACTATGAAAAGAAAGAGAGAATTAAATAAGTATGAACAACACTATTATAAAGAAGTTGGCAAGAAAGTTGTTCTTATAGAAGATGAGGATGAGCAAAGAAAAATTGATAAATTTATGGAAAGGCACTCAACCACGCCCTCCTATACAGCACGTGAATCAGGTTATTCGGCTTATATGTTCAATGGAAGAGGAGTGCAAGTAAATACTTCCATGGTGGAAAAACAAAAAATAGACCGAGATCATTATCTTATTTCAAGAGCTGCTAAAGCTCCTGCCTTACCTGTTTCTTGTATAGCTTCAGCAGAGCATGTCGTAGCTATGCAGGATGAAGTGACAGATTTTAAGTCAGAATTTGAACCAAAAGCCAAACAGAACGTGATGTATCTTATTCTATTATCATGTAGTACTAAAAAGCTTAATGTCCTAAAGGAAAAAAAAGCTATTTTAAATCTCTTACAAAAATATGATGATACTTTAACTAAAGATAATATCAGTATTACTTATAATAAGAAAAAGAGTGTTTTTGAAATTAAGGTGAGTACACAAATTGCAGATATCCAATTACTTATTCGTGCGTTGACGAGCAGCACAAAATATAAAATTGTCGATTGTGATTTCGAAGAGATAGATTTAAATCAGGGAGTTTGTCTAGTTAAGAAAGATGCATCTAATCCAATTCATGCTTTGGTTAATATTGTAAACTCTGATTCTGAAAAAGGATTTCTTGAGAGAGATGCTGGTACAACGACAGGAATGCTTACTGAGACCTATCAAGATCGTAATTGGACATTTAATTTTTTTACCAGTTTAGACGATATGCGAGAGAAAACTAAATATCCTGAAAGCACGCTGGCTATAAAAATTTTTAATGCAAGTTAAACCAGAACAAAAGCAAAGTCGAACGGGTATTATGTTTCTGAAGTGAAGAATTTATTAATTTATTTTAAATGATGTGTGCTTAGGCCAATTTTATCTCAATACTCACAGAGGCACCTTTAGGGTTTATTAATTATAGGCGTTCCTTTATACCACTTGCCCAGCCGCCCACCCGGAAGACCATGCCCATTGGAAATTGTAGCCACCGAGCCATCCCGTAACATCCAAAGCTTCTCCAATGAAATAAAGGTTTTGTATTTTGTTTGCTTCCATAGTTTTTGATGAAATTTCATTACAATCGACTCCTCCTATCGTAACTTCTGCGGTACGATAACCCTCCGTGCCGTTAGGCTTCACCACCCAATTATGAAATAAATGGGCAATGATTTCCAAGTCTTTATTAGAACTGTCAGCCAGTTTTTTTTCACCCAATTTTGAAGGGATAAAGACTTCTATAACTCGTTTCGGCAAGTATATTGATAATATTGAATTTAATTGTTTATGTGGCGTCTCAACTCGAGCTGTTTTTAAGAGATCTAGGAGATTTTGTTCTGGTAATAAATTGATACAAATATTTTCACCTGGATACCAATAAGAGGATAGTTGTAAGATGGCTGGTCCGCTTAGTCCTCTATGAGTAAACAAGAGATGTTCTCGAAATTGTTTTCTTTCATTATAAACAAGACTGTCAACACCTATTCCTGATAGAATGGACAACCGTTCTTTCTCAATCACATCCAAAGTAAAAGGCACAAGTCCTGCTCTAGTTGGCCATAGATTAATGCCAAATTGCTCTGCGATTTTATACGCAAAAGGGCTGGCTCCCATAGTTGGGATGGATAACCCCCCACTGGCAATAACTACAGAATGGCAGCGAAATTTTCCTTTCGTAGTATTGATCTTGAAGGAATGATCATGGGTTCTTTGTACGGTTTCTATTACTGTATTTAAAAGAATTGATGCCCCGTTTTGATCACATTCTTTAAGTAACATATCAACGATATCTTTTGACTTATTATCACAAAATAATTGCCCTAACGTTTTTTCATGAAAGGGAATTTTATGTTTATTAACAAGTTCTATGAAGTCCCACTGGGTATAACGTGATAATGCCGATTTAAAAAAGTGGGGGTTATGGGAAAAATATTTGTCGGGCTCAATATAATAATTGGTAAAATTACAGCGGCCTCCTCCTGACATTAATATTTTCTTCCCTGCCTTATTAGCATGATCCAGCACAAGTACTTTTCTTTTGCGCTTACTTGCCTCAATGGCGCACATTAAGCCCGCGGCACCAGCTCCAATGATAATGACATCAATTTCTTGCATAAAGAATAATAGGTTATATACCAAAATTTCTAAGGTATATGGGGTCATTTGATTTAAAAGAGCACACTATAAACTAAAATAATGAAGATTAACAATCGGCTTTGATCGATTCTTTTCATATTATATTAAGATACTCAATTCTGATTGCATCCCTTAGCTATTTCGGGCAATATCCATTTTTTTAGATTATGGAAGATCATGTCCAAAACTAAAGCATATTTGTTCTTAAAATATTCTTTTTTCCTTTTTTCTCTGCCTTCTCAATTAATTTATGCAGAAACTGAACAGGCAAAATTTCCGGGAATTTCAAAATACGGCTATGCGATAGCAAGTCAAGATGGATTTGGATTCATTTCAAATGACAACCAAAACAAATTGTTTTTGCATGGTCTTTTGCAATTTGACCAGGATGCTTTTTTTAATGTGAGAGGACTAACCATTAATAATGGAGTATCCAGCGCTTCGATGATTAACCAAAATACCGTGGATCGCTTTTGGATGAGGCGTATCCGTCCGATTTTAAATGGTACTTTTTGGGAGTATAACGACTTTTTATTGACTCCCGATTTTGGACAAGGTCAAACGCGGGTTTTTGATACCATTATTGATTTACATTATTTTAAACAATTCAGTTTTAGAATTGGTAAACAAAAAAGTCTACTCGCAGGTTTTGACCGATTAAGAAGCAGCGCTACAAATAATACAGTGGAACGGGGATATGCGACGATGATGGCTCCGAATAGGCAATACGGTTTTGTATGGTATGGTACTCTTGGGCCTCAGCGAGAAGGTAGCCAATCTTTTCCTTACCAATACAAATATATTCGATTCAATGACTGGATTTCCTATGACCTAGGAGTACTCACGGGTACTTTTGATAATACGAACCCTGGATTAAATCCTGTTTCGCCTACAACGTTCAATTCAGAAGTAGCCACTTTGACTAATAAGGTACTAGAGGCTCGATTGTTTACCAATTTGTTCTTAAACAGTTCATGGCAAGTATTAAAAAATTTAGGCGTCGGGGTTGCAGGTAGTACGGAGAACGTTAACAATCAAAGTAATCCTCCCGCTATGGTTTCTGTAGGGCAAAATACGATTTTCTTTTATCAGCCTATGGTGAATGGAAATGGTTTAAGAACCAGGATACATCCTCAAGCTTTCTGGTTTCTAGGGCCTTTCGGAATGTTTGGGGAGTGGACGCAAACCCATCAAACATTAACCAACGGCCTTGTTTTTCCTAACTCGAATGTTCAATCAATAGGCTTGACTAACCAAGCAGCAGAAGTGCAAATGGTTTACAATTTGACACAAGAATCATTTGATTTTGGTTCACTAAATCCGAATCGCAATTTAAATCCTCGTGTCAGAGGGAACTATGGAGCTTTTCAATTGGTAGCCAGGTGGTCACAACTGGTGATGGATGGGAATATTTTTAATTATTTTACAACATCGGGTGGGCAGACGATCTACACTTTTTCTGACCCCAGATTATCTATTCAAAAAGCCAATACCTGGGGAATAGGCATCAATTGGTTTCTAAATAAAAATGTAGTCATCATGACGGAATATGATCAAACGAGGTTTGTTGGGGGTTGTTCAACGGGCGCATTAAATGCTCCAGTAACACCTGGATGTTTAACTGCTGGAAGTTATGCCACTGCCTGGACGAGTCAAGTTTTAAATCGCCCTAATGAAAAGGTCATTATGCAACGTTTCCAATTAGTATTCTAAAAATTGATGCTATAGCTGCATCAAGTTTAATCGAAGTTTATAGGAGTCATTTGTGCTGAGGTTTTCTTGCAGGAATTCCTCAGATTTTATTGGATGATTTGTTGCTCATGCTGTGATATTATTAACTTAATTGAGTTATAAAATAACTACAATCTCTTGTCATTTCATGCTAATAAATTCTTCAAAAATTTGAAGGGGTGGTAAATACTGAGGAGGTCCTTATGTTGGATGTAGATAACAGCGGCAAAGGCAATTGTATGTATTATGCCTACAGTATCTCATTAATGTATTACCTACGGGCTAAAAACGATAGCAAAACTACGGAAGATATTTTTAATAAATTAAAATTGAATGAAGATCAAAAAAAATCTTTGCGCACGCTGCTATCTCAGGAACCTCATAATCCTTTTAGTAAACATGAAATTAAATCTATTATTGAACCGGTGTTAGGAAGGGCAACCAGGAATTTGGCTGGAGAGCGGACTGTGGAAGAGTTTAATGCTAATCCCTATGCTACTCCTTTGTTTACTGCAGCAAAATATGGTTTGGAACATTATTTTAAGCAATCTTTGCAATCTAATGGTTCTGAGTTAGCAAATTTTATTGATCATGGCTTTACAGATCCAGACTATACAGAAGCCGAAATTTATCGGGTTGCAGGTATGGAATCGGCGATGGAAAAATTTGCTGCGGCAAGATTACCTGTAATAGTACAAGAATTTAATAAACAATGGGCTGAAAAAGAAAAAAAATTTGAGGGAAAGGCCTTCTCTAAAAGCGATATTCAATTTCATAAGTCGATTCTATTAGATGATATTATGAGCGAAGAAATCGTAGAGTTTTTTTCGGCAAATGATAGCAAATATCTTAATGACTATAAAAAGCATTTGCAGAAAGAGTATGTATGGGGGACTGAAGAAACACTGATGACGCTGCATCGTGGGATTCAAGGGGAAAGGATGGAGCGCAACAAACAAGGAACTATTGATACTTTTCATGATACAGCGATTGTGCTTCATATTCACAGAGATGGGAGTAGTCCTTTTTTTCAGTCAGGCACCCCTGAAATGATTCTTAATAATTGTTCTAATGTTCATTGGACATCTAAGATTCCTGATTCAGTATTTTCTCCAAGGCCTCCAGTGGTTTCTGTCAAGAAGCCACCGGAGGAAAAGATTGTTGAACAGCCTTTAGAAAAGACTATTGTTGAACACAATTCACCTCTTGAAGATGAAGAGAGCTATCCGCCGCAACAACAAATGATTTCGAGTGATCTCCCCCAGGAAGTGAGTGTTAAAGAGGATAAATTATTCAAAATATTAGATGATATGAAAGTAGCTTGCGACAATATACCAACGGATCACAGAGAATTTAATATAATAGAAGAATTGATTAACAATCTTGAAACACAAATTGGTATCATTGCTAGTAAACAACACCTAGAGAAAAAGGAAATGGCTGTTGACAGAGCACTTAACTTTATTTCGAGTGCTTCACCAAAATTAGGGGAGTATCAAAGTTGGGGTACGCTATTTAAAAATTTTCTCTCATCCTTACTGGACTGTATCCCATCTTTTTTAGGAGGTAATCAAATACGATCCGGATTGACGAAATTAGGGATATACAAAGAGGACAGGCGTCCTGAGATTTTTCGCGCTATTGAGCGAGTCAGTAATAAAATATTGGATGCTATTAATGAACAAACAAAATCAATAGAAGAAAATGAGGAGTCTATTGAAGAGGCCCGGGAGATTCCTTGTCCAATCCGTTGCCTGGTATGTAGAAAGGTAGGTCCATCCAAAAAAGATCAGACCTACTCGCGGAGCTAATTATGTTGATCTAGCACCCTGCTCCTGACATAAGTACTGCCGGTATGAGGAAGTCTTGATTCACTGTATATGTTTTATTGGGCACAATCTCTACCCAGTTTGTGAGCATGTCAGGCTCTGGTTTTTCTGATGACCATACCATTACCCTGAAATATTGAGCATGATTTGGTGAGATTAGTTGGATTTGCCCTTTTTGGGGGAGTATTACTAAAGAGCTCAAGTCTAATCTTGAACCACCAATGATGTTTTTATTAGCTTTTTGGGTATCTTCCGCTGTAAAGGCCCACTGCACAGCAATTGTGCCTAATTTCCCTTTTTCTGGATAACTAGTCTCATTATTAAGCACAATATGATCCGCTAAAGCAGCGGAAGTCATGGAATATAAGTAAAAATAAACTAAGATCTTTTTCATTATATCTCCTAATGATTATTGAATAATTTTACCTTCTTGCGGAATGCAAGTCGCATTTTCATTGATCTTTGGAGTTGTTAGGGGGAATTTACCTTCAGAACAAAGTGTAATTGTTTTCCCGTGGTCTTTGAATGTTTCTTTAGGGATGTGTACAGCGACATTTTTAATGACATTAACTGCTTCAGGGATATCAAAATTGCCTACCATACTTAAAAATTGATAACTTTCTTGGGGAGAGAACCCTTGAGTACGCACTAAAAAATCAATTGCATTCTTAGAGGCCATTTGCATGGCTTCAAACAGATCCTCATTCAAACCCATCACAATCCATTCCTTAGAATTTTCGATAATTGGCCAGGTAAATAAGCTGCTGCCATTTCTTTTGGTTTTATCAAATACGCCTTCAGCTTTCAGATCTTTTCGTACAATAAATTGCAGAGTGATCCCTTCATAAGAGGTCTCAAGCGCTGTGACGTCAATTTCACCATTGCTTTGCATGGCGTGTGAATCACCTGTCCAGACCAAAGCCCCTTTTTGAAAAACAGGTAAATAAAGAATGGAACCTGCCTGTAAGCTCGGTTGATCTAAATTACCTCCAAAAGGGCCTGGTGGGACTGAGTTGAATTGTCCTGGGGCAGGTTGGCCCATACGAGTTTCTAAATTGACAGGCCATCCATCCGGCCAATCAAGAGGTGGAGCTACAGCAATAATTCCTGGAAACGGCTTGAGGTGTAAACATATGCCCTTAGTGAATTCAGTCGTATTACTTTCTTTATTATATTTGAAGTACATGATTCTTGGTTTGGTAAATTCTGATAAAATCCCTTGGGTAGGACTTAAAAAATTATACCCAAAATCATTTAGTTTGATATCTAATATACGAATCTCAAGCACATCTCCTGGTTCGGCTTCTTCAATGTAAACCGGTCCAGTCAGACTATGCATACCACGCCTTTTTTGAATGTCATATTTTATATAGAATTTTGCAAGTTCGGCAGGAGTCGTCTTATTAAAGACCATTTCGTGCAAGCAGCTGTTCCAGGTTTCGAGAGACACCGAATCCCCAGAGTGAACCTTAACAACAGGTGGTTTATTCAGTGTGAAAAGGCCTAGTGTTACTGTGTCTTTTGTTGCAGGGACACTGTAAGTATCTGCCGAAACAGTAGAAAAAAATAAGGTTGATATCAGTAAAGAGATAGTTTGGATTTTATTTAGCATTTATAGTCCTTTAAAATGGCTAATGCGGATGTTTAAAATGGAGTGCATCGCAACTAATAGGTTTAATATGGATTTCATAAAAATTCAAGTCCGTTGCGTCTTGTCTTCCATTTATACATAGGCTGCACCAATGTTTGCTTAGGAACAATTGCCAACACCTATTCTGTTGAAAATAAAATTAAGGCAGTCAGTGCGAAGATCATTCCTAGTCCTTGCTTTAAGCTTAATTCTTGTTTGAGAAAAATCATACAGAAAAGTAAAGTAATCATAGGATACATGGAAGTGACTAATACTACTGGCATAGTAGGGCCATTACGTAAAGCCAAAATAAAAAAAATACAGGCAATCCCATTGGCCAAACCATTTAATAATCCATAGGCACTGCCTTTAACAGAAAGCTCAGGTTTAAAACCTAATAGAATCAATGCAATAATTCCAGAGATTAAAACGCCTATGCTTGAATAAAAAGTGATTGAAAGAGGATTAATGAAATTAGAAGCTCTTGTCCCCCAATATCCCCACGCGCCATAAAGAATTAATGCAGCTAAAGAAGGAAGGTACCAAGCACTAAAATTCATAATTCTATCTTATCATGCAAATTGTTTCAGGTTTGCACAGGATAACCGTTCATTAGCTAAAATAATACTGTTTATTATTAAAAATTTTATTTTGTACCAAGATAGTCTTTATAGTCGAAAGAAAGCAACCATACCTGTTTCGTAATATGGGTTACATTATACTAAACAGAAGTTAGACACTATTTTGACTTGACCTGCATTTTGTGAATTTATTCCAGAAAATCATAGCTTGCTTTTTGATAGGTATTCAAAAAATTATCTTGAACAACTACCGCCTTGTTATTAATGGCTTGAATTGTTTCTGATTTATTAAGTACACCGGTTTTAAATTGCCAACCTTTTGGAAGTTTGAGTTTTGTACCTAGCTGTTGGAGGCTGGTTATTGTTTGAGGATATTTTTGAGCACTATAAGATTGCATTACAAAAACCTGCCCAGAAGGATCAATCAGCTCAAAAACAGGTTTACCTGCTTGATACACCCAAGTTGTTTTGCGATCTACTTCATGGGTTTTATAAGGTCTATTTTTAAATAAATCCATTAGACTAAGGTGCAATACACCAGCTTCTCGCATGGGAATTCCACTAATTGTCTTAATAGTAGGATTAATCAAAGAGGTATTTTTAAATCCATCAATCACCCAATATCGCGGTCCATTAAGATGAACAAAAGAAGAACCGGTTTCTTTTTTTACTGCAGAAATAGAAACCTTGCTCCATAATTGCTCTGGGCAATCATTTAACCCCCATGTATTATAAACGGCATAAGTTGATATGGACTTGGATAAGATAATCTCACAATATCGTTTGCTGCGTATGTTGGATGTCTCTGCTCCATGAGAAATTTGCGGCATAAAAAATAAAACGAATAGAAATATAGAAATCCCAAGTGAAAAAGGATGTGAAGCTCGTAAATTACGCATTATTACCTCCTTATAATCTTAAAAAATTGGTCCCTCGGAAATAGTCCAATAGTCATTGATGGTTTTAAATGTTTCTACAACTTGTTTATAGTCAGTTGGCTTCACAATATATCCTACAATACAGCGATCGTACGCTTTAATTTTTTCTCCTATTTGATAGGAGGTTGTAAAAATGATGATTGGGATATTTCTATAGAGTTTATCTTTTTTAATAATATCCAAAAATTCCATTCCATTCATTCTTGGCATATTTAAATCTAAAATAATAAGACAGGGTCTCTCATTTTCTTTGAGATATTTTAATGCTTCTTCTCCATTTTCCTGGATAATCAACTCATTTTTTATTTTTAGCTGATTAAATGCTCTTTCGACGGACATTTGATCAATTTTATCATCTTCTATAAGTAGAATAGGTTTTGTAGAGTACACGTTATCCCTCACTCAGTTTTCTTTTATTTAAAGTAAAATAAAAAATTGTTCCTTTACCAACCGTTGATTTAAACCAAATTTTTCCTTGATAAAGATCAACAATTTTTTTAGCGAGTGTAAGTCCGACACCAGTAGAATCATTGTTTTCTTTATCCCCTAGTGTTTGAAATAACTCAAACACTTTATCTTTATATTTTTCATCAATGCCAATTCCATTATCTTTGACAAAAAATTCCCATTCCTTAGGATGCTCAACTGCCCCGATTTCAATTTTTCCCTGTGCTTTATCATTATATTTGATGGCATTGCTAATTAAATTTTGAAAAAGTTGATAAATATGGATTTAGGCAGCATAAATAACGGGCAGCTTTCTCTGAATGCTAATTTGAATAGGCTTAGAGGGCATCAAGATTGTTTTAATTTCACCAATCATATGATTTAAATCTATTTTTTCAGGCTCTTCTTTCGTTTTTCCTATCCTTGAATATTGTAAAATGCCATCAATCAGCGCTTGCAGCTGTTTGACTCGGCTGGCTAGTAATTCAAAATATTGTTTACCTTTTTGATCTAATTTTTGCTGATATTCTTCAATGACCCATTCAGAAATGGTCGCTATTCCTCTTAAAGGGGCTTTCAAGTCATGGGATACCACATATGCAAAGCGCTCAAGTTCTGCATTACTTTCTTTGATAGTCTCTTCTGCCTGTTTGCGCTCAGTAATATCAATCACCGAGGCTAAAACAAAAATTCCTGATTCCGTCTCTAAAGGGTTTAAACCAATTTCTACTGGGAATTCTGTACCGTCGCTTCTTAATCCATACAAATCACGACCAGTTCCCATGGCTCGTGTTTGTGGTTTCATAATATAGGCTTTACGATAATTCGGATGATTTTCACGAAATCGTTCGGGGACTAGCACTTCTACTTTTTGTCCAGTAAGGTCTTCTTTTTTATACTTGAACATTTTAAGAATTTGTTCATTGGCTAATTCAATCTCCCCTATGTTATTTACCATTAAAATACCTGTCGGTGTCGATTCAATAGCCAAGCGAAATTTTTCTTGCTCTTTTTTTCTCTCAGTTATATCTACTACAGATGCCAAAACATAACTACTGTCCTCAGTGATTAATGGATTTAAACCAATTTCGACTGGAAACTCGGAACCATCCTTTCTTTGACCAAAAAGATCCCGTCCCACCCCCATAAGCCTTGTTTTTGGTCTTTAAAAAAATCTTTGCGATAATGAGGATGGTTTTGGCGAAAACGTTCCGGGACGAGCATCTCAACAGGTTTGTCTAAAAGTTCATCTCTAGTATATCCAAACATGCGCTCCAGTTGTTCATTTACGAGTTTTATATCACCTGCGGCATTGATCATGAGCATGCCATTAGGGGCTGATTCTACAGCTAATTCAAATTTCTTTTGCTCTGTAGTAACAAAAGGGATTTCTCTTGCAATAGAGGCTGCGCCAATGATTTTTCCAGAATCATCTTTAATGGGTGAAATAGAAATAGAAACTTTGATCTCAGTTCCATCTCTTCGTAAGCGAATGGTAGAGAAATGCTTAATTGACTCGCCATCCCTAATTTTTTTTAAAAATTGTTGAGGTTCTCCTCTTCTATCAGGAGGAATAATATAGTCAATAGGCAGACCAACAATTTCTTTTGCTTTGAAACCATATAGTTTTTCAGCACCTTTGTTCCAGGATAAAATTGTGCCGTCAAGGTCCTTCCCGATAATAGCATCATTGCTTGATTCAACAATTGCAGCATATAACGCATCATTTTCTCTTGTTTTTCTATTGATTAACATGATTTAGTTACAATGAATTTTGCTTCCTTTATATAGGTATATCACATTTTCTGATGGTCCAGACAGCAAAAGAGACCTCTTTTGTTAAAAAACCAAGGAGGAAAAATAAATATTTCAACGAAGAGTGCCGTGCCTGTCGTATTTTCTCCCCCTGAATCTAAAAAATCCCACTCCTCCTATTGCCTCAATGAAAGGCTTAATATTGTCTTAATGTTGTTATAGTAATATTCAAGCCAATAATTAATATTGTTCAATTTGTTTGCGTGTTGAGAAACATGAAAAACCCTATTTTTATTAGAGAAAGGGCAACATTTCATCAAGCGTTCAAAGCAAGAAATAATAAAATGTCTATAAATCCCAATAAAAGAATAGATCGCTTTTTAAATTAAGCGATTTTTTTATTATCAACGAGGTGTGTTCAATGAAAAAATTTTTTGATAAATCCATTTTACAACCTAAGTCTATAATATTTGATTCAGTAGAAGTAACAATTGATCCTGCGTCAAAGAGAATGAGTATTACTGATACTGATTTGCGCACTAAATTGACTTATACTTTGTGGATGGATCTTGCGACGCGCAATCCTGAGTTAATGATGAAATCAATACCAGTGCCAAGAGGTACCGTTGGACTTTTCCAGCTCACGATGACAGGTGAAGAAAATGTTCGTAGTGTTATAGAATTGATGCTTGCCTCTAATAATGAAAGGCATCAAAATCTTGCTAAACAAATAAAAATTTTGCTACAGCCTGAGCCAGTAATAAAGCCTGATTCAGTAGTAGCAACAGTTATTCCTGTAGCAAATATAATGAGTGTTCTTGATACCGATTTAAAAGGCGGTGATAAATTCACTTATCTTTTATGGATGGATCTTGCATCGCGTAATCCTCAGGTAATGATGCAATCAATACCTGTTCCAAAAGGTTCCGAAGGGTGTTTTCAATTCACAGTGATAGGTAAAGAGAATATTCTTAATGTGATAAAGTTGATGTTAACCTCTAATAATGCAAAATATCAAACCTTTGCTGAGGAAATTATGGATCGATATTCATTCTATTTCGATGGAAATCAAAAGAGCATACGGCCTTAGAAGTACTGTAAGGATGAGTTCACAATAAAAGCTTTGGTCAGGTCCGATAGGGGCCAGACCAACTGGTAGAGATGATTCTGGGTGTGCTTTTCAGCCAGGAACAAATGCTTCTTATTGATTGTTGACTGTTTTTGAATCGAAGAGTTATTTCCTAATTTCTTCAAATTATCCTGTGAAAGCATGGTATACAGTGATATTTCCTAGAATATTACAAAAGGTTCCAATGGCTTTTATTATTATTTGCTAAACTTATGAAGTAAATAATGTATTTGTATTTTCCTCACAATCGCTGTCAAAGATAAATTATTTTAAAATTACTCACAAGGAAGGAGAGCCTATAAATGAGAAAATTTTATGCATTAACGATTTGTCTCATCCTTTTCAGTTATAGGGTCATAAGTTATGCGGATGAACAAACTTGCAATGATCGATATGATTATTGTATGACCCCTTGCAACAATCAGTATGATAAATGCACTCGAGATAATGAAGCAGCTTATTGCAAGGATCAATATCAACCTTGCATTCTGGAATGCAGTAATACTCGAGATAATTGCTTATCTCAGGCGGTAGTAAAAAGGCAAGAATAATAAGTTGTTGATTAGCGATAAATGAAACACTTACTCTCTCTGCATTCCAGTTGATTGATCTGTAATTATTTTTTCAAATCCCCTTGAACCTTTTGTGAAGATAAGTTAATTATCAGGCTGGACTCTAAGTACCTATAGAGTATTGTTGATGTACAAAAGGATTGCCGCTATGAAGATAAATTCCGCCAAAAGAAAATCGCAGAAATCTGATCCTAAAGAGAACAGAGCCTTATCGTTTCAATTGGTGCAAGATGCGCAACCAGATCGCACTTACTATCTAAGAAGTGCTATATCTGGAATAGACAATTTTTTTTCTACACGTGTAAAGGAACTTTATAATACTCTAGTCCTGACATTTTCTTTAGACTCTATGGATTGGAGCAGTTTTAGAAAATATATTTGGCCTGCAATATCCTCTGGGGCTGCATTGGTTCTTGGTGATTATCTAACCCAACACATGAGCGAATATCAAACAGGGAGTCCTGAATATGATTTTATTTTTAAATTTCTTTTTGGCGCGGCTGTATTAGGATATTGCGCTTTAAATCGTATTACTGATAAGAAATTTAACTCTCAAGTTGAGTTGTCTGCTGCTGTAGCCAGCGAAATTACGGCAATTACTTATATGTATAGTTCAGTTTTTAAAGGCACGACTTTTTTATTAAATGGTAGTGTTTCTAATGAGTATTCGTTAATCGCCGGACTAGGAACTAGTGCGTTGGTTATTCCGAGCGGGATTTCTTATCTAACCCAAAAAGCACAAGAGTTCTTAGTCCGAATGCAATACAACAGAGGTGCTCAACGTTCAGATACAGCAGTTATCTCCAGCGGGCTTACATCTATATCCAATCTGTATTTTCAAATCAACCACTTTATTGCTAGCGAACTCATGGTTAGCTCTCGTGCTTTTCAATTGGGGTTAATTTCTCACAATATTCGCTATGCTGATAGAATAATGCAGAAATTTCGTAATTTGCCGGCCTTATTAGCTGATTTGGCGCCATCCACTATCAAGAAGATGCGTATTCAACAAGAAAAACTTGAGCATGATTACGAGTATAATCATAAGACACATCAGGTTTTAAGATTTACATCTAATGGCTCGATATTTATTAGTGTCCCAAGATACCAATTACGTACAGGAGATTTGGTTTATTGTGACGAAAGCATCGATTTAGGTTGTGTGCCGGTTTCCGGAGAGTTAGTTGCTTTACAGCGTGATTTGCAAGGACATTTTACTCAAATACTGGAACGAAAAAAATTTAGTGTTAACCTAAAAGCGCAAAACGGAGAAGATGTTTGGATAGAGCACCAAACCAAGATTGGTTTTACTTCAGACTATAAAAAAGTGGATTTGCATGCGGTTAGAGACGGTAAACAGGCAGGGGTGTTGATAGGCGATAAATTAGATTTATATGGTAATGACAATGTTTTTATTCAAATTAAACCAGAGAAAGAGCTTTTATTAAGCAGTAACTATGAGAAAAAAGCAGTTATTAATGAGATTATAGCCGAACGTAAACAAAGAAGTGTTTTGTATTCTATTTTAGGCTCCATTGTTATGGCTGCCTTTTTACAAAGAGACATTACTTTAATGCCTTCAGAAACTCTCAGGCTAATGTTCACTCTCTTCCAAACGATGATTCCTTTTTCTGAAGCTTTTTTACGGGAAACTGTGAATAGCCGTTTGGTGAAAAAATTAAATAGTAACCTTGGCGATCAACCTTTAGGGACCATAGATGCTCTTCGTGTGGTTGATTTATGTAATGCACTGGGTGGTTATTATCATGACCGATTTCCGAATGGTGTCGCAATTATTTCGGACAAAACCGGGACTCTTACAACTACCAGAATGGATGTTTTAGGACTATGGACTGTTGGAATGCCCACTGAAGTACAGCAGCTGTTAAAAGAAAAAGAAGGCCTGCTTCTACCGCCAGAACCGCAATGGCATGAGTCTTTTGAGGTATTTTGCAATGCATTCACTAACAATAGAAAAGAACTGGAACCTGAAGAACATGCTATCTTGGGATTATTTCAATCTTTATTAGATAATCAACAGTGTTTGCAAGTGACAACTCTTGGTAATAATCATTTTAAAAAAACTATTACCCTTAAAGAAAGCGAGAAAGAAGTTGAAACTTTTCATTTAGGTTTATATCGTACGTTTGGAGGTCGCCTTACTTTGGTTCAAGAAGGTCAGGATTCCTATCTTGTTTTTTGTGGCGTGCCTAAGCAAGATGCCTTTAAAGAGACTCCTTTATTACAAGCTTATACGACTATGAGCAGTCGTACAGCAGTACTCTCTCGCGATTGGTGTTTAGCCAGAGGAAAACTCTGCGAACAAGAATTCGTAACTTTGAAGGAATTATTTAGTAAAGATGATAAACAGGGGATTGAAAATTTTATTTTAGAAAACCCTTTTTTACTTAAAGATTTGAAGTATTACGGTACTTTTATTATTGATAATCCGGTAAAAAAAGGCGCAGAAAAATTTATCTCTCAATGCCGAGAAGTCGCTGTTCCAGTTTTTGTCGCGACTGGTGATACCACTAAAGCAGCAGAAAATATTGCTAAAGTATTATGTCCTGGAAACGCAAAAAGCATCTTTACCATACGTGCTGAGCAGGTCAATGAAAATGATCTTGAATTTTTTAATGAAGAACATTATCCAGTAGATTCTACAGTGATATTTTCAGGTATCAATAACACGATATTAGCAAGATTTCAAAAACTGATGGACAGAGATGTGGCAAAACGTCCTGTGGTTATTTTTGCTGAAATGAGTACTGAAGGAAAAGGCATTCTGGCTCGTTATCTCAAGGATCATCATTACTTTGTAGTCGCTAACGGCGATGGTACTAATGACGTCATGATGATGAAAAGTTCTAATGCGGTGATAGCTCATCATTCTGAAGACGGTTCTTTTGCCCCTGGAGTGAATGCTTTATCCAATATTAGCGAAGAACAGTTAAGAAGATTATTTGGCTCTCAAAAAACCTTTTATGAACTTTTTGATATTAATCTTCCCAAAAGCCTGTTTATGCAGCAATTCGCTGCATTAGCAAACTCACAGGAAAAGCCAACAGAGGCTTTAGCAATTAAAGCAGTAAAATCGACTTTTGATTGGGCTAAAGCGATGGGGGCAGATGTTACGGAAATGAATCAGCAACATTGGTATAGCGTGATTTTTGATTTGTTATGGTTATGGATTGCATTTTATGAGATAAATGAAAGCTCTGATTTACCCATGGATAATAGGAATATCAATGCTTCAAGACTGGTTTCCAATACTTTGGGGATTGCTTTAACAATAGCTGTTTTTCAGTCATTGGCCAATTATGCTTTGTTTAATGAGTCTACCAATTTAACCAGTATGATTATGATGTTGTGTCTTTTGCCTTTGATTCTAAGAAGTATTTTTTCAGGTTTTAAAATGGTTCAGAATAATTTGTATCCCCAGCCGGTAATAACAGAAGTTGAAGGAGTTGAAGAGGTTGAAGCGAACTCTAACAAATCACTCTTAAGTTATTTTGGATCCTTTTTTTCACGTAAACCAGTGGGGCGATTAGAAGGTTTAAATAATGCTCCTAAGTTACAGTAGGTAAATTGTTCGGAACCTTGGATTTAACAGAATCCTTAATTAATTCTTAATATTTTTCTGTTAAAATAATACAATTTGTTTGTGAATTAGTGATTATGTATTATGGTATATCGTCCAAGCGAGTATATTACTCCTTCTTTTGATCAAGTCAAGGATAACAAATATAAAAAATTTGTGCGGGAAATTACTGGGAATCCAGAAAATTTACGACCACAGCCTTTTGAAGAAAAATTAAGGGCTTTTTATCCTGCCCGTGAGATTACAACTCCTGCCTCAGTCAATAGTCTCCCAGACTTATTAAAAACCAATTTTATTGTAGGAGAAAATCACTGTGATCGGGCTCCTAAAAATTTTTTAATCCAAAATATGGCTAAATTAAAGGAAGCGGGTTATACCACATTATTTTTGGAGCATTGGTATTATGATGATCAACTGGAAATGGATGATTACGACCCTGCCTCTTTAAGCAAATCAGAAGTGAATCAAAGAATAGAAGGTCGATTGACTACGTTAGACACAGGGTTTGGGATTCTCTCCGATCGAACTCAAAATCATGATAATGGTTGTCGGTGTCAAACATGTCATTATCTGGCTGGAAATAATTTTTTGGAATTAGTAAAAGCGGCTAAACAGTGTGGTATACGTGTAGTTGGAATTGATACGGAATACACTTATTCTGAACAATATGACAAAGAACATATGGAGTATGCTTACGGGGGTCCTACAGCAATCACTCAGGATAGTTTCCGCCTAAAAAGTATGAATTATACTGCTACTAAAATTATAGAAAATGAAATGAAAGAACGTCCTGGGAAGTGGTTTGCATTAATTGGGTATTGTCATTGCTATTCGTCAGAAGATTTTTCCGGTGTTCCTCAATTAACAGGAGCAAAAACGGTACTTGTAGAATCAGAAAAAAGCTTGGAGCAAGTAAAAATTGAGTTTAATGGGATTAATTGTATTCGTGAAAGAAAAACATTCTGGAAATATAATAATGAAATGCGAATAATAAATATTCCTTATCAGGTAAAGATTGAGGCACCTGAAAATCACTCATTACCTGTTATTGAAGAAGTAGTACAGGTTAAGTCCCAAGAAACTCAACCAGAAGTTACAATTGAGAAAAAAGAAGAGAGAGAGAAATTAGTTCAAGAATTTCAAAAGCGCTGTGAAACTCAAATCAAGCGTCTCGACTCTCTCCCTAAAATATTCAACAATCCTTATGCTATGGAGAAAAAAAGGATCTTGGAATCAGCTAAAGAAGTATTAGACAATGAAGAACTGAGCTTTAGCGATCGGTTTTCAACGTTCCGTGAATTTATTGACAACAATAGAGCCACTTTAACAAAGCCCCATAGCACTATCCCAAAAGATATTATGAAAGGTTTACTGGTATTTGTTGCTTCTCTTTTTTTTATTGTTCCTGGGGTTTTTCTTGGGGTGCGCTTTTTTAGCCCAAATCGAATGACTACCACGGAAGAACAGATAGTAAAACCTTTAAGCCAGTTGGCAGGATGATATATATTGTAGCTATATTATCTTGGAGCTATATAACCATTCTGGATACCTTTTTTGGAGAAAACGATCTGCCATAATTGTAGCATCCTCGCTTCAAACGCGCCTGCACAGCTGAGTAAATAGTAATTCCACATGCGAAAAAATTTTTCATTATAATGGGATTTAATTTGATCCCATCCGCGGTTGAAATTCTCATGCCAAGCCATCAGGGTTTTGTAATAATCAGCGCCAAAATTGTGCCAGTCCTCCATAACTAATAATTTTTCAGATGCTTTACCAATTTGCATAATAGATGGAACCATTCCATTAGGAAAAATGTATTTTGAGATCCACGGCATTGCTTTTGTGGCACTTTCATTCGAGCCAATAGTATGTAATAAGAATAATCCCTCGTCATTTAAGCACTTATGAACAATCTCCATATATTTACGGTAATTCTTATAGCCAACATGCTCAAACATGCCTAAAGACACTATTCTATCGAATTTTTCATCCAAATCCCGGTAATCAGAAAAACGAATTTCAATGGGCAAATTCTTACAGCGAATTTTGGCTAACTCATATTGCTGCTGAGATATAGTGATTCCAATCACGGATACTCCATAATTTTCAGCAGCATATTTTGCCAAGCTACCCCAGCCGCATCCTATGTCCAGCAATCTCATGTTGGGTTTTAGATGGAGTTTTTCACAAGTGAGTTTAAGTTTGTCAAGTTGGGCTTGCTCCAGATTGGTAGCGGTTTTCCAATACCCACAAGTGTAGTTCATATTGTGATCAAGCATTATTTGAAATAAATCGTTTCCAACATCATAATGTTGTTTACCGACCTGTAGAGATCGTCTTCTGGTTTGCAAATTAAATAATTTGGATAAAAATATTTTAAATGCGAACTTTAAATTGATTTTAATTTTGGATTCAAGGTTTGCTTTAATCAGTTTTGAAATAAAGAGATCAATTCGTTTGCAATCCCACCAACCGTCCATATAACTTTCACCCAAACCTAGATCCGCATCACGTAATACGCGGTAATAAAACTGATCATTATAGATTTGAATATCCCAAGGAGTTTGTCCATTAATGTTAACATTTGCTATCTGAAACAGGTTGTTGACAAACATTTTTGCTGAGCTATTTTCCATGCCCATATGAAATTCCTTTCCCTTAATGACAATACTTTTATCTAGTTATACAGTAATTAAAACGGTTTATCTTTAAATTTTCAAGTAATTAGGATTATGATATACCTTTGTTCATTGAATTGATCTTGGGAATGGAAAAGAAAGCTATTCAGTATTGTAGGAGCGCTTTGCTTTTATCTGAGATATTAAGCATAATGCTCATTTTTTATAATGGAGATGATGATGCCTGGCTTTCTACCTTCCTGGATTGCAAACCCGCTGACTAATTTTTTCGGTAACCGTATTGATTTTTCTAATTTTGGTCGTACCACTCAAGAACAAGGTATAACCAATTATTCTTCTCGCCAATTGTTAGATAGGGCTTATATTTGGGGAGGGATTATAATAGGTGGTGCAGCGGGCTATTTTTTAAGACAGCAATTACATGAAGAGGCTAGTTCTGCTGCTCTTGCACTTTATCTGGCAGCTGGGGTAACAACCGGGTTTCTCATTACACATGGCCAAGTCAGTAGCGCAAGAATCAGGCATAGGCAAAATTTGATAGACGAAGCTAACAATTTAAAAGCGACTATTGCCGATAAATTAACGGTGTATTTAGATAAATTGGATGAAGCTGACAAAAAAGATGTGAAAATAGCTATCGAAACAGTAATTGATAAAATTAGTCATCTGTCATTGAGTAATACAGATCGTTCTAATGCAACACTGACTTTAGTGAAACGCAAAACTGGACTCTCGAATCTATTGGAAAAAATCGAACAAGACATCCTTGCGATTGATACCGATAGTTCTCGAAAAGAAGACGCTGTCAAATTTTGGCAACAAGAGAGCAGAGAATTAATCAAGCAAATGATTTCAGGAGAAACGAGTAATCAACCTGGTGTGACTACTCTTAGGTTTTAACCTTCGCGCTCATTTAAATGTCCTCGCCCCTTTGGGCTGAATCTTCTACACCTCTCTGGAAACCCAGTCCAGCTCTACCCTTCGATGTCCCGCTGCCTGTCAGCGGGATCTATGGCTGTGCTAAAAAACTGGGCCCCGCAAACAAGCAGCGGGTGTAGGCAGAGATGTAATCAAGAGACAGCCCTTTGGAGGGAGGATTTCCCTGACTATAGGCCAAAGTAAAAATTGATAGTAAAATATATGGTAACCGTTCACGCCTC
>NZ_JNCF01000102.1 GCF_000770585.1 Legionella norrlandica | reverse complement strand
AACATCACAGGAATACGCACAAAATTCAACTTGTGTTAAACCGCTTGCTTTATAGCGTTCAATTATTTCGTCCCAGTACGGGGTCTCCCGAGCCATCGATACTCTCCTTCTTATTTAAAAGAATGATGATTACTTAATTTATCGAGCCCGAGTAGGTGTATTTGGGCGAGCGTTTATTTTGAATCTTACTTATAGAACTTTATTGGGAATACTAAAGTATCCCGCTCCTTACAGTGCATTGGTTAATGAAAAAAATATTATAATTTTGATCGAGGAATCTCCGATCAAAAAGATCTTACGGAATATCTAATAGATAATTCAAAATGGAACCTCCAAAGTGCTATTAGGATAGTGATAACCAAACTGTCCTTAATCTATTAAACTATATATCTAATGATGAAAGAAAAGAATTTCAAAAGCCTTTTCCAGTAGCAAAACCAGCTCATAAAAAGACAAAATATAAAACATTTGACTGCAGTGTTATGAATATTGCTGATGATATTTCTTACAGTATTCATGATTTGGAATTTTCTTTCGACAAATTAGTATGGATGATTTGGTTAATTTTTTTTGAAAATCAGAACTTCATTCAAAATTGGAGTAATTATCCAACACTACTTCTTTCAGATGATTTAAAAGTTAGAAAAAAAGTTATAAGTATATTAGTTCACGAAGCAATAATTCATACTATATTGAAGAAAATAGTAATTTTAATGAACCTATATTTAGATATTTTGTAAAATTTGAAAATGAAGCTATTTGAAGAATTTATAAGAAACCTAAAACAACTTGTGAGCAATAATTTAATTAAAACCCAACATGTAAAGTCCATTATTCACGGTGGGAAGGTACTAATTATGCAGCTATTCGATGCAATCGTTGTTAATCCGGAAATGTTATTACCCACAGAAGTATTTGAAAAATATAGTAGACTGACCCAAGAAACTGACCCAAAAAGGGTTATCATTGATTATATCAGTGGCATGACAGATAATTATCTCTATAAAATGCATCAAAGAATTTTTGGTGGAAACACTCAAAGTACCTTTGACACAATCTAATTAACTAATCAAACACAATTTCATGAACATAATGATGTATTGAAATTCAAATACATCATTCAAAATATTCTCAAATCTCTAAAAAACTATCTTTAATATCCTAAAATCCCTAAATATAGGATTATAATATTCTAAAATCCTTAAAAATATGATTATAGTATTCTCAAGTCCTTAATAAATGGTTGTAATATTCTATAATCCTCATAATTAAATACGGAAATATAACAGAGAGACTCATGATTAAAACTGCAAAAACCAAACAAGAAGCCAATCAGTTATCTAGAGAATACCGAGAAGGAAGGCTACGAAGGATATATCATGGCATTTATACGGATGACTTTAACTCTGAGGTTAATAAAATAGTTATTCAAAATTGGATGGAGATACTTCCACATATTGTATCAGATGGAATACTTGCTTTTAGCACAGCTTTGGGATTGAAACCTCAGCAGTATAAACAAGGAGCAATTATTTTTGTGATTAGCACTTATGTAAAAACTATTGAGCTTCCTGGCTTAACGATTAAAGTGTACAAGGGTAATAATAGAGAGTTTATTGAACCAATACTACCTAATTTATTCAAGAGCAGTATACCTCGTGCTCTTCTGGAGAATCTTACTACTGTAAAAGGTGCTTCTTATATTGGGGTTAAAACGATTGGAACAGAAGGTGTCGAAAAATATCTTGCGAAGGAATTACGTACTCGCGGTGAAGATAATCTTAATCACGTTAGAGATAAAGCAAAGCAAATTGCTGAGAAATTGGGTTATCAAAAGGAATACACAAAACTGAATCAGATTATTAGTGCTTTATTGTCGACTCATGCAAATGAAAATATTTTATCCTCGAATTATGCAAAAGCAGTAGCTCAGAAAAAACCTTATGATGAGCATAGAATCCAACTTTTTGATGAGTTGGTGGTCTATCTTAAAAAATGTATTCTTCTACAGAGAGACTATGAATACAATTCAACCTCTTTTAAAAATCTGAGTTTTTATGAATCCTATTTTTCCAACTATATCGAAGGAACAAAGTTTCTTATTGATGAGGCTGAGGATATCGTATTTAAAGGGATAGAAATAAATAACCGTCATGCAGATAGCCATGATGTGTTATCTAACTTTCTCCTTACAAATGATTATTCTGAAATGAGTATTACCCCCAGAAATGTGGATGAGTTAATCGATATATTACAAAAAAGACATGCCATTATGATGAAAGAACGGCCTGAAAAACATCCCGGGGTATTTAAGACGAAAGAAAATAAAGCAGGTAATACTACTTTTGTATCACCTGTAGATGTACTAGGGACATTATGGGAAGGATTTGAACGATATAAATTACTTAAACCAGGTATTGAACGAGCACTGTTTATGCAATTTTTAATTTGTGAAATACATCCTTTTGATGATGGAAATGGAAGATTATCAAGAATTATGATGAATGCCGAACTTGTATCTCAATCTCAGTACAAAATTATTATACCTAATGTTCATCGTGATAATTATCTGAATGGCTTAAGATTGGCATCAAGAGACAAGAATTTCAGAACTTATGTGAAAGTAATGGATCAAGCCCAAGCGTATACTGCATCTGTGAAATGGCTTGATTACGGGGAAGCGAGAGAAAAATTAGAAAGTGATGACGCAAATCTCTCATCTGATGAGGGTATCCCTACTTTTAATCGCGCATTAAGGACATTAAAGCTCTCAGATATACCTGCTTAATTGTGGTTAGTTAGTAATTATGTGCAGTAGAAAATTAAATATACGATTTTACAATAAGTTAATCATAAATTACTGCACATAATATCCATACTATTTCTGTAAGGCGGTCATAGTTGACCGCTGAAACTAAGGAGATAGTTATGGAATCTACATCAAAACCAACACTGGATGAGTTGATTTTTGCAGCGCTAAGCCAATTACAAGCCCTTCATTATAACGGGCGTTCGATACGCCGATATCAAGCCACTTGGAATCGGTTGTCCGATTTTGCAAAACAGCATGAGTATAAGGATAAATTAACACAGGGATCGATCCTCGATTTCCTGGATCATTATGGCATTAAGTCCGAGGAACCAGTTCGCTTAAAATTAGGTTGGCGGAAACATGCTGAATATGGTTTGAAAATTCTTTGGCAATTTGCACGTTATGGCTATTTTGAGCGAATTCATACGCTGATACAAAAACTCCATATACCGCAAGATATGAAGAAGGCACTTAATGAGTATGTAAAATACTGCGATGAAAAACGTCATTTAAGCAAATATTGTATCAATGAGCGAATAAGGCAAGTTGGGATTTTGCTTGATTTTGTTACAAAACAAGGTATTCAAACGTTCGAACAAATCCAACCCCAACACTTGTCTATCTTTATTAGTTCACTGTGGCGATTTAGCAATAAAACTATTTCCAGGGTTGTTTCTGATATTAGGCAATTCTTTAATTACTTATTTTTGCGTGATTTTATTACAAGAGATAAATTTTATGTGTTGCAGCACATAAAATTTATTGTGGTTAGTAGGTTATTATGTGCAATAGCAGAAATAAACTTCCAATTTAACAGCGTGTTAGTTCAAAATTACCGCACATAATATTACTATTTCTGTAAAGCGACCGTCATGGCCGCTCAAAACTAACGGAGATAGTCATGAGAGAAGTCAAATCCTCATCGTGCTAATCAATAATTTTCATTACATTAAAAAA
>NZ_JNCF01000024.1 GCF_000770585.1 Legionella norrlandica | reverse complement strand
CCATTGAATATCGCTGGAACTCCCGCTTCATATTCATGGATGCGCATGAAGCTGTCGCACATTTCACTAAATTCCGTAAAAAATGGAAGCAAAAAGTCAGAGGATTTTTTGATCAGATTTTTAATACCAATTCAGGCATTGTCGACGAAGATGCGCTTAGCATGGTCAATGATGCGCAATCAGCCATTGCTGAAACCAATTCTGGCATGGTAGGGCAAGGTTATTACACTTCGGTTGTTGTTTTAATGGATGAAGATCGCGCACAAGTTGAAAAAGCAGCGCTGTTTATTGAAAAGAACATCAATGCGTTGGGTTTTGCGGCCAGAGTAGAAACCATTAATACCATGGATGCTTTTATGGGCAGCCTGCCAGGCCATGGCGTTGAAAATATCAGACGACCATTGATTAACACCATGAATCTGGCGGACTTATTGCCAACATCCAGCATCTGGACAGGTGAGAATAAAGCACCGTGCCCACTGTTCCCACCCTTGTCACCACCTCTGATGCATTGCGTCACCAGTGGTAATGCACCGTTTCGCCTGAATCTTCATGTCAGAGACTTAGGCCATGGCATTATGTTTGGTCCAACGCGTCTGGTAAATCAACTCACCTTGGTTTACTCGCATTGTCTTGGCGTCGGTATAAAGATGCCCGTATTTATTCATTTGACAAAGGACTATCCATGTATCCAACCTGCAAGGCGACAGGTGGTGAGCATTACACCATTGCTGATAAAGACTCAAAGCTTGCCTTTGCGCCCTTGCAGTTTTTAGAGTCCAAGGCAGACAGGGCTTGGGCTATGGAGTGGATTGATACAATACTGGCATTAAATGGTTTGGATACCACCCCAGCACAGCGTAATGAAATCGGCTATGCCATTATCAGCATGCATCAAAGTGGCTCTAAAACCTTATCCGAATTTGTCATGACCATTCAGGACGAACACATTCGTGAAACCCTAAAGCAATACACCATCGATGGATTGATGGGGCATTTATTGGATGCTGAATGTGATGGTTTAGGTCTGTCCTCGTTTATGACCTTTGAAATTGAGCACTTAATGGGATTAGGCGAAAAATTTGCACTGCCTGTGTTGCTCTATCTGTTTCGACGCATTGAAACCTCACTGGATGGCCGCCCAACGCTCATCTTACTGGATGAAGCGTGGTTGATGCTCGCGCATCCTGTCTTTAAAAACAAGATTGCTGAATGGCTTGATTCCATGGCCAAGAAAAACTGCGCTGTATTTATGGCAACTCAACATCTTTCCCATGCAGCAAAATCCGGCATTTTAGACATCATTGTTGAATCCACAGCCACCAAAATCTTTTTACCCAATCTATATGCAAGAGATCCTGAAACCTGCGTGATTTATGAACGCATGGGCTTAAATCCACGTCAGATTGACATCATAGCTCAAGCCCAACCCAAGCGTGATTACTACTATGTCAGCGAAAAAGGACAACGTCTTTATCAATTAGCATTAGGCTCTATGGCTTTGGCTTTTGTAGGGGCTACTGATCCCGATTCTATAGCTCGGATGAAACAGCTTGAGTTGAAGTACAGTGATGGATGGGTATCTCAGTGGCTTACGGAAAAAGGAATCCAATTGGAACAGTACGGAGAAGCAGCATGAAAAAAATAAAACAATGGCTTAATACCAAAAGACCTGAAAAGAAAAATGAAGCGTTAACGGAGAATCCCTTTCTTAATGCCAGACGCGCCTGGAATGTTCATACCGCAGGGCTTATGAAATCGGTACAGGTTTGGCAACTGGTGGGCTTAAGCAGCCTTTTATTGGCACTGGCCGCTGTTGGTGGGCTTATATCCATTGGCAGCCAGTCCAAATTTATCCCTTTGGTATTTCAGCAGGACGCTAATGGCAATACCTTGTCAGTCACCCGTGCGGATAGGGTTGGACAAGCCAATATTGATGATTATCGGGCGGCTGCTGCACATTTTATTGAAAATATCCGCATGGTAAGTAGCGATGTTGAACTACAAAAGAAGGCTGTGTTTCAAGTTTATTCCTATTTAAATCAGAATGATGCGGCTCTAGCCAAAGTTCAGGAATTTTACAGTAATAAACAGCAGTCTAATCCCTTTGAAAGAGCGACGCATGAAATCGTCAGCATTGAGATTCGATCAGTTCTACAAGAGTCTGATGAGACCTGGCAGGTTGATTGGGTTGAGACGGTGAGAAATCGTGACGGAACGCTTAAAGAAAAGCCCTATGTGATGAAAGCCATGATCACGATGTATCAGGATAACGAACTTAATGATGTCTCCAGTGAGTCTATTTTGAAAAACCCACACTTAATTTTTATCCGTGATTTTAACTGGTCCTATGAATTAAAGCATGGAGAACAGCGATGAAAAAAATAATGCTCACTTTTTGTTTATTGATGCCATTGACAGGTTTTGCCCTGGATAATAATGAGCTGGCCACTCGTTATTTTTCCGAAAACGATCCAAAACTGTCAAATCAGGAAAAGCAGGCTTTAGATATTGCAGAGCGTTGGCAAAAGGGAGACAAAACCAGCAAACCATTTCCATCCTCGGATGGATCAGTCAGTTTTGTTTATGGCTCAGGGCAAATCAGGGTAGTATGCGCTCCCTTGCAGGTTTGTGATATTGCTTTGCAGGCAGGTGAGCAGTTTAACGATATGAATGTTGGTGATCCACGCTTCATTGTTGAGCCATCCATTACGGGTTCAGGAGCTGCGCAACAAATCCACTTATTGATCAAGCCTAAAGATGTTGGACTTGATTCCTCTTTGGTCGTAACTACAGACAGAAGAACTTATCATTTCAGGTTAAAGTCCGACCGCACTGAGTTTATGCCTTACGTATCTTTCATTTATCCCGATGAAGCAAAAGCAAAGTGGCAGTTCATTCAAAATGTTCAGGCCGAAAGAAGAAAAATGGATACGTTACCAGAAACCAACGAATACCTTGGCAACCTGAATTTCAACTACCGAATTCAGGGCCATGCACGATTTAAGCCGCTTCGGGTTTACAACAATGGCGTTAAGACCATTATTGAGATGCCGAAAACGATGGCACAAAGTGAAGCCCCTGTTTTATTGGTTTTAAGAAGCCGTGGTTTGTTTCAAAAATCAGAGTCCGTCATGGTGAATTATCGTCTGCAAGGTTGTCGTTACATCGTCGATAGCGTTTTTGATAGGGCAATATTGGTTATCGGAAGTGGAAGCTCTCAAGAAAAAATTACCATTACGAGGTGCTAAAGATGAAGGAACTAAGTGTTTTATTGTTTGCTCTATTGCTATCAAGCTGTGCAAGTCAGCGTTATGGGAATTTTACTCAAGTATCTCAAGGCCGAGACGTTTATTTGGCACAAGACGCGGCATCCCAATTAACACGTGTCTATCCACCTGCTCAAAATACGTTTTGCATCAGTCAAAAGGTAAGGGATGCTTTTGGCATCAGCCTGATTCATGAAATGCGAAAAAAAGGTTATGGCGTGATTGAAAACAATTGCCCCAAACAAAAGGCCAATTTTTTCTATGTTGTCGATGAGATTAAAGCAACCAACCTTTACCGAGTCAGCCTTTTTATTGGCTCACAGACCTTCAGCAGAATTTATGCCAAAACCGGTGGAAAAATTCCCCCAGTTAGCGCATGGACTCATAAGGAGTGAGACTGATGAATCAAAACAACGATTTTTTATCAAAAGACTACTCACCGCAAAAACTCCAGACAGCCGGTGTGAAGCGGGTGAATAACGTACCATTAATCATTGTCATTGGTATTTTAACTGTGTTTGTGGTGTTGATAGCTTTTGTTGCCAATAAACGGGCAAATGCACAGAACCAATCTCCCGAAATAGTAAAGATTAAAAGTCAGAAAAAAAACACCATGAGTCTGGCTTATGAAGTGGTAGGAAACCACAAAGTACCAGTCGTAGCTCCGCAAACTGAAACGATCACAATCAAGCAGGAGGCTTCCCTACCCATACTTGAGCAACAAGACTTGCCTCAAAAACAAGAGACGTTGGATCAAAATGTGACTGATGCTGAAATAGAACGCATTCGCCAGGAAAAAACACAAGAATTTGAAGAGGCGGTCAAAGCAAAAACATCCATTATGGTGGATAACGTACGGCTGAATAACAGAGCAAGTGTAAGGACATCCATGAGCGGGAATGACGTGACATTCAATGTTGACTCATCTACGGCCTTTAAAGAGCAACTCATGTTGATACAAGGGAGACACAACAAACCCATGCCGCAAACCTTAGGTGGTGAAGAAAATGAAATGCGTTGGCATTTAAACTCAAGACTTGAAAGTCCAAACAGCCGATATGAACTCAGAGCGGGTGGGGTGATTCCAGGAGTAATGGTCAGTGGCATCTCCTCTGAATTACCAGGGCAAATCATCGGTCAGGTATCACAAAACATCTATGACACCGCAACCGGTAAATACCTTCTCATTCCTCAAGGAACCAAAGTATTTGGCATTTATTCCAGTGATGTGAGCTTTGGCCAGAATTCCGTATTAGTGGCTTGGCAGAGACTGGTGTTTCCTGATGGCAAGGCATTGGATATTGGCTCCATGCCAGGCGCTGATAGTGCGGGATTCGCCGGATTTCGTGATCAAGTGGATCATCATTACGCAAGAATTTATGGCTCAGCGCTTTTAATGTCTGGCATTGTTGCGGGTATTACCTACAGCCAGAACAGTAATCAGCCTAACCAGTTCGGTTACAACCAACCCACAGCGGGTTCTGTCTTGAGTCAGGCATTAGGACAACAGTTAGGAGAGGTGACATCACAACTGGTTTCAAAAAATTTGAACGTATCCCCGACCATTAATGTGCGTCCCGGTTACCGTTTCAACATCATTGTAGTGAAAGATTTAACCTTTAAAGAACCTTTTAGACAGTTTGCTTATTGATACAGGAGGAGTGCAATGAAATTTAGAATCATGCTTATTTATTTATGGACACTACATGTTTTCGCCAGCGGTGCGCCCGTATTTGATTTTGCCAATTGGATTGAAAATGGAAAAATCATACTGAATCAGGTGAGTCAGTATAAAACTCAGATTGATCAATACAACAATCAGCTACAGCAATACCAAAATATGTTAGAGAACACTAAGTCGCTCACTTCCTTCCAGTGGGATAATGCCAACTCTGTCATTAATAATCTGCTTGAATCGACTAATACAATTGATTATTACAAGCAGGAAGCAGGCAGCCTTCAAGGTTATCTGGACCGATTTCAGAGCCAGGAATACTATCAGAAAACTCCTTGTTTTAATGGTAATGGCCATTGCTCACCCGAAGAACTCAGGAAAATCAAACAAAGTAGACTCTCAACTTCAGTTGCCGAAAAGCGTGCTAATGATGCCATGCTCAAAGGGATTGATAAGCAACAACAGAGCTTGAAAGATGACTCAGAAAAACTACGGGTCTTGCAATCTCAGGCGCAAAGTGCCGTTGGGCAAAAGCAGGCACTACAGGCTGCTTCACAATTAGCCAGCAATCAATCACATCAATTACTTCAAATCAGAGGGCTTTTATTAGCACAACAAAACGCGCAGACGGTAAAAGATGCGGCAAACGCCAATAAAGAGGCCATACAGGCCGCGGGTGATGAGCAATTTCGAGCGGGTACGTATCATAAAAGCTCAGGTAAAAAATGGTAATTCAGTCATAACGACAAGGAGAAGAAATGAAACGCTTCAGTTTATCTATCATGGTGTTCGCTTGTTTGCTTTCAGGCTGTGAAGGTACAGAAACCAAAACAAGGAAAAAGGCAGAGCATTTGGCCTCGTTAACCTGCGACAGCCCAAGAGAAGGCCGCACAAAAGAAGAACTCCAGGTCATTGGAGATGCTTGTTTCAGAGGGGGAAGCTATTCGAAAAGTTCAGGGAAAAAGTGGTAATACTATGAATAAAATGACAACCACCTCTTTACTCATACTCTGTTTGCTCGGCTTTTCTGTATGCTGTCATGCCCAGGGCCATGGCGTAGACAGCAGAGATTTGCTAGACAATATCTTATATCGATTTTCCAGCACTGCCTCGATGTGGAGCCAAACTATTTTAGGTTATGCTCGTTATCTTTTTTGGTCTTTGGCCACCATCAGCATGGTGTGGACTTATGGTCTCATGGCTTTGCGTAAAGCAGACATTCAAGAGTTTTTGGCAGAAACTGTAAAATTTTTAGTGATTGTCGGTTTTTTCTATTGGATTTTAGACAATGGGCCTGCGATTGCAACTGCTATCATGGATTCCATGCGACAGCTGGCGGCAAAGGCTTCTGGAATAAATGAACACGTCTCACCTTCTGATATTGTGGATGTAGGTTTTGATATTGTCTCAAAAGCAATCGATAGCTCATCGATTTGGTCTCCAGCGGCAACGACGGTGGGATTAATCGTTGCGGGGCTTATTCTGATTGTATTGGCATTAGTCAGTATTAATATGCTCATTATCCTGATTACAGCCTGGATCTTAACTTATGGCGGCATTATTTTATTAGGCTTTGGCGGTGGACGCTGGACACAGGATATTGCGATTAACTATTACAAAACGGTGCTAGGGATCGCCTTACAAGCATTTGCCATGATTCTGATTATCGGCATAGGGAAGTCTTTTGTAGATCAATATTACACGGCAATGTCAGAAAACATCATGCTAAAAGAAATGTTTGTCATGCTAGTGGTTGCCGTACTTTTGCTGGTACTTATCAATAAAATTCCACCTGTTTTATCCGGCATCGTTTCCGGTGGTGGCTCAGGTGGCGGTGGTGGTCTTGGTCTGGGAGGCGCGTTAGGGGCTGTAGGAATTGCAGGAACAGCCTTAGCAGGCGCTGCGGGTGCTGCAGCTGTGCAGAGTGCTGGGGGATTATCCGCTTTACAAGCTGCATTCAAGGCTGCTTCTCATAGTATCGGCGCAAGTGGCGCTGGCTCCGTTTCAGGGGATAACCCAGGCTCAAAACAAGGTGGTTTGGCTCAGGCCATGGGACAAGCTTCTAAATTTGCTGGTTCCTTTGGTTCACATTTAGCTTCTGGGGCTTTTGATGTCGCCCGCGAAAAAGCAGCAAGCATGAAAGATGCTTTTTCTGCAAAAGCGGCTGATACCACAGGCGGTAAAATTGCTGATGCCATTCATCAGCGCGTATCTTCCAATACTGAATCGTCAACTATTAAGCAACAGGTATCCGAGTCTCAAAATGTCACTTCTATGGGTGCTCCAGAAGGCAGTTTTAGTTCAGGGAACATAAACAGTGATGATGAAGTCAGTCAATTTGTCAATCAAAAAGCATCTGGAGACGGTCAATGAGCTTGAACAAACCCAACAAAGCCATTGGCCCACAGGTGAGACAAAAGCATAATGAAAAAACGAATAAACAACTTGTTATTTTAGTTGCTCTCTCGTTTTTCATCAGTATGCAGGTTGGCACACAATTTGTGGCTTATAAGTTGCATTTTAGTGATAAATTAGGGTTTTCGCTGAATCATGTCTACTTTCCATGGCAGTCCCTTTGGTGGAGCTTGAAATACCATCATTATTATCCTGATTATTTTAATGCAGCCTTTGGTTTGATGGCGATGAGTGGCAGTCTTTTTTTAATGTTGATTGTTTTTGTTGCTAAGCCTTTAAAAAAAGAAAACATCAGTGAATACCTGCATGGTTCAGCCAGATGGGCCAACAGAGATGATTTAAAAAATGCTGGATTGCTTGGCAATGAGGAAGGCGTTTATGTCGGTGCTATTGAAGATGAAAAAGGGGATATTCATTATTTACGCCATAATGGCCCAGAGCATATTTTAACTTATGCCCCAACGCGTTCTGGCAAAGGGGTTGGTCTTGTTATTCCTACCCTTTTATCCTGGAAACAGTCTTGTGTGATTACGGATTTAAAAGGAGAGCTTTGGGCATTAACAGCTGGTTGGCGTCAAAAGCATGCCAAAAATAAAGTCATTCGCTTTGAGCCGGCAACATTAAAGGGTTCAGCCCGATGGAATCCGTTAGATGAAATTAGAGTAGGTACGGAATATGAAGTTGGTGATGTACAAAATCTTGCAACGCTTGTAATTGATCCCGATGGTAAAGGACTTGAAACCCACTGGCAGAAAACATCCCAAGCACTTTTGGTTGGGTTTATTCTACATGCAATTTATAAGCTGAAAAACCAAGGAGAACCGGCTACTTTTCCAAATATTGATCGCATGTTGGTCGATCCAAATACCAATATCGCCGATTTATTGATTGAAATGACCCAATACCCGCATGTTGATGGCAAAACACATTCTGTTATCAGCGCATCGGCTCGTGATATGATTGATAGGCCGGAGGAAGAAGCGGGTTCTGTCTTATCCACCTTAAAATCGTACCTGGCTTTATATCGTGATCCGGTGGTCGCCCACAATGTCTCTGGCTCAGATTTCTGTATTAAAGATTTGATGCATCATGCAAGCCCTGTCAGTCTTTATATCGTGACTCAACCCAATGATAAAGCACGATTGCAGCCTTTAATTCGGGTTATGCTGAATATGGTTGTCCGCCTTTTGGCGGATAAAATGGAGTTCGAACGAGTCGATGATGGGCGAGGGAATTATTTCGTAAGAACGAAGAAAACCTATAAACATCGCCTGTTGTGCATGATTGATGAATTCCCAAGTCTTGGGAAGCTTGATATTTTACAAGAGTCATTGGCGTTTGTTGCCGGTTATGGTTTGAAGTTTTATTTAATCTGCCAGGACATTAATCAGCTTAAAAGTCGTGAGCGCGGCTATGGCCCAGCTGAAACCATCACCTCGAATTGCCATATCCAAAATGCTTATCCGCCCAACCGGATTGAAACCGCCGAGCATCTATCAAAACTTACCGGCCAAACCACTATTGTGAAAGAGCATATCACGACCAGTGGCAAACGATTTTCAACCTTTTTAAACCAGATTTCCAAAACAAAACAAGAAGTCTCGCGGCCGCTTTTAACCGTTGATGAATGTCAACGTATGCAAGGGCCAAAAAAAGATGAAAACGGTTTAATCAAGGAAGCAGGCGATATGGTGGTGTATGTGGCAGGATTTCCCGCCATTTATGGCAAACAGCCGCTTTATTTTAAAGACCCTGTGTTTATCGCTAGAGCTTCCGTTGAAGCACCAGAGCAATCAGATATCTTACGCGCCCGCCTTCGTGAAGATGAGGAAATCAGACTATGAAAAAGTTCACTTCCTGGATTACTGTTTTATTGTTAAGCATCATCGGCATGGCATTTCTTTTCATGATGATGGGCTTTCGCGTGAACACCACAGATTCCATTCCTTTTGGCCTTTATCGCATTACAAATATAAAAAACATCAAAAATTCCTATGTGATTTTTTGCCCTGATGATAGACCGG
The DNA here is from genome assembly GCF_000770585.1 of Legionella norrlandica. GTDB lineage: Bacteria > Pseudomonadota > Gammaproteobacteria > Legionellales > Legionellaceae > Legionella > Legionella norrlandica. The sequence goes on along the minus strand of NZ_JNCF01000024.1, from coordinate 28,421 downwards.
CTTTTAAACAGGGATTAGATAGAGGCTATATCGAAAGTGGCCTTTGCCCTGGCGGTTATGGATATTTAATGAAAAAAGTGGTGGCAACAAATGGTGATCAAATATCTATCACCTCTGACGGCGTTTTTGTTAATCGCCAACTTATTCCCTTTTCAAAACCGATATTAATAGATGGAAGGAAACGACCTTTGCCTCAATGGCGCACCATAGATTATCAGATCAAAGAAGATGAACTCATAACTATGACTAGCCAAAGCGAATGGTCTTTTGATAGTCGTTATTATGGCCTATTCGTATAGGGCAAGTGAAGGGAGTGATTAAACCCATATGGGTAAATGCAACAAGTGGAGAAATAGCATGAATAAAGCTGAATTAATGGATGTAATTTCAGAAAAATTAGATGATTTGATGGTTCCTGGTTTTATCGCCGAAGTCACTCCCATCGAAGCAGAAATCATGGGTGCCTTTTCTGAGGATGCGCTCAGTGAAGATGACGCTAAGGAGGCAGCCTATGACTAAATTGTCTCACCATCAGGTTGTGGCCAACCAAATCATTGAAAGCCTCAAACAAGGAACCGCGCCCTGGGTAAAACCATGGGAACCAGGCACGGGCGGCGGCCAAATCCCGTTTAATCCAGTCACAGGAAAGCGGTATCGAGGCATTAATGCCTTGTACTTGATGTTAAATCAAAGCGGGGATAACCGCTGGCTCACCTACAAACAGGCACAAAGCATTGACGCGCAGGTTAGAAAAGGAGAAAAAGGCACGACTGTTCAATACTGGAAATTTACTGATGAAAAAATCAAAAACGATGATGCGGGAAACCCAGTCCTCGATGAGCAGGGAAATCCTGTCAAAGTGCAGGTTAACCTTGAAAGACCCAAGGTGTTTTACGCAACGGTATTTCATGCCTCACAAATTGATAATATGCCGGAACTTGTCCAAAAAGAGCAGGACTGGTCTTTAATTGAAAGAGCAGAAAACCTGCTACTTAATTCCGGTGCTGCCATTTTTCATTCGGAGGCTGATAGAGCATTTTACAGGGTATCAACCGACAGCATTCACCTCCCTCCCAAAGAGCAATTTAAATCAGCCGCCCATTATTACGCCACAGCCCTTCATGAGCTTGGTCATTGGAGCGGGCATCCTTCAAGGCTTGATCGAGACCTACGCCATCCCTTTGGCAGTGAAGCTTACGCCAAAGAAGAACTAAGGGCTGAAATCGCCAGTATGCTGTTGGGTTCGGAGCTTGGTATTGGACATGACCCCTCCCAACACACGGCTTACATCAAATCATGGATTCGCGTTTTAGAAGGTGATCCGCTGGAAATATTCAGAGCGTCAGCGGATGCTGAAAAAATTGTCAATCACATTTGCTCATTGGAACAAGCACAAGACATCCAGCATGAGCAATCTATTGTAAACAGGGATGAAAAAAATAATGAGGAAACTCTAATGGAATCCGAAAAGAATATCCCTGAAAAAGTCTGGCTTAGCATCCCATTCAAACAAAAAGAGTTAGCCAAATCCGTGGTAGGGAAGTTGCCTGATGGAACACCTGGCATTGCCTGGGATAAAACACAGAAATGCTGGTATGCAAAACCAGGTGTTTCCATTGAAAAAATCAAAGCCTGGCTTCCAGAAAATCAAAACTCACCAGAAGACAAAGCACTTTCACCAGCCGATGAATTCAAGGAAGCGTTAATCAGTTTGGGTGCAGTATTGACAGGTGAGCATCCTATCATGGACGGCAAGACTCATCGTATACAAATGGAGGGCGATAAAACTGGTGAAAAGGCAGGATTTTACGTGGCCCATTTAGATGGTATTCCCGCAGGCTATATCAAAAATAACCGCACAGGTGCCGAGCTAAAATGGAAAAGTAAAGGTTATGTTTTAACCGATGAACAAAAAGCAGCACTTAAGGCTCAGGTACTCGAAAATCAAAAAAATCGCGAGCTTGAATTGGTGGAAAGGCACAAAAGCACCGCTTTAAGGCTCAAGCAAAGGCTTTCCAAAATGAGCGAGATCACCGAGCCAACACCCTATATGAAATCAAAAGGCATTCAGGTTCATCCAGATGTTTATACTGATGATGACAAAAAATTAACGTGTATTCCTGCAACCGATATTGAAGGTACAATTTGGACGGTTCAATACATTGCAGAAGATGGCACCAAGCGCTTCGCTAAAGATTCAAAAAAGGATGGCTGCTTTCATGTTCTCGGCGGCATGAACAAACTTTCTGATGCGCCGGTTATTGTCATTGCGGAAGGATATGCAACCGCTGCAACGATAAAAGAAGCATGTGGGCTGCCTGCAGTCGTTTCTGCCTTTGATTCAGGTAACCTGAAATCGGTGGCGAAAGCATTGCATGAAAAATATCCACATACTCCAGTTATCCTGGCAGCTGATGATGACAAGCATCTGGAGTTATCGAAGGGTATCAACCCCGGCAAAGAAAAAGCAGGTGAGGCTGCCGATGCTGTCAATGGCTTTATTGTTCTACCAATCTTTGCACCAGGCGAACAGTCATTAAACCCCAGACAATTCAGTGATTTTAATGATTTGGCAAAGCACAGCAAACTGGGAATGAAAGGAGTGGAACGCCAGATTAAACCTAAGGTTGATAAAATTGCTAGTCGATATAGTCGCCGGCGCTTGTCGCAAAGGAGTAATGTTGTTCATATCTCTTAGGCTAATATTATGCTCGAAAGTTATAGATTTGAATATTAGTTTGACACTAATTTCAGTTTATGTGATTATTCTTCCCGGTTTAAAACTAACCTATCCGTCTGCACCCATACAATATGGGAATGGTAAATAGTTTTCTAATTTTATTATTTGTTTTCTTTATTCTGAATCAGATAAGGGAAAGCCTTAATGCAGACACTGGCAATAACTCCCAATTTGATGAGGAACATATCATGTTATCTATTGATTCTGTTAAAAAACAAGCTCAAGTGCTTAAATCCTTCCTGGACGAAAAATTTGGTGATGTTTCACACTCATCCTGTCTACAAGCCATTGCAAAAATAAATGGTTATAAAGATTGGAATACAATGCAGTCAATTATAAAAAATAACAGTGGGGTTGATATGTCTGATGATATAGCAGAAAGATTGGAAAGCTTGGAGTTTTACGTACAGGAATTAGCTAAAGATGTTGATAAAATTCAAGCTAAGGTTGATGAGCACGACCCATATATTCTAGAACTACAAGGTATTGACCCTTGGAATCCGCCAGATTAACTCAAAACTAATACGTATAAAATTAAAACATTGATCTGCCTTTATCGATTTTCCTATTCGACGTTAGTCCAAAAATTTTCCGTCGCACATGGTTATCAGGTTGGAGTCCTTGCCACTCCAGCTGATCATGTGCATTATCCGGCAATAGCACTTTACTTCTTCTGGCGAGCTGAACCATATCGAGTTGGGACAAGTCTCGCAAGCTGTTTTGACCTTTGGCTGGCGGGCCTTGTCTAATGCTGTCAGCGTTGGGCTTCGTACTGAAAAGTGCTCCTCTTTCTCCAATGGTTGTTCCAGCAGCTTCATTGCTTCTTGGAGTTCTTCCTCCATCATTAAATCTGTATCGTCTTGATTGCTCATAGCGTCTCTCCTGTTCTAAGACCATTTTTTGGCGTTGTGCTTCCATTTCTGAATCAGCAAAGGTGATCGGGATATTATTCTGGATAGTTATTTGAAGAATGATCTTTTTAAAAAGTGGCGAGCCATTTACCTGGATGCAGTTGCCGAATCTCTGCTGTGCCATCTCAATGGCTTTTTTCAGTGTAGCAATAGAGCCGCCCTTAGAAATTTTAATTTCCTTGCCGGTGTTTCTGATGACCGCCTTATCCATTTTATATATCTCTGTTCCCTCTTTAGTAATGGAATCAACTTGCTTAATATCAGCTAAGGAAAAATTAGTTGACGCGGCAGATAAGGAATAATTACTTTGATTTTTTCGATTTTGATAACGCATAGCTGTTAAGGCTTCTTTGTCTCCTTCCCGAGCTTTTTGCTGCAACCAATCAGCCCAGGTTTTGTTTTTATGTAATTCAAGAAGATGCTTTCGTTCTTTGGCATAATTTTGGCGAACTTTTTCAATTTCTTTCAAAAGGGTTTTGCTGATTTGCTGGTAAAGATATTTTTTTTGAGTCCTCGGGGCTTTCATTAACTTCAAAACTGCTCGTTTGGTTCGACCACGTTTCTTGGCTTTCGTAATCAGTCTGGCTTTAGCTTCACGTAGATGTTTGAGTTTCTCGGCAAGCAGCGTTTTGCCATGTTCTTTTTCATGTAGGTAACGCGCATAAATTTCTGAACCGATAACTTTCCTATTTAGTGGTTCATAACGATAAATATTTTGCCTGGATCTTTCAGTACTAAATGGTGAGGGCTTAAATTCACCAAGCCTGGATTCCAGGTTCTTTTTGGAAAAGCATCGTGAAACAGAGCTTGCCTTAACTATAAGTCCTACCTCACTACAAAAGACCAGACCATTAGCTTTAATATGAATTTCCAAGCCATGAAGGGATAGGATTTTATGAACCTCATTCCAATGGTTGGCCTGGTTAATCTGTTCCAGACAATTTCTCTTTATCCAGTTAATCAAGCTTTCAATGCCAGAATGTTGTTCCATATCATCGGCAATATTCTCTGAACGACTTTTTCGGGTTCGATGATTGGTTATTTCAAGACCATACTCAATTTCCAGCTTCGATGCCACATCTGCAAAAACTCTATAAGCTTTATACGGCTCAATCATGTTAAAGGTTTTTGGATGAATTTTATTGATGGCAACATGAATATGAAGGTTGTCTGTGTCGTGATGAATAGCGCTAATCCTTTGATGATCTTTGAATCCAATAGATGATACGACACTTTTCTCTATAGCTTTCAATACCTCGTTGGGGGGATTTTCCCCTGGGGCAAAAGATATGAGCATGTGGTAGGTTTTATCGCTTTTAGCTCTTTGGTTTCTCGCCTGAGTTGCCAATACTTCATGAATAGCCCAGGTAGGATCAACACTGTTACAGTTTGATATCCTGACTTTACCTACTCGTTCCTGTTTATTTTGTTCATCAGTAATGTATTTTACCAGAGCTGAATAGCTGCTCAGTCTTGCTGACTTCATTGGGATATGGCGAATAATCATAATTTTTTCACCACTTCAAACATTGCATCCTGCGTTGTTTGAATGCGATCCAACAAAGCTTTAACCCTTCGATGATCAAAATATGCGACACGTCTATCCTGGGTAAGCCAGAGCTTAAACAGACCGCCGAGCCTTCCCATGTCTGCATTTATTTTGGATAACTGGAGAATATAATCCTTATCAATGGCACTTTGGATTTGATAGCCCAACCCAATCCGACGTAAATATTCGGCAACAGAAAGTCCTGCTTGGGCGGCATGAGATTTAATTGCAATTTCTTCATCGGGAAGAACGGGAACACGTAGGTGGCGGCCGTGTTTTCTGGTAGGTAGTTTATTCTTATCGTCCATAAGGATGCTGACCTCTTAACAAGTGGTTTGCAATCCTTTAGGTACTGATTAATTGTTTTCTTTTTGATCTCAAAAAGCAAGATACCCGTTGAGCACCGAAGGTGCGAATAAGGTTTGTGAAGATTGATAGCCAGCTTGCTGGTTAGCTAACTTCACCTATCTTGCCCTGCTTTTCCAGATCACTTTAAAGAATCATATCAGGAACTTTTTGGAACTTGCAACGATTTTTAAAGAACTTTTTTGCCTATAGAACTAAAATAATCCAAATTATTCCTAAAAGTTCTTTTATAATGCTAAAATACTCATTTTTATATTCTAGTAAATTCTTAATAGTTCTAAAATATTCCTTTTTTCTTGTTCCAATCTTAATTATGACTTAGACTTTTTAAAATAAAAAAATTGACGCCAAAGAAGAATGAAAAAACTACTTTCCGAACGGGTAATCCAAAATCAGTCAGAAAAAAAGAACGGGCGAACCAATGCTAAGATTCAATTTATCGCACTGAAAGAAGACATTCGAGAAGCCCTTGATAAGGGCTGTTCGATGAAAGCTGTTTGGGAAACTTTATCTGATGAAGGACAAATTTCATTCGGCTACAAGGCATTTAGGCATTACGTACTTAAGTTAATTAAGTCAGAGCAGGAAAACACCAAGGATGATAAACAGAGCAAAAGTAAAACTACCAATGAAATCAAAGGTTTTACTTTTAATCCAATACCCAATCCGGAGGAACTCTTGTAATGGCAAAAATACATATCACGATGCAGGGCAAAGGCGGTGTCGGTAAATCTTTTGTCTCGGCAACTACCGCTCAGTACAAACTTAATAAAGCACAATCCCCACTTTGTATTGATACCGATCCCATTAACGCCACCTTTCATGGCTTTAAGTCACTTAATGTCGAACGCCTAAATATTATGGAAGGCGATGAAATCAATCCGCGCCATTTTGACACCTTAATTGAAAAAATTGCAAATACACAAAATGACGTGATTATTGATAATGGCGCCAGTTCTTTTGTGCCTTTATCGCATTATCTCATCACCAACCAAGTGCCCACCTTGTTAAAAGACATGGGGCATGAACTTATCATCCATACCGTTATCACTGGTGGTCAAGCGTTACTGGACACAATAAATGGCTTTGCTCAGCTGGTAAATCAATTTCCAGAAGATGTTCGCTATGTTGTGTGGCTAAATCCCTATTGGGGAAAGATTGAGAGTGAAGGAAAGCCTTTTGAGCAACTAAGGGTATACAAAGAGACCAAAGACCGAATCGCAGCAATAATCAATATTCCTGATTTAAAGGAAGAAACTTTCGGCCATGATCTCTCAAATATGCTTCAACAAAAAATTACATTTAATGAGGCAATCGATTCCCCTGAGCGAAATATTATGACCAGGCAGCGATTAAAGCTGATACGGGATCAACTATTCAGCCAGATTGATAACGCTATGGTGATCTAATGTCAGAGAAAATTAATGAGGCTATTCAAGACATTGCAGGCAAGCATGGTGTTGTTCTGGGTAGAGATGATCCAGTTCTTATCTTCCAAACCATGAATGACAGGCTGCTTGAGGAAAATCGAAAAGCACAACAGGAAATGCTGACTCAATTCAAAGAGGAAATGGAGAGCATTTCCTCTCAATGGAAGGTTGATGCTAAAGACAAAGCTGAGAAAGTACTAAATGCTGCATTGGCTAGTAGTAAAGAAGCTATGAACAAAATACTGAGGGAAGCCACCAATGAATTCGTTCAAGTCATGAAAAACGTGGTATCAGATTCACTAACGGAAGCAAAGGATTTGACTCAGCAGACGCGTAAAGCAAATCGATTTACATTATTAACATTAGTTACAATGCTGACTGTTTCTTGCGCATTTATGTTGTTCTTACTTATTAATTTTTCGAGGTAACTCATGCATTCAATTGGAACCAAAGATGAAGAATGAAAATAATAAAAAGATACAAAATCTGAGTACATTTTCATGGTCTATAGCTGAAATACTGCGAGGCGATTTCAAACAGTCAGAATATGGTAAGGTTATCTTGCCATTTGTTGTTTTGCGTCGATTGGATTGTATTTTAGAACCTTCAAAAAATGCTGTAGTAAGTGCATACGAGAATTTACCTGAAGGAATAGATGATCATACCAAAGACATGATGTTATTTAATGCTGTTGGTGGTGGTCTGAAAGTTTATAACTACAATAATCTCACTTTTAGTAAAATTCGAAATCAAGATCCAGGCGATGTACATAAGAATTTATTAGACTATATTACCAGTTTTAATAGCAGCGTCCGCGATATTTTTCTTGAAAAGTTTCTTTTTACTGATCAGCTTAAGCGCCTAAAGGATGGTGGAATTTTATGGCAAGTATTCGATCTTTTCTGCCAGATAGATTTACATCCTGATAATGTTTCCAACATGGAGATGGGGTATCTCTTTGAAGATTTGATTCGCCGCTTTTCTGAAATTTCGAATGAGACGGCAGGGGAACATTTCACACCTCGTGAAGTCATTCGCTTGATTGTGGATCTGTTGTTGATTAATGATGCTGATGCATTGGCGGGTTCAGGAATCATTCGTACAGTTTATGATCCTGCCTGTGGAACCGGCGGTATGCTCGCACTTATGGAAGAGGCAATGAAGGAATATAACTCTAAAATTCGTGTTGAGCTCTACGGGCAGGAATTAAACCCAGAATCCTTCGGTATCTGCACATCTGACATGCTAGTGACAGGTCATAACCCAGAACAAATTGCTTTCGGTAATACGTTAACAGAAGATGCTCATAAGGATAAAAAATTTCACTACATGCTTTCCAATCCTCCATATGGGGTAGATTGGAAAAAGTACCAAGATCCTATTAAGCAAGAAGCGCAAGAAAAAGGGATGGATGGTCGTTTTGGAGCTGGACTACCGCGTATATCTGATGGACAGTTACTTTTCTTGCAGCACATGATTTCAAAAATGCGAGATGATGAAGTAGGCTCTCGCATCGGCATAGTGATGAATGGCTCACCTCTTTTTACAGGTGGGGCAGGGTCTGGTGAAAGTGAAATTCGCCGCTGGATGTTGGAAAATGATTGGGTAGAGGCGATTATCGCCTTACCTACGGATTTGTTTTATAACACTGGTATACAAACTTATGTTTGGATGCTCACAAATAAGAAGGATAAGAACCGTCGAGGAAAGGTACAACTCATTGATGCAAGTAGCGAACGATTTTGGCAATCCATGCGAAAAAGTCTTGGTAGCAAACGTCGGGAGATTCCAGATCATGCGCGTAGCGAAATTGTTAAAATTTATAATGAAATGCTCAATGGTGATGGAGATTGGAGTGAATTTTCTAAAATTTTTGATAGGCAAGAGTTTGGTTATCGAGAAATACGCATTGAGCGGCCTTTGAAGCTAAATTTTGAAGGAAGCAAAGAACGCTTAGAATTGCTTCAACAAGAAAATACGTTTCTAAAACTTTCCGAAATTGAGCAACAAGAATTATTAACCGCACTTAATGACAACATATTAAAACAGCAATTTAAAAATCGTGATGCATTTGAGAAAGCACTTAAAACAGCATTAAAAAATTTAAGTTTCAAGTTAACTGCTCCATTAAAAAAAGCGATTCTTACAACGCTTTCAGAGAAAGATGAAACTGCTGACATCTGTTGTGACGTTAAAGGCAATCCTGAACCTGATACAGATTTACGCGATCATGAATTAGTACCTCTAAAAGAAGATTGGCGAGAATATGTTGAACGAGAAGTAAAATCTTTTGTTGCCGATGCTTGGGTAGATGAAAATCACAAGGATGCCACCGATGGCGAGATTGGTCGTGTAGGGTATGAAATTAATTTTAATCGTTATTTTTACAAATATGTTTCCCCGAGGCCTGTGGCTGAGATTGATGTAGAGTTAAAGCAATTGGAAACAGAAATTGCTAATTTACTGAAAGAGGTATTGACATGAGTAATACCCAAAATAAATATTGGTTTGGTAAAGCTCCTGGTCATTGGAGTACTGTAAGAGTAAAAAGTCTTTTCAGATTAGCATGTGAGTCATCAAAAGATAATCACGGCATGGAACTGCTGTCCGTTTATACCGATATAGGCGTTAAACCAAGGAAAGAGCTTGAGCAGAAAGGCAATAAAGCATCAACTACAGATGGTTATTGGATTGTAAGAAAAGGCGATCTTGTTGTTAATAAGCTTTTGGCTTGGATGGGTGCGGTTGGATACTCTGAATATAATGGAGTGACAAGTCCTGCATATGACATCTTAAGAGCAAGAACTACATCTATAAATCCCAAGTTTTATCATTATTTATTTAGACTAAAGCTGACACAAGGTGAATTTAGGCGTTGGTCTAAAGGTATTATGGATATGAGGTTAAGGTTATATTTTAGCGAGCTTGGAAATGTTTTTATTCCTTGTCCTCCATTAAGCGAGCAGAACGCAATAGTTGAATTTATTGATAATGAAACCGATCGTATTGATCAGTTGATTGAGAAGAAGAGTCAATTAATTGAAATACTTCAATTAAGATTTAATGGGGAGGTAAATGAAATTATTTCCCGCTTTCCGTTTCGTAAATTAAAAACAGTTGCTTCAGTTCAACTCAGTAATGTTGATAAACACATATATAAAGATGAAATATCAGTGAATGTAATTCATTATACTGATGTTTACTATAATGATGTTGTTACTTCACATACGCAATTACCTAAAGGTTCAGTGACAGCTTACGAGAAGCAAAAATTTTCAATGAACGGAGGTGAGGTTTTAGTTACTAAAGATTCTGAAACTCCTGATGATATTGCCATTCCTGTATATATTGAAAGTACGAAAGAAAATACTGTTTGTGGGTATCACATAGCGATAATCCGACCTAACACTTCTAAGCTAGATGGACGTTTTCTATTTTGGGGGCTTAAAACTAAGATAGTTAGAGATTATTTTTCATTAGTGGCCCAAGGTGTTACAAGGTTTGGCATTCCAATAGGTAAGATATCAGCTTGCAGTGTTCCATACATCCCAGATATAGATGTACAAAAAAAGATTGGACTTGAACTTTTTGCTAAAAATTCGAAAAAAAATGAAGTATCACTCAAGATTAGACAGTCAATAGAAGACCTTAAGCAGTTTAAGGAGTCACTTATCACCGAAGCCATAACAGGGCAATTGGACATACAATCCTGGAAAAAAAGAGGTAGCACCGATGAGCGCCTCGATAATATCGAGGAGGCAATGCGAGCATGACGGATACAACTAAACGAATTTACTCTCAGGACACTATCCGCCGAGAAAATGTGCTGCAATATCATGTCATCGATCAGCTGGTTAAAAAACTAGGTTATGTCCATCGTAGCACAGAAGATTTTGATCGTGCTTCAGCACTCGATAAAACTTTAGTGATGGAATTCATTAAATCCACTCAACTTGATGAATGGAAACGGTTACAAGCTCAATATTCTGCTAGCGCCGAAACCGAATTTTTCAAGCAATTGGAAAAGGCCTTGAAATCTCGCGGAACGCTGGATGTGCTGCGTCAGGGTATCAAGCTCATTCCTGGTATTAAATTCTCTCTTTGCTTTTTCAAACCTGCTTCGGGTATTAATAAAGAACTATTACAGCTCTTTGAGGCCAATATTCTCTCGGTTATTGACGAGCTCAAATATAGCAGTAAACATGATAATCGTATTGATATTGGCCTGTTTGTTAATGGTATTCCCCTAGCGACTATCGAATGTAAAAATCTATCAACGGGTACGACGTTCCGTCATGCTGAAAAACAATATCGTACTGATCGTTCCCCAGCAGGTGAGCCATTACTAACCTTTAAACAAGGTGCATTGGTTCATTTCGCAATGGACGAAGACAATGTTTCTATGACGACACGATTAGCAAACGGTAAAACTCGATTTTTACCATTTAACCGAGGCCATAATGGTGGCGCAGGAAACCCTGATATCGCCGATGAATTTCGTGTTGGTTATCTTTATGCTGACCAACCAGAAGGAAAAGCCATCCTCTCGCGAGATATTCTGCTTGATATCGTTGGACGATTTATGCACCTGGAAGTAAAAGATGGTAAAGAGGTCATGATATTTCCACGCTTTCAGCAGTTAGATGCTGTATTGAAGTTATTAAGACATGCAAAACGACATGGCCCAGGTCATAGCTATTTAATTCAGCATTCAGCAGGTTCAGGTAAATCTAATACCATTGGTTGGACAGCTCACCGTATGATTACTCTACATGATGAAAAAGACCAACCAATTTTTAACACAGCCATTATTGTGACTGATCGTATAGTGTTAGATCGTCAACTACAAAATACTGTGGCCCAATTTGAGCAAACTAAGGGTGTGGTGAAAAAGATTGATGGCACCTCGCGACAGTTGAAAGAAGCCATTAAGCAAGGTGCGCGTATTATCATTACTACTATTCATAAATTTTCGACTGATCATCTAAAGGAAATCTCGGGTCAAAGCAAACGCCGTTTTGCTGTGCTAATAGATGAAGCGCATGGCTCTCAGTCCGGTAAGTATGCTGATAACCTCTCAAAAACTTTGACACGTGAAGAAGGCAATAACACTCCTTCGGATATAGAAGATATGATTGCTGAGTATCAGCGCCAACGTGGGCCACAGGCTAATATCAGTTATTTCGCTTTCACGGCTACACCACGTAATGTCACATTGGAACGCTTTGGTACAAAAGGATCAGACGGTTTGCCATATCCGTTCCATCTTTATTCTATGCGCCAAGCAATTGAAGAGGGCTTTATTCTTGACGTGTTGCAAAATTACATGACCTACAAACAGTACTATAAGCTGGAAAAAACCATCGAAGATGATCCGGAATTGCAAGGACGAAGAGCGCATCGCCGTGTTGCCAGATTTGCGATATTACATCCAACTGCAATTGCTCAGAAAGTGGAGGTTATTGTTGAGCATTTCCGTCGCCATGTGATGCAAGAGATAAATGGCAAAGCTAAAGCAATGGTTGTCACTCAAAGTCGTGAACATGCACTTAAATATTATTTTGGTATAAAAAAGTATATTGAAGAGAAGCAGTATGTAGGTGTGAAAGCCTTGGTGGCTTTTTCAGGTGAGCTAGAAATCGATGGTGAAACCTACACCGAAGCAGAATTAAATGGCTTCGCTGAAACCCAATTACCAGAAAAATTTGATAAAGATTTTCAATTATTGATTGTGGCAGAGAAATATCAAACAGGCTTTGATCAGCCAAAGTTATGCGCGATGTATATCGATAGAAAATTGGATGGTTTACAAGCAGTACAAACCCTATCAAGGTTAAATCGTACTACCCCAGGAAAAATTAATACATACGTGCTCGATTTCCAGAATACGATTGAAGATATTCAAAATGCATTTCGACCATTTTATGAAGTCACGTCGCTGGAGGAGATATCTGACCCTAATCAAGTTTATGAATTGGAAGGTCGCATTAAGTCTTTTTCTATTATCGACGAAGATGAAGTCAACCGTTTCTCAGAGGTTTTCTACAAAGGAGCGCTTGATCCACACGATAGAATCGCGCTAGAAAAATTGGTTAAGAATGCTGTCCAACGTTTTGAATATGAAGAAGACGAAGGAAAGCGTGAAGAATTTCGACAATTGCTGAAGAGCTACATGCGTTTTTATTCATTTGTTGCGCAGGTGATGAGTTTGCAGGACACATGGCTGGAAAAGCTTTTTTCCTATGCATCATGGCTTAATAGATTACTGCCTAACCGAGAAGTGCCACCTGAAATTGAGATTACAGACGATATGATTCGTTTACAGGCATTCAGAATAGAGAAAAAAGAACAGGGTTCAGCTTCGTTATCTCCTGGCACAACTTCTCCTCTATCTGCTATCAAAGAGTTTGGTGCTAATGCTTACACGGAAGATGAGGAGCGTTCATTATCTGAAATTATTGAGTCTTTCAATCAGCGTCATGGCAATGAATTTACTAAAGAAGACTTTTTGCGTTTTGAGAAAGTTAATCAAGAAATACTAAGTAATGATAATTTGAAAGATATGCTGAAAAATAACCCGCCGGATGTGGTTTTTGGTGCTTTTTCTCAGGCATTTTTTGAAAGCGCGATCCAATTATTCCAGCGCGATAATCAATTGCAAAATATAATCATGACAGATGCTGAGGCACGGAATCAGGCGATTAAACATTTCTTTAGTCGGGCGTTGAAGGAGGTTAGAAATGGTATCTAATATTTTCCTATTTGATGAGGCGTTAGTATGAGTATGGAAAGCCAAGATAAATTTGTCGCTAAGCGAGGGAAAACATATTTAAATAGAGAAGAGCTTGAAGCGCACTTGGCATCTGTAATTAGATTAGAAAACATAGGAGTTTTACTTGGGGCAGGGGCATCCATATCCGCTGGCGGTAAAACAATGGGCGATGTTTGGAAAAGCTTTAAAGATGATTATAGTGATTCTGCTGATTGGTTGCAGAAAAAAACATTCTTCAATGATGATAGTATCAATGTAGAAGAATTATTAGATACATTAGAGATTGCCGAAAAGGAATGGATTCGACAGGGAAAGACAAAGCTTACTAAGCAATTACAAAAAGCCAAAGCTGATTTATATCGATCAATCATCAAAGCATCAGTGCTACAAGATAAATGGTGGAATAGTCCTCATCTTGTTGATCTGGATGATGGAAAGTTGGATTCTCATCGTGCTTTATTGCAAGCATTATGCGGATCACGACAGGTCGGTCAACCAGCACCATGGATTTTTACTACAAATTATGATTTAGCCATGGAGTGGGCAGGGGAGACCTTGGGCTGGAAAATTAATAATGGATTTGAGGGATTGCATAATCGGATTTTTTCGCCGCATGTTTTTGATTTGGGATACTCTAATTTATCAGCAAGGGGTGAAGCTCGATTTGGAACTTATGGATTCTTCTTAGCGAAGCTACACGGCTCACTTTCTTGGCAGGAATTGGATGGAGAGTATTTAGAATACCCAGCAGCCACTATTTGGTCGGATATTCAAAATTTTTTAGATAAAAAGGATAATCACAAATTACCCATAGTTTTTCCGTCAGCTGCAAAATATATTCAAACTGTTGGGTTTGTTCTTGGTGAGTTGCTCAGAAGGTTCACTGAATTTTTATCAAAATCACAGACTTGTCTGATTACTATTGGATATTCATTTTCCGATTCACATTTAAATCAAATTGTAAAAAGAGCTTTATTAAATCCAACATTGCAATTGGTGATTTGTTTGCCTGAACTTGAAAAGTTTGATGGTAATAACATTAATATCAATAAATCGATTCAATCGATATTAAAACTAGAATCGCCACAAATTACAATTATTGGCGGTAAAGAGAAAGCATTCTTTGATTCATTCGTTACATATCTTCCTCAGCCAGTTATATATGACGAATATGCATTGAAAATTAAGAAACTGATCAATGAAAATAAAGAACAAAATACGCCTGCTCGCGAAGATATAGGTATAGGAGAAAATATGTGAACATAAAAGGTAGGGAGCCATTTGGTTATGTTGTTGCCATCGAAGGCTCAAAAGTTACACTGAACCTTAAAGATACTTATAAAGGGCAATTTGCAGCGCATCGTGATGGAGTGTCGGCTGTAACAGAAATTAATGGCCTCTTCGGCATTGATGGTGGAAATAGACTATTAGTATTACGGATAATTTCATTGCTTTTTCTTGAGCCAAAAGAGGCTCATAAATATACAACTCAAAAAAATCGTTTAGATACGGAACCATTAAGACAGGTTTTAGCTGTTGTTGTTGGGCATATAAAGCGAAAAAATGAAGAGCTAAATTTTATGCCAGATTCGTTGGCTTCACCTGCTTTAGGTGCTGAAGCTTTCCCATTAAGTGACAATGAATTACTTGCTGTAGTCCAACCTAACATAGATAAAGACAAATCAATTATAATCGGAACAGACACTAGAGGATTTGATAGCATAAAGGTAAATATAAATAATATGTTGAATCGGCACACCGCTGTTTTAGGTTCAACAGGTCAAGGTAAAAGTTGTTTTATTGCAAGTATGCTGCAACAAATGCATAAATTTCCAAAGCCCAGGATTGTTATTTTTGATATCAATGGTGAGTATGAAAATGCTTTTGTCAATAAAAATGATTCAGTAAAAACAACTAAAATAGGCGGTAAAGAAGGGTATAGAATCCCATACATGGCTTTAGGTAGGCATGGGCTTTCCCGTTTGCTGATGCCTAGTGAAAAAACACAGAGGCCAGCATTAACTTTTGCTATAGATAATTTGAATAAAGTTAAATGTTTTAAGAATTCATCTGGTGTTGGTTTAAATGATAGTGATAGCCCTATATTTTTTGATGATTGCAGAACAGGTGACGCAAAAAGCGCTTGGGATGGGATAGAAAAGCTAAGAAATGGGCAGGCTGACTTTGTTTCCAAATGGCCAAAAATGTCGGCACTTTCTGCTCTCGTAGCGGAAAGTTACTCGCTTAAGCCTGATAGAAATAATAGTGTCACAAGAGATGCTTTCTTATATTCCAATGTTTCTCCGCTAATTACAAGAATTAAGCGCCTAGTCGATGATCCATTATTTACAAGTATTGTTGATATTAATGAAAAGGATTTTATTGGCAATGATAACCAAGGTTCTTGGGAGCAAGAAGGTAGCAAAGTTGTTAATGATATATTTGGATGTGAGGGTAGCGATTGGTCTATTCATATTATTAATTTACGTGATGTTGCTCACGATTTGATGCCGTTAGTACTTGGTGCACTACTAGAATTATTTGCATTCGAGCTTTTTAATAGAGGACAAGAAAAGAGCTATCCAACACTACTTGTGTTAGAAGAGGCGCATCATTATTTGCGCCAGTTTGTTGGTGATGACGAAGGGAGGCATCAAAATCTAGCTTATGAAAGATTAGCTAAAGAAGGAAGAAAATTCGGTTTAAGCTTATTAATCAGTACTCAAAGACCTTCTGAAATGTCATCGACAGTTTTGTCACAATGCGGAACTTGGGTAGTATTTAGATTGACTTCAGAGCAAGATCTAAGATCAGTAAGTGCAGCTAGTGAATGGGTAGATAAACTAGAATTAAATAGAATCGCAGGTTTGCCGAGGCAGCAAGCGCTTATTTTTGGTTCAAGTTTTTCAGTTCCAATAAGGATCCAAACACACAATGCTAGCCCAACGCCAAAATCAAGCGATCCTGACTTTAATAAATGGTTTACTGATAAAAATGATTCGTCTGGAGTTGAATAAGTAATGCAACTAATAGATGGTATGGGTCGTTTTTCACCAACAGATCTAACCCTCTTCATGATCAGCCCCTTTGCATCTTGGATGAATCGTTTCTCTTTAGAGTTTCCTGATAAAGCACCTGAAAAAGATCCAAAAGATGAGCTGATGGAAGTTCTTCAAAATAAAGGGTTTCAACATGAAAAAGCACGAGAAGAATTATTCAAATCTCAAGGATTAATTATTAAAAAAATTGAGGCAAGCACAATCGAGTTAAAGCAGCAATTAACTTTAGAAGCCATGAAGAATGGCACAGATGTTATAGTCCAGGCTTATTTAGAAAATCAACAGTTCTTTGGATATGCAGACTTTCTAGTTAAGGCACCTGGCGAAAGTAAATTTGGTGATTATCATTACGAGGTCTGGGATGCAAAACTATCACACAAAGCAAAACCTGAATTTATTATTCAGCTATGTTGTTATGCTGAAATGCTAGAAGCCATTCAAGGTAGGCGACCTGATAATATTATTATTGTCCTCGGAAATGGTAAAAATGAAGCATTTAAAGTTGATGATTATTTCTATTATTACCTCTCATTAAAAGAAAGTTTTTTGTTGAGCCAAGAACAATTTGATTATCGAAATATGCCAGATCCCGCAGATTCAAAGGAATGGGGCTGCTGGTCGAGTTATGCAGAAAAGCTTTTGATTGAAAGGGATCATTTATTTCAGATTGCTAATATTACAAAAAGCCAGATTAAAAAATTAAATAAAGCTGGTATTCAAACAATGCAGCAACTAATTGATATAAAGCTAAATCGTATACCTGGTATTAATTCTGATGTTTTAGAGCGTCTCAAAGCGCAGGCTACTATACAAAAAGAAAGTATAGGAAAAGAAAGGCCGCAATATAAAATTATTGCACCGACACCCAATGAAAAATCAGGACTTGCGTTGTTGCCACCACATTCGCCACTCGATGTTTTTTTTGATATTGAGGGATACCCTTTAGAAGAGGGTGGTTTGGAATATTTGTGGGGTTGTACCTATTTTGATGAGAAAGGTAATCGATGCTTTAAGGATTATTGGGCGCATAATGAGATGCAAGAAAAAGAGGCTTTTAAACAGTTTATTGATTGGGTTTATGCAAGATGGCAATGTGATCCAATGATGCATATTTATCATTATGCCAATTATGAAATAGCTGCGTGTCGTAAATTAATGGGGCGCTATGGTATATGTGAGTATGAGCTTGATCAGCTATTGCGAAATGAAGTTTTTGTTGATCTATATAAAATCGTGAAGGGCAGCCTTTTGCTGGGCGAACCAAGGTATTCTATAAAAAACGTCGAGCATCTTTACCGTGATAAACGTGAAACCGAAGTTGGGACTGGTGGTGATTCAGTTGTATTTTATGAACAGTGGCGAGATCTGCACTCGCGTGATGAACAAGGTGAGACTTGGGAAACCTCTAACATATTAAAGAATATTCGTGATTATAACATTGATGATTGTAATTCAACTCAGGAGTTGGTTGCTTGGCTGAGAGAGCAGCAGAAAACTAATTGTATTCTTTATCTAGGTAAAACAGAAATAGTAGAACCTGAACCAAAAGAAGAAATAACCCAATGCATTGAATTACGAGATCGCTTGTTAACCAAGGCAAGGCAGAGATTATCTGACGATCCAGAGTATGCAGCATTAACAGAAAATTTAGCTTGGATGTTGGAATTTCACCGCCGAGAGTTAAAGCCACTTTTCTGGCGTTTATTTGATAGATTAGGTTTGAGCGAGGAAGAATTATTTGATGATTTAGACTGCTTGGCATTTTGCAAGAGAACGGAGAGGGCGCCATTTAAGCCAACATCAAGAGCAAAAAATTTAGCTTATGAATATCAATTTGATCCCATGCAAGAATTTAAAGGGGCAGCTGATTATTTTTATTTATTAGGATTAAAAGACGAAAATGGCAAAAATGTAAAAGTGAAATTTTGTAGTGAAGAGAGCAATTTAGAAAACGGGGTGATTGTATTACAAGCTAGAGAAGAGCCACCAATTTTAATTACTTTAATTCCAGATCAATATGTTAATCCAGATCCTATTCCAAAAGCCATTTATCAATTAGTACTGGATTATGACAGCGGTCGAGCTGGTAAGTGTGCTATTTTAGATTTTTTAAGACGTTCAAAACCACGTATTAAAAATCATTGTGGTGGTGCTATAGCTCCGAGTCATGAACCAAATATAAAGCTACAACAGATAATTCAAGCTGTAAAAAATTTAGATAATAGTTATTTAACTATACAAGGACCACCAGGGGCGGGGAAAACGCATACTGCAAAACATATCATAGCAGATCTTATTAAAACTGGCGCGAAGATTGGTATAGCAAGTAATAGTCACAAAGCCATCAACCATTTATTGTTAAAAACAAAAGAATATTGTTTTGAGCAAAGCATTAATGGGATTTTTACTTGTACCAGAGATACGGATTCTAACTTGCAGGCAATAAATATATCTATTTTAAAGAATAGTGACCTTGTTAATAATATAGTGGCATCCTGCGTTATAGGCACTACTGCATGGGGATTTGCCAGGGATGATATGGTGGATCAACTTGATTATTTATTTATAGATGAAGCAGGGCAGGTTTCAGTAGCTAATCTGGTTGCTATGAGCCGCTCTGCTAAGAATTTAGTGATTATGGGTGATCAAATGCAATTAGGGCAGCCATCACAAGGCACACATCCTGGTGAAAGCGGTCTTTCTATTTTAGATTATTTATTACATGAAACACCTACGATTGCCGATGATATGGGAGTATTTTTAGGAACCACTTATCGAATGCATTCAGCAGTCAATCACTTTATCAGTAAATTTATATATGATAATAACCTTGAGCCACATCCTGATAATGATGTGCGTGTTGTTAAAGTACCTGATGGTTACCAAGGAAAATTAAACAAAGAGGCTGGCATAATCTTTGTTCCTGTGGAGCATGAAGGTAATACCTACGCTTCAGATGAGGAAGTCAGTGAAATAAATCTATTAGCTCAAGAATTAATTGGCAGGACATTTATAGAAAAGCTGGGAGAAACTCGTAAGATTGGTTGGAATGATATATTGTTTGTTGCTCCATATAATTATCAAGTTAATAAACTCAGGCAAGCTCTTGGTGATCAGGCGCGTGTTGGTAGCGTTGATAAATTCCAAGGGCAAGAGGCGCCCATTGTATTTTTGAGTATGTGTACCAGCGATGCGAATGAATCACCTAGAGGGATTGATTTTCTCTTCGATAAGCATCGAATTAACGTTGCCATTTCAAGAGCTCAAAGTTTAGCAATAGTAGTTGGCAATCCCCAGCTCTGTGCTGTTACAGTAAATAGGGTTAAACAGCTCAAGTTGGTTAATTTATTTAATGCTCTTGTAAATCAATCAGAATCATAAGCCCTAAGCACGCCATCCTTCTAAAGAGGTTATACACCCATGCATTAATTTCTTTAGTTCATAATTTTTTTCCAATAGCAAATACCTTGCTAAGTCATGATCTCTATGTTCAGTTGCCAATACAAATATGTAATTTTTGTTATTGAATTTACTAACAATCGAGACACCATTATAAAGCCCAAAAGCGGATCGGCCAGACATGGTTTGTTTTTCATGCTTATTCATAAAACTGGCTTGATTCCATGGGAGTACTGAAATGTTTGACTTTTCTACAATTCTTTTTAATGGATCATTTTCGATTAATTTTTCTTCATAATAGAAAGTCATCCAATCTTCATGAGTGCAGAATCGGTAGGATTTGCTTTTTGAAGTTTGATCTGAGACTAGATAATAGAAATAATCACATCCCAAGGCATTTAGGGGCCGTAATTGTTTGTTGAAAAGAAGTTCTTGTTTTTCATCGAAGGGAAGGAAAATCCTTTTGGGTACATCATGTATCATAACAAATCCTTAGAGGTACAGCTTAAATCTATTTAATGCTAAAATAATGTACGACACAATGAAGTGAAAGTAAATGACAAATCTGGCCAGGATATCCGTTTTCATCAGTACTGCTATTGAAGTTTTTGATTTAAGTATCTTTGCTTTTCTTATTCCTGTGTTGTCTTCCGTATTTTTCTCATCCCATTCACAAAGTTCAGCGATTAATTTTACCATTTTGGCTTATGTAGTAAGCTATGTAGTGAAACCCTTTTCTGGCATGGTTTTTGGGTATCTGTCTGATAGTTATGGTCGAAAGCAGGTACTGTCAGTTACTACTTTGTTGATGACTGTTTCCACAGCGGTTATTGGTTTATTGCCCACCAGCCTACCTGGCATTGATTTATGGATAGCATTATTTAGTTGCCGGATTATTCAGGGGCTATCAATCTCAGGGGAGTTTTCTAATGGTTTAATATTTGCTGTTGAACAAGGGAAAGATCGTCCGGCATTTTCTGGCAGTATGGCATTTATGGGCGGAATTCTTGGATTGTTGCTGGCAAATTTATCGGTTTTTATATTGCTAAACCTTTTACCTTATGAGCAGATGATTCAATATGGCTGGCGTATACCATTTTTAATTAGTGCTATTATTTGGCTGGCACTGTACCAGATTAGAAGGTTTATTAATGAGCCATTTGTGCAGAAGACGAATGATACTAAACATTTTTCATCTTTGGTAAAAAAATATAGAAAGGAGCTGGTTATTTGTTTTGTAGCTGCAAGTTTATCTGCTTCTGCTTTCTATATGACCTTTGTTTATATGCCAACTCTTTTATCTTCAGTGATTCAAAATCAGACTCACCATAAATCTGTATGGGTGACGTTGATTGCTTTGTCAGTTTATTTCATCTGTTTGCCCCTGTTTGGTTCTTTGGCCGATCGGGTAGGTATTACTAAGCAAATTACTGCTGCTTCAGCATTGTACCTTTTATTTTCCTATGTCTGTTTTGACTATATTAGCCATTTTAACTATGTCGTTATATTTTGTAGTTTGATATTACTGGCTTTGATTCAATCATTATATAATTCGGCTTTGCCTGCATTTATGGTTTCTTTGTTTCCCGCCATTCATCGAGGTAAGGCTTTAGCAATATCTTATAATACCAGCTTATCAATTTTTGGTGGTTTAATGCCCTATGTTATATTAAGCCATAAAAGTTTTATGAATCCGGGAATTGTTATTAGTATTTGTGCGATATTAACATTGGTTGTATTACGTTTTGTGAGGGAGTAAACATGGTTGTATATGAAGTGAATCTATCTATTGATAATGAAATATATAGAGATTATAAGGATTGGTTAGACGAGCATATTCTTGAAATGCTTAAATTTCCCGGTTTTTTGAATGCAACAGTGATGCACCAATCAATGGATGGTGATAGCTCTGATAATCAAAAACATTTAACTGTTCAATATCAACTTGAAAGTGCCGAGGATTTGCAAAATTATTTTGAGGAACACGCGCCAAAAATGAGAGGGGATGGGATGAATCGATTTAAGGGGAGATTTACAGCCACTCGCCGAACTTTTGAAGTTGAAGCTGTTATCACTGCTGTTAATGAATACGTAAATCGCGTATAAATTAATTGATAAATACTTATGCTTGGTATATATTGGTGTTGTTTTATGATGTTACACCAAAATATACGGAGGTATTTATTGTGGAGAAGAGAGTCTTTAAAGAAGCTGAAGCTGCTAATTATATATGCATGAGCCGTTCTTTTCTTTCTCAAGACAGGGTAAATGGAACTTTAGCAAATAGAACTCCAGGCCCTAAATATATTAAAATCGGACGATCAATACGCTATTTGAAGGATGACCTTGATTCATGGCTGGAACAGCACAGAAAGTGTGGTTAGTGCGTTAAAGTATCTACTGATTGAGTTAGCGCAATAATGCTTTTGCGCTAACCCTACAATTTATTCGATTGTTACATTTTTAAATTGCTTAGGTAAATGTTCTTTTAATAGATCATCTATCTTACGTGCATAAGGCTCATATGCTGAAGGGCGTCTAGGATAAATTCTATCATTGACCCAGTGGTGTTCAGGCCAGTTATCCGTAGATAATATACATTCTTTAGCAAAATCTTTTATATTAAATTTTTCTTCAATTTTAATGCAACCTCTAATAAAAATATCGACATATGATTGTGTAATCGGAAACTCACGGCTAGGTTGATCGTTCTGTGTTGATTTTGGATAGTAAATCCATACCTGTATTTTTTCAGGAATATTTTTTGTATATATTTTAATTTGTTCGGCGCTTAACTCTTTCCTACAATAAACAGTTTCTCTAGTGTCATATAGCTCTATTTCTTTGGGATCACTGACTCTATAAATTACGCCATTAAATGTCCCTTTTTTGTTTTCATTTAAAGACAAAAAAGTTGCATTGAATCCTGGCAAATTACCGTGTGCACACCAACTCCTTTTAAAGCCTTTAATTAAAACAGGGATGTTTTCATAAGCTTTTGAGTCTGTAGTCTTTTTAGATTGCTCATCAATCAAACTTCCATAACCAGTTATATATTGAGGTAATCTTGGGTTTATTTTGGGATGGCATGTATCTGAGGTTGCTTTTATCTGAGGGGAAACTATCAACATTAAGCTAATGTAGATTGATTTTAATATCTTACGCATGATTCCAGATATATTTTTTTCAATAAAACACATTCAATTTGCACCCTGTGTGCACCCTATAATTGAATTTTGGTTTTGTAAAAATGTTTATAACCCTTTATTTATATGGTCGGAGTGACAGGAATTGAACCTGCGACCCCTGCCTCCCGAAGGCAGTGCTCTACCAGGCTGAGCTACACTCCGTTCTATTGCAAATTTCTCACTGTTCTCAATGAGGAATAATTATTTTACTCGAAGTTAGCCTATTCGTCGATCCATCGATTCTTTGTTAATTTAAGAGTTTAGGTTGTATTTTGTGTCTAGTTTACATAGGCCCTAATGTTTTAAAATAGGATTGGATGCATTAAATAAACCAATATCATTTTATCTGTGCATTGGTTTTACTGCTTTTTTACCTTTCGCTTTTCTATGTTTAATGCGTCATTCCAGATTTTGGGCTAATATAACAATATCATCATTACTTTAGGTAAATATTAATGGCTAGCAGTGAGATTGAAATCCAAGCTGGTTTTGTAGAAACTGATTTGACAGATCGCAAAATAGCAATGTTAGAGGATTTGAATAATCCATTAACCATTGTAGAGCGAGTTTATCTAATATGGCGACATTGGCTGATTTTCATATTCATGTTATTTCTCCTCATATTGATAGCATTACCCCAGCGATAATTATTGAACCAGAGATTATAGCAGGCACTAATGATCGTGAATTTGTTTATCCTATCCATGATGGTGGCGACAGGCTATCAACCTCTAAAAGCCAGAATATGTTTAGTGTCGGAATGTCAATGTGCAAGCTTTTCTATACTATAGAAAAAATGATCTACCTTTTGGTAGAGCGTCTAAAATCAGGTGGCGTGGGCGGAGAAACAGAAGTTCAGGTCGCTTTTGGTGGTCATGAAATAGCCCAGAGAAAGGCATTTGAATCAGTTATTAATTTGAGTTATAACGTGGTTGTCACTAACTTTGATCCAGGTATTTGGGGCGAGAATTATTTACAAATTGTAAAACGCCTTGCCGATAAAGGTTATGGATATCCGTCTGAAGCCCCAAGAGAAATTTATAAACATATTCCAGCTACTTCTTCCACTACAGCACGAAGGTAAAATTATTTTTGTTTTGGCATATATGTCTTCGACCTAAAAGAGCAAAGAATGCAATTTATTTGGCAATTTGCAGCAGAAGATGCCCAAGTAAAGTGAAACAAATCTTACCCAACTATGAAAGACAAAGTTAAAAAAAACAGAGTGGCACGCGTCTGAGAATTGGTCATGCCAAGGGAGGGATAGTTTCAAAACTTGTCCTAGTCCATTGATGCAAAAGTTTATAGTTCCCTTTTAAGTAGAAAGGAGCAATAAAAATGGATGGAATAAAATAAAAAAAACGGGCAATGATTTGTTGTCTGGATGGTTTTTTTTGAGAATCTGCAGTTAATTTAAACTTCCAGGCTCTCATACCAATAGTTTGCCCCCCACATCGGATAGAATTATAGTAATAAATAAAGGAGATACTAAACAAAGAAAATTGATACCAACATGTGGCCGGTGGTATGGCTTTACCATGTGTAAATAATAGTAGTATTGCTGTGTATGAAAAAAATATGATCGATAAGATAATTAAATCATAAATAAGTGAACCTACGTATCTAATTGTAAACATATAATTCTTATTAGCCTTCTTTTAAATTCCCATTTTTGACACGCATGCATGGAACCCTCAAAATAACATGAATTATTATCTTATTGCAGTCTAGTATTTTAAAGTCTATTTGTTTTAATCGTGAGTTGTCCCCTGATGTTCAATAGCCGAAAAGATCCATATTTATCCATGTTATGCAAATATAGTACTGTTTTTTATAATTGGTCAATAGACTATATATTTTCCTTCGAAACTGAACTTTGCGTGTTAAAAACAGAGTGCTATACTTCGCAAGCATGAATTAAAATTTGGTCATTCTAAATAATCCTTTGAGAGCCGTTTTTATTTTTCAAGACTGTTGTTTGCAAAATAATTACGAATTATGTTTAAAAATTCAGTCTAAAAGGTAAAGATGGAGAGGCTATTTAGAAAAAAACTATATTTATGACATTTTTCTTACATAAGGAAGAAATTAATAGTGAACAAGAAAAGACCGATAAATCTTGATTTAAGTAGTTTGAAATATCCACCTATGGCTATTGCCTCTATATTACATAGGATTTCAGGAATTCTTATTTTTTTATTATTTCCAATCGTATTGTTTGTTCTTAGCTATTCTTTGCAGTCTGAAGAATCTTTTGTGCACGCAAAAATGTTTTTAACCCATCCTTATTATAAATTAGTGTTATGGGCTTTTGGTGCTTCTATGATTTATCATGTCATTGCTGGAATAAGACATTTAATAATGGATATGGGTTTTGGTGAAAGTCTTAACGTTGGTCGTGCGTCAGCTGTTTTAGTTATTGCTCTTGCAGCTATTTCGATAATTTTTCTAGGAATCTGGATATGGTAAATAATGTCACCAGTTTAACAGGAAATGGGTTAAAAGATTGGTTAATTCAAAGAGTTACTGCCGTATATTTTGCAGCTTATTTGGTTTTTTTATTTGGATTTATTTTTTCTCATCCTGGTATGAATTTTTCTCAATGGCATGATTTGTTTGCAAATAAAATATTTCAAATTGCAACCGCAATTGGGGTAACTGCTTTGACATTGCATGCCTGGATAGGTATTTGGACGGTAACTACAGATTATATGAAATGTACAGCTATTCGTTTATCCGTACAGTTGTTCGTTGTTTTGTGGCTTCTTATCCAACTTATTTGGGGCCTTATGATCATTTGGGGGCAATAGCATGACAGTGGCACGTAATAGATTTGATGCAGTAATTATAGGCGCTGGTGGTGCGGGAATGCGGGCTGCACTCCAGATGGCGAATTCCGGTTTAAAAGTGGCATTACTATCAAAAGTATTTCCCACTCGCTCACATACCGTATCAGCCCAAGGAGGCATCACTGCAGCCTTGGGGAATGCTGATGAAGACGATTGGCGCTGGCATATGTATGATACGGTGAAAGGGGCCGATTATATTGGTGATCAGGATTGTATTGAATATTTGTGTAAAACTGGTCCTGAAGCAGTTTATGAGCTTGAGCACATGGGCTTGCCATTTTCTCGAATGGATAACGGGAAGATTTATCAACGCCAGTTTGGTGGCCAATCAAAGCATTTTGGTGGAGAACAAGCTGCTCGTACTTGTGCTGCAGCAGATAGGACAGGACATGCCTTGTTGCATACTTTGTACCAGCAGAATTTAAAAGCTAAAACCCATATATTTAGTGAATGGTATGCGCTTGATTTAGTAAAAAATGCCCAAGGACATATTGCTGGTGTTACTGCAATGTGCATGGAAACTGGCGAAATTGTATTTTTTCAAACGCGAGTTTGTATTTTGGCAACCGGTGGGGCAGGTAGGATTTTTCAATCCACAACCAATGCATTTATTAATACAGGTGATGGTTTTGGAATGGCTTTAAGGGCAGGTATACCTCTTCAAGACATGGAAATGTGGCAATTTCACCCAACTGGCATAGCAGGCGCAGGGGTTTTGGTTACCGAGGGTTGTCGAGGTGAGGGAGGTTATTTAATTAATAAAGATGGTGAGCGCTTTATGGAACGCTATGCTCCCAGAGTGAAAGATTTGGCATCTCGTGATGTAGTCGCTCGGGCTATGGCTTTGGAAATCCGAGAAGGTAAGGGATTTGATCAAAAAGGAATAGATCATGTGAAATTAAAGCTTGATCACTTAGGTGCCGACTTGATTAAGTCTCGGTTGCCTGGTATTCGTGAACTGGCAATGAAATTTGCTGGTGTGGATCCAATTGTTGAGCCTATCCCAGTTGTTCCAACATGCCACTATAGTATGGGAGGAATTCCTACGAATATGTATGGTCAGGTTATAACCAAAACCAATGATCAAGAGCATGTTGTTGAGGGTTTGTATGCTGTAGGGGAATGTGCTTGTGTTTCAGTGCATGGTGCTAATAGATTAGGGGGCAACTCCTTATTGGATTTGGTTGTGTTTGGTCGTGCAGCAGGGTTGCATGTTGAAGAATTATGGTTATCCAACCAATTGCCCGAAATGTCTTATGTTAGTGAGGAAGATATAGCGGCTTCTTTGGTTCGTTATGAGCGTTGGGAAAATTCAAAAGATGGAGAAAATCATGCTGTAATACGAGATGAAATGCAACGAGTAATGCAGGAGGATTTTGGAGTATTCCGAACTGGCGAGGTAATGGCATCGGGCTAAAACGGTTACAAGCTCTTAGAAGCCGATTAACTCATGCTAAACTTGATGATAAAAGTCAAATTTTTAATACAGAACGTGTGGAAGCTTTGGAGTTGGATAATCTAATGGCGACTGCTTATGCGACTGCTTTATCTGCAATTGCCAGAACTGAGAGTAGAGGGGCACATAGTAGAGAAGATTATCCTAAACGAGATGATGCTAACTGGATTAAGCACACATTGTATTTTGAGGAAGGTGAAGTGATAGATTATCGTCCTGTAAATACTTCACCAAAACATATCGAGCCGTTTGAGCCGAAAGAACGCGTTTACTAAAGAGGATATTTTATGGCTGATAGTAAAAATTTGATTCTGTCGATTTATCGCTATAACCCTGAGGTGGATGCCAAGCCTTATATGAAAGATTATGAGATAGAGATCCCGTCTAAAAGTGATCCCATGTTACTTACTTTGCTAGAGCGTTTAAAAGCAGAGCAGGACCCCTCTATAACTTATAGACGTTCATGTCGAGAAGGGGTATGTGGTTCTGATGGAATGAACATCAACGGAACTAACAGGTTAGCTTGTATTACGCATGTTTCACAGTTAAATACTGATAAAATTGTAATACGTCCTTTGCCAGGATTTCCGGTGATTCGCGATTAGTAGTTGATATGACCAATTTATCAACAGTATGAACGTATAGAACCTTATTACAGAATGATGAAGTGGCACCAGCCAGAGAGCGATTGCAATCTCCTGA
>NZ_JNCF01000035.1 GCF_000770585.1 Legionella norrlandica | reverse complement strand
CACACAAGATGTTGCCATTGACGCACACAGAGCAGAGTATCTTCCCCCGACCGGAGTATGCGCTTGGAGCGTCTTTAGCTTGGTCTTTGGTATAGTAGTTGTCGTTTTTTTTTATCTGGCGGTTTTGCGTTGATAATGGCGGAGCACATGGGTTGGGCTTTTACTTATCGTTTTATGGGGATAGCAATAGCGGTAGGTATGCTTGCTGTATTATTTAGTAAGGAGCCTTCTTCTGAAATTAAAGAAAAGAGTAATTTTATTATTTCCTTTATTGCACCCGTTAAAGATTTATTAAATCGTCCGGGTATCATTTACCTTTTTATGTTTGTATTTTGTTATAAGCTGGGGGAAGCATTCACAACAACAACCAGCGGTATCGTGATGCCATTTTTAATTCAAGGTCTAGGTTTTTCCTTGGATATTATTGGCTATATTAATAAGATGCTGGGAATAGTTTCTATATTGTTGGGTGGTTTAACTGCTGGTTTCTTATTACTGCGTTATTCACTATTTCGTTCCCTATTATTCTTTGGATTATTACAAGCGCTTACTAATGTTCTTTTTGTGATCTTGGCAATAGTAGGAAAAAATGTGGTCTTATTGGCAATTGCGGTATTTTCAGATAATTTTGTTGCGGGTATGGGTTCCACCGCGTTAGTTGCTTTATTTATGCGATTGGTAAACAAGCAGTTTACTGGAACTCAATTTTCGATATTAGTTGCATTATCTACTTTACCCAGGATTATCTCTGGTCCTTTTGCAGCGACTATTCAAATGCATATTGGATGGGTTGGCTTATATCAATTATCAATCGCCTTTGCTTTGTCTTTCATTCCATTTTTGATATTGATAAAAGAACAGACAAAAGAGAAAGGGCAACCTGCTGAGGCAGTATTAACTGGTACGGCTTAAATAAGGCGCCAAGAGCTTGGGAAATTAGTAATTTACTCTATTGCTAAACGCTAACTTCCACGTAGTAAAAAATACCCAATATGATGATTTCGCAGTACAGCTAAAATAGTTTGCTTATTAAAAAGGGGTGGCAATTCATTCAATACGGCTTGTTATTGAAAAAAGATGGAGATACCCTATAGTTCAGCCTAGCGTGCAGTTGCTTTTAGCGCAAATGAGTATACCTCCAAAAGAAGAAGCTGGAGCACAATGTTATCTATAGATAGGAGCAGCCTCAGTTTATTTAAGGATTAAGCATGCCTTGCTGCTTCCAGACAAAAATATCCTTGCTCAGTTACTAGGCTAATCGCATCCAGTTTAAATTCTTTCGTGTATTTTCTTCTTGTAGACATTTATGTGCCATTATGAACTATTAAGAACTGTTGCAAAATAGTTCATTGGTACCGAGGGTGGGACTCGAACCCACACGGTGTCACCACCACCGGATTTTGAATCCGGCGCGTCTACCAATTCCGCCACCCCGGCATGAGATGGTCATTATAACAAAGAAATAAATTCTAACAATGGGTAATTTGATTTATTATTTAATAAAGAGTTTTATTGGTTATTAGTTTGACAATTTCTTTTGATTTATTGAATAATGGGAGCATGAAATAAGTATAGAACCAATCAAGTTTATGGAGCTGTTATGAAAAGGTATTATTCTATTATTTTAGGTTTGGCTCTGGTTCAATATAGTTTGAGTACCTTTGCTTTGACTTGTCCTGATCCGCAAACGACCTCCTTACGATGGGGAGTTCCCCCATCACCCTGGATAGTAAACCCTTTTTCACCGAATAGCCCACAAGGGGATGAAAATACCCGTTTTGTCAGGTCTAACATCTTGGTAGCTGGATATGGTCAGGGTATAACTTGTACTTATAGAAATTCTGTAGGCGATTATTCTATCTTATGGCAGGTTCGGTCAAAAATCCCGGCTCGTGCTGATTACAGCTGGATAGAAACCATAGGTGGTTATGTATGTACCGCAGGTTTGAATGAGTGCCAGTTTTATGTGACCGATCCTTCTCTTTGATGTGTCTTGAATTCGAGGGTATTGGCGATTTAAGGTAGCTCGAATTAGATAAGGCCGTACTCTGAGTAAGAATTAGGTTTCCTTAATGATGCCTTGTTAATTCGAGCTACAATAGATTAATTTAAATCCTGTCTTCAGTAATATTAATCATCATTTCCAAAGCTTTTTTGGCATTAGCTATTACCCACTGTTGATCATGGATAGGTAGTCTGTTCCTGGTTCCGGTGAATTCATTCACTACGTCACCGGCCTTTACTTCGTTATAAGGCATGGACTTGCCTTGCCGGAGTAAATCAAGAAGTGCTACAAGGTGGGGAGGATCGTTGCGTGACATGGTTGCGCAGCCGCAACCTATGCTTTTACTGGCATCCTTTTTGGGAGCTTCAGCAAGATTTACTACTTTAATTCCGAGCGTTTTGCAATATTGCTTTAGGTTTTCTACCATGTGATTTTCAGTACCTATGGCATAATGTTTTGTACCTGCCTTATCGTGTGTGACATAGTCCCATATAAAGGCAGTAGATCCGGAATAATCAGCTACTTTGATAACTTCATTTCGACATTCAGGATGGACAATAGTTGTGTATCCTTCGCTTTGCCAGTATTCACACATTTCAGCCTGGTAATGGGTATGAACGGCGCATTGGCTGGCAAATAAAATGAGCTCTGATTTATCGAATTGTTCCAGAGTTTTTTTATCTTGGGCTGGCAATGAATAATTAGCGCCTGCTGTTCCTCCAGGCCAATAGGCAAGATTTTTAATCCCCAACCAGTAAGCTACATTTTCGCCCATGTGCTGATCAGGAATAAACAAAATTTTTTTATTTTGCTTTTGAGCCCATTGAAATATTTTTTTAACATTAGAACTGGTACAAACAGCACCTCCTTGAGCTCCTGTCATCGCTTTGACACGCCCCGAAGTGTTCATATAGCACACAGGTAAAATATTTTCCGCACCATAACGTTCATTTAAATCAAGAAAAGCGGGTTCAACCATGAAATCTTTGGCAAGCATTTCCATAGTGCATCCTGATTTGGGATTTGTGATGAACACTTGTTGGTTCTCATTAGCTAAAATGCTGATGGATTCTGCCATAAAATGTACTGCTGATTCTACGATAACTGATTTTTCGGGGTTATTGGCAGCCATTAATGCTAATTGGTAAGAATCACCAATTTTACCTCCAAATTGTTCAATCAGCCGCACAATTTCTCCACCCATATAATAATGAGCAAGAAGGAGTAGCTGCTTACCAAAATGTTTTTGAGCTTTTACCAAATAGGGTTTCATCCAATTTAAAACTGTAGTGAGCTTGCGATCCGGTAAAGCCTGGTATTCTTGAGCATAAGGAATGAAATCTTCTTGGTACCAATCCAATGGATAATCACTTTGACAAATGGCCATATCATTACGAATGGACATCAAAGTGGCCTCAGGTTGGTAAGTAGTTGATTTTTTAAACATTAATACACCTCAATCTCTTTATATCTTTTACTGGATATTGCTACTCTAGTGAGCTGTCCACTGGTCCTAGTTTGGCTATACTTTCTTGAGCTTTTGTGTTTTTATTGGGAAAGTCCTCACGAAAATGCCCACCACGTGATTCCCTTCTGGAAAGCGCTGCTCTAACAATCAACTCGGCGTTAAGAATGATATTTCTTAATTCGATAAAATCCCTGGTAATGCAATGTTTCCAGTAATATTCTTCAATGATTTTTTTACGCTTCATTATTAATTGTAGTAGATCTTCTAGTCCTGCTTCAGTTCGCACAATGCCTGCATAAGAAGTCATTTCTCCCCTTAATCCTCTCCATTGAGCATTAATTTGGCTGGCTCTTCTTGCATTGACTTCTCCTGGAGAACTCCAGTTAGGGATGTGATCAAGCAATTTCAAGGGAGTAGTAATGTCCTTAAGGGAGCAGCGTGCTGCATTTAAACCCATTACCAGAGCTTCAAGTAAAGAGTTACTTGCTAATCTATTCGCGCCATGTAAGCCGGTAAAGGCTACCTCGCCTATAGCATATAAGCGCTTGAGATCGGTATGACCATCTACATCAGTCAGCACTCCTCCGCATTGATAATGTGCGGCCGGAACTACTGGAATCATATCTTGGCTCATATCAATGCCAATGGATAATAGTGTAGAGTAAATTTGTGGGAAGCGTTTCTTCAAAAAGGACTTGCTTTGATGGGTAATATCAAGATGAACATATCCCGCTTGGCTTTGTTCAATTTCACTAAAAATAGCTCGTGCTACGACATCTCTTGTAGCTAACTCCAGGTGGTTAGGTGCGTACCGTTTCATAAAACGCTCGCCTGTCTCAGGGTTTTTAAGTAACGCGCCTTCACCGCGGACCGCTTCCGAGATTAAGAAATTATTGAGCGAATGATGATGCAAAAGAGTAGGGTGGAATTGATAGAATTCCATGTTGCCCACACGAGCTCCGGCTCTATAGGCCATTGCAACTCCATCACCTGTTGCTACCATAGGATTGGTAGTGTATCGATAGGTTTTCCCTGCTCCGCCTGTAGCTAAAATAACGCATTTGGCAATAAAAGTATGTATGCGATTACGGTGGCAGTCTAAAATATAGGCTCCTAATACTTCGCCTTGATTATCGGTTTGGTGCGGATGATATTGAGTAATCAGATTGACTGCAACATGGTGTTCAAAAAATTGTATTTGTTGATATTGTCTCGCTAAATGGTTAAGCGTTTGAGTAATGGTCAGCCCAGTCTGATCGCCGCAGTTAAAAATGCGCCGATAAGAGTGTCCTCCTTCCTTAGCAAGATGGAAGCGGCCATCATTTTCTTTCTTGAATTGGACGTTGTATTCGTTAAGTTGTTTAATGATATCAGGCCCTGACGAATAATAAATTCAACGGCCGGTCGATAACACAGCCCGTCTCCAGCTAATAAAGTGTCGGAAATATGTGACTCAAGGGAGTCTTCAGGAGAAATAGCGGCAGCAATTCCTCCTTGAGCATAGCGGCTATTGCATTCAATCGCTTCTGCCTTACTAATTAACGCTATTTTCAGTTTAGGTTGGATACCTAATAACTGCAGACAATAATGTAATCCAGCTAATCCCGTCCCAATGACGAGAACGTCAAATTCAAATAATTGCCCTTGTTGGGAGAACTCATCAGTCATGAAAAAGCCTTTACCAATTGGGTTGCAAGACCTGTATATGTTTCTGGTGTTAATTTCATTAACTGTTCTTTTGCTTCTTCGGGGATAGATAAATTTTTGATAAACTGTTTGAGGTTATCTGCGTCGATGACTTGCCCTCTTGTAAGGTCCTTTAATTGTTCATACGCATTGGGCACATTGTAGCGACGCATTACTGTTTGAACAGCTTCTGCTAAAACTTCCCAGTTTTCAGACAAATCTTTTTGTAGTGCGGTTTTGTTAATTTGCAGCTTGTCATTGCCTTTGGCTATCGAGTGATAAGCAATCAGGCTATAGGAGAACGCTACGCCTAAATTACGCAATACGGTGGAGTCTGATAAATCTCTTTGTAAACGGGATTGAGTTAATTTATTGGCAAAATGAATAAATAAGGCATTGGATAAGCCTAAATTACCTTCAGCATTTTCGAAATCTATAGGATTTACTTTATGTGGCATAGTTGATGAGCCAACTTCTTCCGCTATCGTTTTTTGTTTAAAATAGCCAAGAGAAATATAGCTCCAAATATCCTGTGCGTAATCCAAGAGGATATTATTAACCCGCACCATAATTTGTGAGACTTCAGCTATTCCATCATGAGGTTCGATTTGTGTCGTGTAGGCATTAAAAGATAAACCTAGAGACGTAACAAAATTAGCACAATGTTTACGCCAATCGACTTCAGGATAAGCGGCTAAGTGAGCATTATAATTGCCAACTGCTCCATTGAATTTGGCAGGGATTAGCACTTCGGCTAATTGTTGTTGTGGCCGTTTAAGACGGGCTACAAAGTTCACCAATTCTTTACCCATGGTTGTTGGCGTTGCAGGTTGGCCATGAGTTCTCGAAAGCATAGCCATGTCACCATGCTGTTTTCCAAGAAGAGTGATACTCCCCATAATTTCAGCCAAAGTAGGTTGTATGACCTGAGCTATCGCTTGTTTGATCATTAAAGCATAGGCTAAGTTATTGATATCCTCTGAAGTACAGGCAAAGTGAATAAATGCAACAAGAGGTTTAAGTTGTTCATTTTCCTGAAATTTATCTTTTAGATAATACTCTATGGCTTTTACATCATGATTGGTTTGTTGTTCAAATTCTTTTATCTGTTCAGCTTCTGATTCATTAAAATTGGAAATAAGATCAGATAAAAATTTCCAGGCTTTATCATCTAATTTAGGTACTTCAGGAATGGTATCGTTTGCAGCTAATGATTCAAACCATCTGATTTCAACCATTAAACGATAATATGTTAATGCAAATTCGCTAAAATAAGGACTTAATGCCCTGGTTTTATTTATGTAACGACCATCTATGGGGGAAATCGCGTTTAGTGCAGTAAGTGTCATAATACTAATTTGTCCCGGTTATAAAGCGTATATAATATTAGAAGCAGAACAAGATGTGAATTAAAGTGATAAATATTATAAAAAAATTAGCGTGATTTTGTGCAATATGTGTATAATAATGGCCAATTCTAATACATCAGGTCATTTTTATGAGAACACTCATTGAGTCGTACCAAGCAGGTTTATTTCAAAAAAAATATTGGTTACGAAATATCATTTCAGGTTTAATAGTTGGTGTAGTAGCCTTACCTCTGGCGATGGCTTTCGCCATAGCTTCAGGCGCTAAGCCTGAGCAAGGATTATATACCGCTATTGTTGCGGGACTTATAGTCTCTATTATGGGGGGTAGTAGAGTCCAAATTGCAGGGCCAACTGGTGCTTTTATTGTAGTGCTTTCTGGAATAACTGCTCAATATGGTATCTCAGGGTTACAAATTGCTACCTT
Source organism: Legionella norrlandica (assembly GCF_000770585.1). Taxonomy (GTDB): domain Bacteria; phylum Pseudomonadota; class Gammaproteobacteria; order Legionellales; family Legionellaceae; genus Legionella; species Legionella norrlandica. The sequence goes on along the minus strand of NZ_JNCF01000035.1, from coordinate 1,303 downwards.
AATGGCTGGTTTTATTTTGGTCATTTTTGGTTTGGCTCGTTTGGGGACAATTATTAAATTTATCCCTAGTCCAGTGATTATCGGATTTACTTCTGGAATAGCTGTAGTTATTTGGGTAGGCCAGTGGCAATATTTTTTTGGGCTGCCTTCAGCAGGAGCCGGGCATTTCCATGAAAAATTGTGGCATTTGCTGCAATCTTTTCCACAATTAAGTATTCCATCGACGTTGTTAGGGGGGTGTGCTTTAGCAACCGTACTTTATTCTAACAAATTGCCAGGATTAAAACGTATTCCTGGCCCATTGGCCGCTTTGGCATTAGCTACTCTTATACAGTCATTGGGGCATTTTGAAGGGGTTGCTACTATTGGGAGTATGTTTGGAGGAATACCTCAAGGTCTGCCTTCTTTCAGTTGGCCTCAAATCACTGTGAATAGATTGATTGAGTTGATTGGCCCTGCCTTTGCGATTGCTATGCTAGGAGCAATTGAATCCTTATTATCTGCTGTGGTTGCCGATGGAATGAGTGGTACTAAACATAATTCAAATAGAGAGCTAGTCGGTCAAGGAATAGCAAATATTGCGGCACCTTTATTCGGTGGTTTTGCGGCTACTGGAGCAATCGCTCGGACGGCTACAAATATTCGCAACGGGGGAAATAGTCCTTTGGCAGGGGTTGTTCATAGCATTACCTTAATTTTAGTGATTTTATTTCTTGCTCCTTTAGCTGTTAATGTTCCTCTTGCTGCACTGGCAGCTATTTTATTTGTAGTAGCCTGGAATATGAGTGAAGCTCACCATTTTATTAAACTCATTCGCGTTGCTCCTAGATCTGATGTAGTCATTTTATTGGTTACTTTTTGTCTTACTGTGTTTGTTGATTTGGTCGTTGCAGTCAATGTTGGAGTCATCATTGCTGTATTACAGTTTCTACGCCGGATGGTTAAGAGCATCGAAATTCAGCGTATTTCTGAGGAGCAACTGTCGCAAGAGTTGTCGCAAGAAAGAAATGTTGATTTACCCGAGGGAGTTATGGTGTATGTTATTGAAGGTCCATTTTTCTTTGGAGCGGTTGAAACGTTTCAGAGAGCATTAGCTAGCACTCATACTGAACCTCATATTTTGATCATTAGGAATGCGTTGGGTTCCTTTATGGATGCTACTGGTTACAAGCCATGGAAGAAACTATTTGAATTGCAAAAGCGTGGAGTAAAGGTTTATTAAGCGGAGCCAACTCATCCGTTGAAGTAAAAACTTCGTAAAATGGGAATAGTTAAACTAATTGGGGAACAAAATTTTTATAAG
>NZ_JNCF01000034.1 GCF_000770585.1 Legionella norrlandica | reverse complement strand
CCTTGAAGCTTGTCGTATTCATGCGCTTGATAGTAAGAATGAAAATCAGTCCCCTTATGAAGTTGCGAAATCATTAGAACCTATTGTTTAATGGGTTTAATTTAGTTGTTGGGTCAAAACGGCCCAACTGGATAATCTCGACCGCTGTGTTTTTGAGATAATGGATTAACCTATTATTGTATTTAATATTTTCATATAGTCGCTGTGTTTAAGTGAACAATTTGCTAAATGATCATTAATAAATAAGATTAAGGCTGCCTGTTTTGCTTTCGGAGACTGACCTTGCTGCATTTCTATAGCAAGACATAAGGCAGCAAGGAGAGAAGCCATATGCTCTATAACAATTTTTATAAGTAGAGTTTGTTCCTCATGGCTTCGTGATTTCATCGTTTTTATTGTTTCCGAAAGGTTGTTTATTTTTTCTTTAAGTAAAGTTTTATGAGGATTTTGATCATGAATTTGTTCTAAAAGTTGTTGCAAATGGGCTATGAATAATTCATCGATAGCAAATTTATGCATATCTCTCAGAGTTTGCATCCATAATGTAAAATGTGTTCCCTCCCAGTTCTCACATACGATGCAATCTCGTAATAATCGAGGTAATGAGGAAAAACTCTCAATAGTTCCATTTCCTGCTAACAAATCAAGGCAATGATGAATATTTTCCACTGACCGTTTGGCTGTGAAATATTTATTGATATTGGCCAAAGTTCGCAATAATAGTTTCCGGGATTGGGTTTGTTCTTGATGTGGGAGAATATCCAATTCATCTTGGCAATGGACCATATGAAATGCGCTGGAAAGCATAGCTAGGTTTTCTGATTTTATTTTAGCTAAAGTTTCCTTTACTAATGGGTATTCTACGATCATATGAGCAAATGCAGGACGGTTTTTAGCATAATAATACGCAATTTGGTAAGCGCGTCGTGCCATACCCAGAACTGAAAATGAGTTAAAGATCCTTGATAAATGCAATACATTTTCCATGACTAAATGTATCCCTTCCTCAACATTCCCCATAGGGTATGCGATGGCCCCATCAAAATCTATTTCCGCTGTTGCCATAGAACGAGTACCAATTTTTTGTTTTAAGCGTCGAAGATAATAGTGATTAGGGAGGCCATCATCCAAACGCTGGGGTACCAAAAATAAACCTAGTCCTTTTGTTCCAGCAATTTCTTGATCATAACGAGCAGTCAGCAAAATTAAATCAGCATTCGCATTGGAGCAAAACCATTTTTCACCTGCGATGCGCCATTGGCCTTTCTCATCCTGATAGGCAAAAGTAGCATTTGCTCCAACATCTGAACCACCTTGGATTTCAGTCAAAAATTGGGCACCAGTGAAGCTGTTAGTAAAAGAAGGATGAGTTAATTTGTCCAGATAATACGGAGTGCTCTCTAATTGCTGTGAGCAATTATTTAATATGCGTATAACCCCAGCAGAGCAAGCAATAGGGCAATTATGTCCTGCTTCTCCTGCATGAGATGAAAGCAAAAATAAACTCAAAGTCTTTTTCATTTGCCCTGGCTTTAACAAATAATGCATAAGACCGGAACCATAAATAATATCTCCAGCACGTAGATATGAGGGATGATGGAGGATTCGATCATTCCGCTCGCCAATAGCATTGAATTGCTCAATTTTAGGCAAATTGGCATCAAGATTATTTTCCATAACCACTGGTTCTAATTGCTCTACCACATCTTTGGAAAATTGGCGTAATTGATTGATAAAATCCGGCTCATCAGGGAATTGAGTTCGAAAGGTATGTGTAAGGCATGAATGATCCAGTAATATATTTTCTTTGAGCTGCTTGCTCCACAAAGTAAAATTATTTCTTGCTTCTTTATATTCATTCATTGCGCTCATTACCCCTCTGTGGTTAATTTCTTAATATTTTGGTTGTTTAATGGTATGTATTTATGTATGTCAAATTAGCTCTGGGTTTCGCTTATGCTCAACCCAGGCTAAAAAATAAATTTCGATTTATCCAATCATTGGTTGAAACTTATCGATGACATCTCCTGAGAAGTGCTGATAAGCATTCAGGGCGACAGGCTGATACAGATCATCAAAATTAATATTATCTAAAGGAATTATTCTTATTGCTGCTTCGTTGATACTGCGGAAATAAATCGTTTTGCTCAGTATATCAAAGACTATACTTAACTGGGTTGGAGCATGAGTTCCAGGGGCTTGCGCTACATCACTTAATCCATTGAAAGCATAGGCGATGTGTTCTTCTTTAGCAACAAAGCTAGGAAGTCTTTTCAGATAAAGGGCTGCTCTTACGAATCGGGAATCTGAATCGTATCCACCTGGCAAAGCTTTAGAGCCGTTATTCTGATATTCATCGAGCAGAGCAACAGATGACTTATAGTCCGTATTAGTTAATACAGGGGTAGTAAGGTTATCTTTTGTATGAATAACCAGTCTACCATCCAAATATTCTAGAATAGCTGATTTTCCCTCAGCGTCATTTACTATCAGGTGAACGTTCATGGTTACCCCTCGATAGTCCTCCGCTATCAATTGATAATTAGGACTGTCTTCTATTACTTCTTGTACTGTTTGAAAATTATCTAAAATATATTGAACCCATTCTGTAGTTTTCAAAACAGGAAGCTCTGGATTGGTTGAGTAGCTAGAGGAATTAAGCACCAGTATTGACGCAGTAAGTCCTTTTTCATTCATTCCATCAACAGCAGGGCCTGCTTTAAATCGATTTCCTCCGTGAAATATGACGCTTCCGTATTGGCTCTTCCACATCAATGGACGCATGGTATGGTAATCTGCACTGGAAACCATTAATGTATTGCGCGGATGAATTACAACAGTTCCTTCCCGGTATTTCCAGTCTAGATTGACTGCAACCGTAGGGGCTGTATTTTTATTGAAAACTAAGGCAGAACAGGCTTCACTTGAGAACGAGATAGTATTTAAAGATAAGGCAATAGAGATAAGTCCTATATGTTTAAACATTTCAAATCCTTTTGATTAATTATCAGCCCTCTTTCGTAAACTCTACTGCAAAAGGTAATTGCTTTCGTCAGTACGATGCTTGAATTTTCATGGTCTATAGCGCCTACATCCCAATTCTGAGTTTCGTTCTTCTTCGTAATACCCGCCTTGAAGCGAATTTCGAAAGAGTTCTATTGAATATTTGAAACAGGCTAAAAATACCTGTTCAACCCAAAACCGATACGTGCGACTAAAACAATAACAGCAAGATATCTTACCGCAGAGCACCTATACTTGTCATTTTTTGTAAAATTTAGTTGGGCGTGATTTAAATTGCGGTTAAAAGTTTTCCACCTCGCCGCTTGCAGGAGAGGGGAAGGGCAAGAGCATCCAATTTTGCATGAAAAATGACTTAAGTGTTCATATTATGTTATCTTGGCGGGCGGGAATGACACATACAATACATTATTCACTCAAAGTATGATTTTGCCTGAATACCTGGCAAGTTATAATTCCAATAAAGTAACAATTTCAGTAGAATAGTTACTATTTTTATGAATTTGGGGCGGTTACGATGGTTAAAAGACATACTATAGATCTGGCACATCTTACCATGGGGGATTTAGAGCAGGTCGGCGGTAAGAATTCTTCTCTTGGTGAAATGATTAGTCATTTGTCCTCGGTGGGTGTTGCTGTTCCTGGGGGGTTCGCAACGACTGCCGATTCTTTCAGAGAGTTTCTATCCCAAGATGGTCTTGATAAGAAAATTTATGAAAAATTAATTGCTCTGGATACGGATGATGTTTGCCAATTGGCTATTGTAGGCAAACAAATACGAGGGATGATTATTGATACACCTTTTATTCCTGAATTTGAAAAGAGTATTCGTTTATCTTATCAAAAGCTTGCTGAAACTATTGGCCATGATAATTTTAGTGTTGCAGTAAGATCTTCGGCCACAGCGGAAGATTTACCAGACGCTTCTTTTGCTGGTCAACAAGAAACTTTCTTGAATGTGAAAGGAGAAGAAGCTGTTCTGGCCGCTATAAAGCAGGTTTTCGCATCTTTATTTAATGATAGAGCCATTGCGTATCGTGTACATCATGATTTTGCTCACCATGAAGTCGCTTTGTCAGCAGGGGTTCAGCAAATGATTCGTAGTGACTTAGCAGTGAGCGGCGTTATGTTTACTATAGATACTGAGTCCGGATTTGATCAAGTGGTATTTATTACTTCATCTTATGGGTTAGGTGAAATGGTTGTCCAAGGTGCTGTGAACCCAGATGAATTTTATGTTCATAAACCGAGTCTCGCAGCGGGTAGGCCTGCCATTATTCGACGAAATCTTGGCAGTAAGGCATTAAAGATGGTCTATTGCGATGATCCAGCGCTTGAAAGACGTGTCAAAACCATCGATGTTGATCCTGCCGAAAGATTGTTGTTTTCTTTAAGTAAAGAAGAAGTAGAGCAACTGGCCCTGCAAGCGATGATAATTGAGAAACATTATGGCCGTCCTATGGATATTGAATGGGCGAAAGATGGGATCGATGGCAAATTGTATATTCTGCAAGCACGCCCTGAAACAGTGAAAAGTAAAGATAACAAACAGGTACTTGAACGTTATGCGCTACAAAAAAGAAGTGAGGTATTAGCTGAAGGCCGTAGTATTGGACAGAGAATTGGTCAAGGCAAGGCAAGGGTTATTAAAGATATTAATGAAATGCATAAAGTGCAACCTGGCGATGTTTTGGTATCTGATATGACTGATCCTGATTGGGAACCTGTAATGAAGCGTGCTTCCGCGATTGTTACTAACAGGGGCGGTAGAACTTGCCATGCAGCGATTATTGCTCGTGAATTAGGTATTCCTGCAGTAGTTGGTTGTGGTGATGCAACGAAAACTATTAAAGATGGGGATGAGGTTACCGTCAGCTGCGCTGAAGGTGATACTGGTTTTGTCTACTCTGGTTTATTGCCTTTTGAGCAAGAACGCCTTGATATAGAGACGATGCCTGAATTGCCTATAAAGGTTATGCTGAATGTCGGAAACCCTGAAAGAGCATTTGCTTTTCAATCAATCCCTAACTCAGGCGTTGGTTTAGCACGTCTTGAATTCTTAATTTCTAACACCATAGGTATTCATCCTAAGGCATTGCTTGAATTTGATATTTTAAAGGACACAGAGCTTAAGCAATATATTAAGGAAAAGACGATAGCCTATGATTCGCCTGTCGAATACTACATTGAAAGGTTAAAAGAGGGTATAGCGACTATCGCGGCAGCTTTTTATCCCAAACCTGTTATAGTCAGACTTTCCGATTTTAAATCTAACGAATACGCCAATCTGGTTGGTGGTTCATTATATGAGCCTCATGAAGAAAATCCTATGCTTGGCTTTAGAGGGGCTTCACGTTATATTTCACCGAGCTTTGCCGAATGTTTTGCTCTTGAATGTAAAGCGGTCAGACGTGTTCGCGAAGAGATGGGGCTCGATAACGTTGAGGTGATGATTCCTTTTGTGAGAACAGTTTCTGAAGCTGGTGAGGTTATAGAGGTACTGAAAGAGCATGGACTGGAAAGAGGAAAATTTGGGCTAAGAGTAATAATGATGTGTGAATTGCCTTCAAATGCTTTACTGGCCAGTGAATTTCTAAGGTATTTTGATGGTTTTTCTATAGGGTCTAATGACTTAACGCAATTAACGTTAGGTCTGGACAGAGATTCCGGTTTGATCGCTTCGCAGTTTGATGAGCGCAATGAGGCTGTTAAAGCACTATTACATATGGCGATTACAGCTTGTAAAAAAGAAGGTAAATACATAGGAATTTGTGGTCAAGGTCCTTCTGACCATCAGGATTTTGCTCAGTGGTTAATGAAAGAAGGTATTGAAAGCGTGTCTTTAAATCCGGATTCTGTATTGGAAACTTGTTTATTTTTAGCCAAGCAATCAATAAATTGATTACATTTGAAGAAGCGTGTAATTGTGATACTCACTACGTAAGCTGGACAGGATACAAAGGAGCTATATGCAAAAATCAAAATGGTGGTTTCTTTTACTATGTTTCGTTCCAGCTTTTGCTTTTGCTAACCCTGGAGGACATTCGGAGCCTGTCGCTTCGGTTCTTCTTGGTGTTACTTCAATTTTATTCTTTGCTATCATTGGCCGATATCTCGCTAGACGTGCCAATCAACCCGGTGTTCTTGGTGAATTGTTGATGGGTATGATTGTGGGGAACCTTTGTTATTTATTCGGAAACCAATTAGTTGTTATCCTTCGGGAAGGTTCAGCGATTTATGATATTGTAAGAGAAATGCTAGGTGGTGTATCTTTAAGTGAAGCTGTGCAAGATGTGATTCATAATCAATATTATGCTAATCAAGTGATACACTCCTTAAGTGGGGATAACGGTACTGAATACCTTAAAATTGCTTATGTAGTTGATATTTTATCGCGTTATGGCGTTATATTTCTATTATTTATGGTCGGTCTTGAGACTTCTATTGTTGATTTAAAAAATACTGGTAAGGAATCTTTCTTAGTTGCTATCTTGGGTATCGTGGCTCCCATCATCTTAGGTTTTGCAGTAGCTTATTTTATAATACCTAATACAACTTACAAGGTTAATTTGTTTATTGGAGCTACCTTAAGTGCTACCAGCATAGGGATTACAGCGAGAGTGCTGAAAGAAATGAATAAGCTTCGCACTCGTGAAGCCAGAACAATTCTTGGTGCGGCAACTTTGGATGATATTTTTGGTTTAATTATTTTAGCTGTGGTCAGTAGTATAATCATTAGCGATAGCGTCAATATGATGGTGGCAATGCGAATTGTTATTTCGGCATTAGTATTTTTTGTGGGTGTTTTACTTATTGGTCCATTTGTATTACGCAAGGCGGTTTCTTTCTTTCGCTTTTTAGAGCCTTGGGAGTCTAAATTATTTATTTCTTTCCTTTTTATTATGGCATTGGCTTGGTTGGCCTCCAGTATTCAGTTGGCATCAATTATTGGTGCTTTTGCTGCAGGCGTGATTTTGCATGATGATTATTTTAAAGATCATGAACCTTATAAAGAAAGTCGCAGTATTCAACATTTAGTATCACCTTTGGAAACCATTTTGGCCCCTATGTTTTTTACTCTAATTGGAATACAGGTAAAATTAGAAACTTTTTACAATTGGAATGTCATTATTTTAGCCTCCGGTTTGTTGGTAGCTGCAATTGTGGGAAAATTGCTTAGCGGATTGGGTGGAAATCGCAAAGACGACAGATTATTGATTGGGATAGGGATGTTGCCTCGTGGAGAGGTTGGTTTGATTTTTGCTTCTATTGGTAGAACTTTGGGAGTAATAAGTGATAATTTATTTACGTCAATTGTCTTAATGATCATGATCACAACATTCATTGCTCCGCCTCTATTGAAAGCAAGATATACCGTAACTACAAGGAAAACAAAGCGTGGATAATCTTTTATCACAAGTTACTTTAGATGTAGAGCATGCTTTACTCGAGGACGTTGGTAAAGGGGATATTACTGCTGCTTTACTACCTTCTCAACTGGTTGTTGAAGCTGGGATTTTATCACGAGAGCCCATGTTTGTTTGTGGCCAGTTATGGGTAAATGAAGTTTTTAAACAAGTGGATAGTACTGTTAAGATTGAATGGCTTGTTTCTGAAGGGACCTGGTTAAGTGACCCAGCAATTTTGTGTGTTATTCATGGGGCTGCAAGGAGTATTTTAACGGCAGAGCGTACTGCATTAAATTTTTTGCAAACTCTTTCTGCGACAGCAACACAAACTTATCATTATATTCAGAAACTGAAAGGTACGAATGCCAAGTTATTAGATACACGAAAAACCATTCCAGGACTTCGAACTGCTCAGAAATATGCTGTTCATTGCGCCGGCGGGACAAATCATCGTATGGGGCTTTATGATGCTTTTTTGATTAAAGAAAATCATATCAAAGCCTGTGGTTCAGTGGCCCGTGCTATTGGTTTGGCAAGAAAAACCGACAAGCACTTACTGGTTGAAATTGAAGTGGAAACTTTGGAAGAATTGCAAGAAGCTTTGCATGCTTACCCTGATAGGATCCTCTTGGACAATTTTACAGAGGATATGCTTGTCCAAGCTGTCAGAATGAATCAATCTAAACACTGCGAATTGGAAGCTTCAGGTGGAATCACCATTGATAATATTGCTGCTGTCGCTCAAACTGGTGTTGATTTTATTTCTGTTGGTTCTATTACAAAATCAATTAAAGCAATCGATTTGAGTTTATTAGTTAGGGAAGTATTATGAGTCCAAGTATTGTCTTTACTGGAGGCGGAACTGCTGGCCATGTTACCCCTAATATTGCGTTAATAAAGGAGTTTAAAGAAGCGGATTGGGATGTGGCCTATATTGGTTCCACTTCTGGAATTGAGAAAGAAATGATTCATCCACTGGGGATTCCTTTTTATGCCGTAAGTAGTGGTAAATTGCGTAGATATATTAGTTTTAAGAATTTACTTGATCCTTTTAAAATTGTTTTAGGGATGATTCAATCCTTTTTTATATTGCGCAGAATAAAACCTGACGTGGTTTTTTCAAAAGGAGGGTTTGTTGCATTTCCTGTGGTAGTTGGTGCCTGGTTAAATCGAATTCCCATAGTAGCACATGAATCTGACATGAGTCCTGGGCTTGCAAATCGTCTCTCCTTTCCTTTTGTAACCAAAATATGTCTTACCTTTGAAGCAGGTAAAAAGCACTTTAAATCACAAAACAAAATAGAAGTGACAGGGACTCCGATTCGTAAACAATTATTCATTGGAAATTCAGCAAAGGGATTAGAGCGATGTGGGTTCAGCTCTGCTAAGCCTTGCCTGCTCGTAGTTGGAGGGAGTTTAGGGGCAGGATCGATTAATAGTTGTATCAGGAGTGCATTGAAACAATTGACCTCTAAATTTCAAGTGATTCATATATGTGGCAGAGGGAAGCTGGACCCGTCGTTAGTTGATATAGAGGGATATTGCCAACTGGAGTATGCTAATGAGGAATTAGCAGATCTATTTGCCGCTTCTGCAATTGTGGTTTCTCGAGCAGGGGCTAATTCATTATATGAAATATTAGCTTTAGGAAAGCCACATATTCTAATTCCTATCTCCTCACAAGTAAGTAGAGGAGATCAAATTCAAAATGCCAAATATTTTCAGGAGTTGGGGATCAGTGTTGTGATTCAGGATGAGTCATTAAAAGCTGATACTTTATTGCAAGCATTGCAGGAAGTAATGCAAAAAAAAGATGAAATTGATAATAAAATCAAAGCGTTAAAAATTGAATCGGCTACTGACAAGATTGTGGCAATTATCAAGGAGCAAGCACATGTTCAAAGCCCAAGGATTGTATGATTATATATGCCAACAATGGCAATATGAAATATTGCCGAGTTTATGTGACTATATAAAAATCCCTAATAAATCTCCTCATTTTGATGCCGAATGGCAAGAACATGGCTATATGGAGCAGGCTGTTAATCACATTGCAAATTGGTGCCGTGCACATGCACTTAAAGGGATGCAATTGGAGATTGTGCGTTTAGAGAATAGAACTCCATTAATTTTTATAGAAGTTCCAGGTCAAATTGATGACACAGTCTTACTCTATGGTCATTTGGATAAACAGCCAGAGATGTCTGGGTGGGATGAAGATCTGCATCCTTGGAGGCCGGTATTAAAAGATGGATTACTGTATGGGAGAGGTGGTGCTGATGATGGGTATTCTGCCTATGCATCACTGACGGCTATTCGTGCTTTAGCACATCAAGGAGTGCCATATCCTCGATGTGTATTAATTATTGAAGCCTGTGAAGAAAGTGGTAGTTATGATTTGCCTTTTTATATCGAATTACTTAAAGAGCGAATTGGTAAACCATCATTAGTTATCTGCCTTGATTCTGGAGCAGGTAATTATGAGCAATTATGGATGACTACCTCATTACGAGGTAATCTCGTCGGTAAATTATCTGTTGAATTAATTAAGGAGGGTGTGCACTCAGGGAATGCTAGCGGGATAGTTGCTGACAGCTTCAGAGTAGCTCGACAATTGATTAATCGAATAGAAGATGAATCGACGGGAGAGATCAAATTACCACAACTATATTGTGAGATCCCCGAAGAACGAATAAAACAAGCAGGGCAATGTGCCGATATTTTAGGAGAGCAAGTTTATAGTGAGTTTCCTTGGGTAGAGGGGGTTAAGCCTGTTATTCAAGATAAACAGCAATTGATTTTAAATAGAACCTGGCGACCTGCATTAACGGTGACTGGTGCTGATGGTTTCCCTGCTATAGCTGATGCTGGGAATGTAATGCGTCCTGTAACTTCTTTGAAGTTATCCATGCGGCTTCCGCCTTTAGTTGATCCGAAAATTGCTGGAGCAGCGATGCAAGCAGCATTGACTAAAGATCCACTTTACAATGCTAAGGTTATTTTTAAAATAGAAGAAGGCAATTCCAAAGGATGGAATGCTCCTTTACTTTCTGATTGGTTAGCGAAAGCTGTAGACGAAGCATCAATGACCTATTATGACAAGCCAGCTGCCTATATGGGGGAAGGGGGGACTATCCCGTTTATGAGTATGTTGGGAGAGCAATTTCCTGAAGCTCAGTTTATGATAACTGGTGTTTTAGGTCCTCATTCTAATGCTCATGGGCCGAACGAGTTTTTACACTTGGATATGGTAGGAAAATTGACAACCTGTGTATCCTATGTTCTCTACAGTTTTTCCCAACGAAAATAATTTAAAATTTTCTCGACTCTTGCTTCAAAAGCTGAGATACTCACAAGCGGCTCTGGAACGAGCCATTTAGTCCAACAATTAGGAGAAATTTATGAAAGTAAGATTCATTATTATTTTATTATCATTCTTTGTAGTATCACTATCTGCTTATGCGGGGAGTGAATCACCTCAAACGCTTCCAGAAAAACAAATAAGTCTTAAAGATAAAATTAATCTTAATACGGCTGATTTACCGACTTTAACTGGTTCTTTTAAAGGTATAGGGAAAAAGCGAGCCGAAGCCATTATTACATATAGACAAAGCCACAAAGGATTTAAATCTTTGGAAGAACTTGCTGAGGTGAAAGGCCTCGGACAGAATTTTGTAGAAAAAAATAGGGAAAAACTGCAAGAGGTATTTGTTGTTAATTAATACTGTGTGGGTAAAAGTAACTATTTATTTTTTGATTCATTTTGAGGATTTTGACCCAACATAGAGACGATCTTACTGTTGGATCTAAATGACTCATAGGCGTCAGGTTAAGGAGTGGTCTATATAATTAATGTCCATTAAATTCCCTCGCCCTTTTGAGGAGAGTGAATAATAACATTATTTCTTAGCCTGGTGGCTATGGGTCAAAATGCCCAAACCTATTCTACACCAAAAATATAAAGGGCATCTTTTTTATAGGAGTTTTTAGGAACCAGTTCAGCGCAGCGACATAAAATTCTTGTGCTGCAACTGTCGATTTTTATCCAAATATAGGATAAAGTAGCATTCAAAAAGAAGAACGGGGTAGTACTGCGTATGTTCAGGAAATTAAGGGGCGTGTTTTCTAGCGATTTATCTATCGACCTAGGAACAGCTAATACATTGATTTACGTAAGAGATAAGGGGATTGTTCTAAATGAACCTTCTGTGGTCGCTTTACGTAATGAGTCAGGTCAGAAACGAGTTGCAGCTGTTGGCCTTGAGGCTAAGCGAATGTTGGGAAGAACTCCTGGTAATATTAATGCCATAAGGCCTATGAAAGATGGGGTTATTGCTGACTTTTTCGTTACTGAGAAAATGTTGCAGCATTTTATACACAAAGTACATGAAAACAAATTCTTAAGACCTAGCCCGCGAGTTTTGGTGTGTGTTCCTTGTGGTTCTACACAAGTAGAACGTAGAGCAATTCGTGAATCGGCGATGGGGGCGGGTGCTCGGGAAGTCTTCTTGATTGAAGAACCGATGGCAGCAGCGCTAGGTTCTGGAATGCCTGTTGAGGAAGCCAGTGGCTCTATGGTAGTTGATATAGGCGGTGGTACTACTGAAGTAGCAATTATTTCTCTTAGTGGTATAGTTTATCATCAGTCAGTACGTATTGGTGGTGATAAATTTGATGATGCCATTGTATCTTATGTACGGAGAAATTACGGTACTTTAATTGGCGAAACAACAGCTGAGCGCATTAAGCATGAAATTGGTTCTGCCTTCCCAAGTCGGGATTTGTTCGAAATTGAAGTGCGGGGTAGGAATCTTGCTGAAGGAGTGCCGCGTAGTTTTACTTTAACAAGCGCCGAAATCTTAGAAGCGCTCCAAGAACCTCTGTCAGGAATAGTTGGTGCTGTTAGAGCTGCTTTGGAATTAGCTCCACCTGAATTGGCAGCAGACATTGCTGAAAGAGGTATGGTGTTAACAGGCGGTGGTGCTTTGTTGAAAAATATTGACACCTTACTAATGGAAGAAACCGGATTACCTGTGTTAATTGCTGAAGATCCATTAACCTGTGTTGCACGTGGTGGTGGTAAAGCTTTAGAAACAATGGACTTACGTGGCGGTGATTTCCTCTCAACAGAATAATAAGCACAGCAGGTTATTTGCCAAGGGTGGACACAATTCCATAGGGTTTGTGTTTGCCCTTGTCTTTTCTATTTTCTTGATGTTTTCTGATTATCACTATCGATATTTAGATAATGTGCGTAGTGGTTTTTCTCTGATAGTTTCTCCTTTGCAATACGCTGTGGATTATCCTGTTCGAGTAATCGGTTGGGTTCAATCATTGGTTAGTGCGAAAAAAGCGCTAATTGATGAGAACATGCGTTTAAAGTATAAACAAACTATGTTAGAAGCTGAATTGCAAAAATTAATAGTGATTCAAAGGGAAAATTCACAGCTAAAAGAATTATTATTAACTTCTTCAGAAGCAGATATGCGGGTTATGGCAGCGCAGATACTTGCTGTTGATACCAGCAAAGCTCGGCAGATCGTGGTTTTAAATAAAGGTAAACGTGATGGTGTGTATGTTGGGCAACCAGTGCTTGATGCAAAAGGGATCATGGGGCAGGTGATAGACGTGGGTCCTATGACTAGTACTCTTTTACTTATTTCAGATTCAAAAAGTGCAGTACCAGTAAGAAATAACCGCACTGGAGAACGGGCAATTCTTGTTGGCACTAATGATATAGAAGAATTATCTTTGATTAATTTACCGAAGACTTCTTCTATTCATCCTGGTGACATATTAGTTACTTCCGGCCTAGGAAGAAGATATCCTGAGGGTTATCCAGTTGGTCGCGTTGAGAAGGTAAAGAGTATTCCTGGTGAAGATTTTGTGAAAGTTACAGTTAGCCCAGTAGCACTACTTAATCGCAACAGGCTAGTACTATTAATTTGGCCTGATCTTGAGCAAGAGCAACTAACTGCCCAGATTAATGAAAGATTAAACGCCGAGGAGGATACTACTGTATGAGTATTCTTCACCTTCGTTTAGGGATAGGATTTCTCGCTGCACTTGCGTTATCAATCCTGCCGATGCCTGAGTTAATATCAATTTTTCGACCACCTTGGGTGTTGTTATTAGTATTATATATTGAATATTATTTGCCAGGAAAATTTAAATTAACAGCTCTTATGATAGTTGGTTTGCTATTAGATGTATTGCTTTCCACTGTTATTGGGGAGCATTCATTTGCATTGTTGCTGGTTACCTGGGTAGCATCGACTAAATCCAGGAGGTTTCAATTTTTCTCGTTGATCCAGCAAATATGTATAATTGGTTTCTTATGCTTTTTATACCAATCTGTTATTTTATTTATTGATGCTTTATTAGGGTTTAACTATCGTCTTATAATGCCTGTTACCAGTGCTATTTTGGGCATGTTTATTTGGCCTTGGATTCGAGTGTTGGGCGATTCCTCTTTGCATCGTTTATCTTATCGTTAATTGAGGTCATTATCTGGTATTCTCCAGGTAGAAGATGCCCTAAATGCCAATCTCCAATTCTATATCTGACTAGTCTTAAAGTGGGAAATCCTATCGCTGCAGTCATTCTTCGGATTTGATGATTTTTTCCTTCCCTTAATATGATCTCTAACCAGGTAGTCGGAATGTTTTTTCGTTCTCGTATGGGAGGAATACGTGGCCAGAGTTGAGGCTCCATAATTACCTTGGTTTCGGCGGGCAAAAAAGGAATGTTGTTAAGTACTAGACCTTTTCTAAGGGGTTGCAAATCACTCTCTGAAGGAACCCCTTCTACTTGGACCCAGTAATATTTCTTTTTCTTAAACTTGGGATGAGTTAGCTGATGTTGTAATCTTCCATCATTAGTTAACAAAAGCAAGCCTTCACTTTGTTTGTCTAAACGTCCAGCAGCATAAAAACCAGGAAGCTTAATGTAGGCAGACAGAGTTTGTTCTGGCACTTCTCCAGTAAACTGAGTCAGAATTCCGTAAGGTTTATTGAAGAGAATTAGTTGCGGCATTTTGTTACTGGATTGATATGCAGATGCTAATGATAGATTCTTTGATTATTGACAGCAACTATTATCTGTCCTCTTATGGTCTCAACTCGTATTGAGATTCAAACTAAGATTGATTTTTTATGGTCAATGACTATACAATGTAGCAATTTTATTCGATACGGTGAATGTATTCATGATGAAATGGGTATTGGTCGTTTTAGCAATTATAGCTCAGACGGGGTGTGCAGTGAATCATAGAATAATGGTCGGAGATGAACCAGTTATCATTCAGCAGCAAACAAAAGGTTATGGTAAGACGTATGTTCATGTTCATCACAATGAACAAACGGCATTAAAAGCTGCGAAAGCAGTTATTAGAAAAGAGGGTGGGAGCCTAATTACGTTGATCCATTCTGGCGGTCGAAATATAGTGTTTCATTTACACAATCAACGTTATGAGTTTGATCCCAATCGCATCTATACTGATAAGGGAATTAAGCAAACTTTAGCTAAATATAGTCATTATACACCTGAAGCTCATAGAGAAGTCAAAAAACTGGCAGACAAAATTAAAGAGTTATTACCAGAGGGGAAAATTATTGCTGTCCATAATAATTCCTCTTATTCTTTAAAAGATTATTTACCTGGACATGAATTAGCCAGAGATGCGCAGGCTTTACATATGAGCCCCAAGAATTATTTTAGAAATTTTTATCTAGTCACCAAATTAAGCGATTACTTACGTCTAAAACTAGAAGGATTTAATGGTGTTTTACAAAAGACTTCTGCTACAGATGATGGGTCTTTATCGGTATACCTTGCTAAACGCGATTATATCAATGTGGAAGCAGGGTACGATCAATTAGCGGAGCAAATTAAGATGCTGCTTCATGCATAGTTTATACAATAAGCGTTTGATAATCTTAATTGATATTTGGGAATCCTGTTTCTCACATGCTATCATCCTGAAAAAGCGGTTAAGACTATTATACAAACTAATGGCATTGAATCTTCTGGTTTTTTTGAATTTTTTCACTCTCTATACGGGGATTATTGTTTTTACGAAAAAATTCAAAAAACCCAATATCTTCAACGCTCTTAGCTTGCTTGTTACGATCTCAATCGCTTTTTCAGGATTATTAATTTTCTCTAAATTATGGAGTTGTCGATGACATACGATAAAATAAAAGTACCTGCGCAAGGCGAAGCGATTACTGTTGCTGCTGACCATTCACTTCATGTTCCCGATAATCCTATTATCCCTTTTATTGAAGGCGATGGTATCGGTGTTGATGTAACACCTCCAATGATTCGCGTTGTTGATGCAGCAGTAGAAAAAGCTTACGGTAAGAAGAGGCAAATTGCATGGATGGAGGTTTATGCTGGAGAAAAAGCTACTAAGGTTTATGGTAGCGATCAATGGCTTCCTAAAGAAACTTTGGATGCTATGAAAAAATATGTGGTTTCAATTAAAGGGCCCTTAACTACTCCTGTTGGTGGTGGTATTCGCTCACTCAATGTAGCGATTCGCCAAGATATGGATCTTTATACTTGTTTGCGCCCCATTCGTTATTTTAATGGGGTACCTAGTCCGGTAAAAGAACCATGGAAAACAGACATGGTTATTTTTAGAGAAAACTCAGAAGATATTTATGCGGGTATTGAATGGCAAGCAGATACCCCTGAGGCGAAAAAGGTGATTCAATTTTTAACTCAAGAAATGGGTGTGAAGAAAATTCGATTCCCTGAGCATTGCGGTATTGGAGTAAAGCCAGTTTCAAAAGAAGGAACTACCCGTCTAGTTAAGGCAGCCATTCAGTATGCAATAGATAATGATCGCACTACCGTGACTCTAGTTCATAAAGGCAATATTATGAAATTTACTGAAGGCGCATTCAAAGATTGGGGGTATCAGGTTGCTCGTGACTGTTTTGGAGCCAAGGAATATCAAGGCGGCCCCTGGTTAGAGTTTAAGAATCCTAAAACAGGTAAACAAATTATTGTTAATGATGTGATTGCTGATGCTTTTTTACAGCAAATTCTATTAAGGCCTGAAGACTATAGTGTTATTGCCACATTAAATTTAAATGGTGATTACATTTCAGATGCGTTGGCTGCTCAGGTGGGTGGTATAGGAATAGCTCCTGGCGCAAATATC
This sequence comes from Legionella norrlandica, assembly GCF_000770585.1. Taxonomy (GTDB): domain Bacteria; phylum Pseudomonadota; class Gammaproteobacteria; order Legionellales; family Legionellaceae; genus Legionella; species Legionella norrlandica. The sequence goes on along the minus strand of NZ_JNCF01000034.1, from coordinate 3,091 downwards.
AGTGATCAAATGGCAGTATTTGAGGCGACTCATGGTACCGCTCCCAAATATGCTGGACAGAACAAAGTAAATCCCGGTTCTATTATTCTCTCCGCAGAAATGATGTTGCGTCATATGGATGGTATGAAGCGGCTGATTTGATTATCAGAGGCATGGAAGGTGCAATAGAAGCCAAAACGGTAACTTATGACTTCGAGCGTGGTATGCCAGGTGCTACTCTGGTTACTAGCTCAGGCTTTGCTGATGCTATGATCAAACATATGTAAATGAGTAATTATTAACGTTCTTAATAATTTCAAAGTGTCGATTGGGCTTTGTCTCATAGGCTTCAAGCTAATAAGTAATGATGTCATTATTCCCTCCCTAAAGGGAGACGAGTACAGTTAGCTCCTTATCTTGATGCTTATGGGGCATGGCCCAGCTACTTTTAATCTGCGCCCAAATACGTACTGAGAAATAAGATACGTAGATTTTCAAGACAATTGTTAGTATCTCTGGATCTCGCAATGAGTGCAGAGAATCTTAAAGCTCTTTAAGCATTGCAACTAAGATGTTACGCTATTGATTATAAATTTGAGCTCAATGTTAAATATGACTATTATCAAATAGGGTAAGTAGTACACACTTGAGTGAATCATATCTAATCATTATGCCACTGATTATTTCAGTAGCTAATTTTTTCATTAAAATTAGCTAAATTTACTGGCCAAATGCGTGTAGGGAGTCTATAAAAATAGTAAGAGGTTGTTAGTTATGAGCAGGCAAAATTTAGAGGAAATAATACGAACTGGGATAGCTGAAACTGAACTTAGTACACAAGTTAGTACGGTTGTTAAACGCCCAAGAAAGTATAAAGTATTATTGCTCAATGATGACTATACGCCAATGGATTTTGTAGTAGAAGTACTGAAGCATTTTTTTCATTTGAATGAGGAGATTGCGATTCAGGTGATGTTACAAGTTCATTTTCAGGGTAAGGGTGTATGCGGGGTTTTTACAAGAGATATTGCGGAAACAAAAGTAGCCTTGGTAAATGAATATGCCAGAATGAATCAACATCCATTGTTATCAAGCATGGAACCCGAGTAACTGGTGGTGGTTGGTAAGGAGCAACGACAATGTTAAATAAAGAACTAGAATTCACCTTGAATCTAGCTTTCAAGGAAGCAAAGGAAAAGCGTCATGAGTTCATGACTGTTGAACATTTGCTGTTGTCTTTGCTTGATAATCCTGCAGCAGGTAATGTACTACAGGCATGTGATGCGAATATTGAAGCCTTACGTCGTGATTTAATAGAGTTTATTGATGAAACAACTCCAAGGATTCCTGAAGATGAAATAGATAGGGAAACTCAACCTACTTTAGGTTTCCAAAGAGTCTTGCAGCGGGCTGTTTTTCATGTGCAATCAGCGGGCAAAACAGAAGTTACTGGTGCGAACGTGCTTGCCGCAATTTTTAGCGAGCAAGAAAGCCAAGCAGTATATTTTTTACGCCGTGAAAATATTACACGACTCGATGTTATTAATTACATTTCTCATGGCGTATCTAAATATCAAAATAATGACATGCATGAAAATATGAATTCCTCTATGGACGAAGACATGATGGCTCCTGAAGGGAATGAGTCTCCGCTTGAAAGCTATTGTACCAATCTTAATAGACGGGCAAAACAAGGCAAGATAGATCCTTTGATTGGGCGCCATGAAGAAATACAAAGAACAATACAAGTGCTTTGTAGACGACGAAAAAATAATCCTTTATTAGTAGGTGAGGCAGGTGTTGGTAAAACGGCTATTGCTGAAGGTTTAGCCAGACGTATTGTAGATGGTGAAATTCCTGATTCCATACGAGGCTGCGTTGTTTATTCCCTTGATTTAGGAGCTTTATTGGCTGGTACAAAATATCGGGGGGATTTCGAAAAACGCTTAAAAGCAGTATTAAAACAGCTGGGACAACAAGAAGGCGCTATTTTATTTATAGATGAAATTCATACAATCATTGGAGCAGGTGCTGCTTCTGGAGGGGTTATGGATGCCTCCAACCTGATTAAACCATTATTGGCAAATGGCGAGTTGAAATGTATTGGTTCAACTACTTATCAGGAATATCGTGGAATATTTGAGAAGGACAGAGCCTGGCAAGACGATTCCAAAAAATTGATATTGCAGAGCCAACAATTGATGAAACCTTTGAGATATTGAAAGGTTTAAAGAGTAAGCTGGAAGCTCATCATGGAGTGAAATTTTCCATCCCTTCATTAAAGGCGGCAGCAGAATTGGCTGCAAAATATATTAATGATCGATTTTTACCTGATAAAGCCATTGATGTGGTAGATGAAGCCGGTGCTTATCAGAATTTATTAACTGCGAATAAGCGTAAAAAAATTATTAGTGTAACCGAAATTGAGAATGTAGTTGCTAAGATAGCTCGTATTCCAATTAAAAAGGTTTCAGCTCGTGATAAAGATACTTTGCGTAATCTGGAGCGAGATTTAAAGTTACTGGTCTATGGACAAGATCAAGCAATTACCGCTTTATCCTCAGCAATTAAATTAGGCAGATCAGGTCTTAGAGAGCCTCACAAGCCAGTAGGTTGTTTCTTGTTTGCAGGTCCTACTGGTGTAGGTAAAACAGAAGTGACAAGACAACTAGCTAATGTTTTAGGAATAGAATTACTACGTTTTGATATGTCCGAGTACATGGAAAAGCATACGGTTTCGCGTTTAATTGGAGCACCTCCAGGATATGTTGGCTATGATCAAGGGGGGTTATTGACCGAAGCAGTTACTAAACATCCTCATGCTGTTCTTTTGTTAGACGAAATAGAGAAAGCACATCCTGATGTCTTTAATTTATTATTACAGATTATGGATCATGGCACTTTAACGGACACCAACGGCCGTCAAGCTGATTTCAGACATGTCATCATGGTCATGACTAGTAATGCTGGAGCAAGTGAAATTGTTCGTAACACCATAGGATTTTCAGCCCAAGACAATACCCTAGATGGCTTAGAGGCGATTAAAAAACAATTTAAGCCTGAGTTTAGAAATCCGATTAGACTGCTATTATTAATTTTGCCCCATTAGTAT
>NZ_JNCF01000095.1 GCF_000770585.1 Legionella norrlandica | reverse complement strand
AGAGGCGTGAACGGTTACAATATATGAACAATAGAGCAATTTTTATTGATTGATGAATGACCTACTTTCTAATTAAATGGTGTAAACTTTTACTTTATGCACCCTTCCTTTCACACTTATTTCCCCTAATTCAATAAATTGAAAAGCAGAATGGTCTGCTGCAATATAAGTATATTCACTAATAAGGATGTCTGTGTTTAGTTCTTTGGTAGAGTTTTCGATTCGTGCAGCCAAGTTTACAGTATCACCAATAGCGGTGTATTCCATGTGTATATCCGTTCCGATATTACCTACAATAGCACTGCCTGTATTGATACCAACGCCAATCTGGATTTCAGCACCTAATCTTTTTGCCCAATCTACATTGATTGATTTAAGCGCCTCACGCATTTTTAATGCAGCATGAACAGCATGGTCTTCCTGATAAGGATCATCAACAGGAGAGCCAAAAATTGCTAAAAAGCCATCCCCTAAATATTTATCTAATATCCCTTGTTGGGAGATAATCGCTTCGATCATTTTTTCAAAAAAATGATTCAGAAAATTAACTACTTCTTCCGGTTTTATTCGTTCTGAAATGCTTGTGAAATTGCGAATATCACAGATTAAGATAGTGACTTTACGTCTCTCACTAAATATCTGTGGCAATTCGCCAGTTTTCATTATTTTTTCCGCCAAAGCATGGGAAACAAAACGTGTTAAACTCGTCTGCAGCATGTTGCGCTGCTTTAATCCTTCCACCATATTATTAATCACTTGACCAACTTCCGCAAACTCATCTTTTGTGTGAATTTCAATATGTTGTTCTATATTCCCTTGGGAGATATTTTTTAAGGTAGTTGTGATTTTATGTAGGGGTTTATTGAACCACCGGAAAAGAAGCCAGCCTAAAAAGATTGCGAATAAGAATGTTAAGGTAAAAACAACAATACCAGAGAAAAGGAGGGAATGAAACCTTTCTTCAACGGCGTGAGCATTTACATCTACCCGAATATTCCCAATGTATTTTCCATCCATGTTTTTTATGGGATATATGGCTGTTAGCCATTTACCCCACACATCTTCAACAAATTCGGGCAGGATAGTGGGCACCTTATAATTTACATTGATGGCTTTACCTGAGGCGCTCCTAAATTTCATGGCTGTGCCTAATTCTGTTTTATCTATACCCCTTTCTTCAGCATCTACGGCAAAACGGAGTATTTGAGGATTTTGAGAGTCGGGAAACAGGCTATAAATAAAATTGACATAAACATCGCTTCGACGATTGGCATCACGTACTTGACGAAGTTTCTTTTCAAATTCTCTATAAAGAGGGGTGTCTTCGGAGATGCTCAGATTAAATTTCTGGGCATCCTCAGCATTAATAAGGACAGCTGTTGTGGCAGCAATAGATAATGCAGACGAACCAACCTCTTTATAGACTGTCTCTTTGCCGTATTGATAAGACAAAAACAAAAATATACCATTGGAAATGATAACGATTAACGACAAGCCTAAAAAAAGCTTAGTTCGATATTTCATCATATCCCCGGTATTATCTGATTATTATAATAAAGTATTGGATAAAGATAAGAATAAGTAAAGACGATGAAGAATCCTAGTCTGCATCATCCTAAGCCCCTGGGAAATCAGGAGCTTGATAATAAGTTACATGCTTGGTTGCATTGCTACTTCAGTGTCTTCTGATAATTCATCAAAAATATTAAATTTGAATGAGCTAGAGTTTGTATTAGTATTATTCGTTTTAGTAATATTATCATTATTAGCAGGAGTAGAGGATTCCCCTTCTTTAAAGAACCTATGCTCGCCTATTTTATTAAGTAAATAATAACTACCTAGTGCCAAGCCTGTTGCTGCTGTAGTTCGAACAGCGTCTTTCCCAGCAATTTTTGCAGCTTCAATAATAGTTTTACTAATCATATTTTCATCCTGATTAATAATTAACTTAATTGTTAATTATTAAGTTAATTATTTTAAATGAATTTTTGTTAAAAGCAAGCGACTAATTAACTTTATGATAAAAAAATATCTACATTGTGCTGACATTAAAAAGATAACTTGAAGAAAAATTAAGGAATAAATACGTTGGTATGGAACAGGTGGTGATTTGAAAATCAACATCCATGTTGAATTGAATTACATCTTTGAAGAAGGGGATTGTATTGAAGATTCAGGTTTCACCTCATCAGCAGCTTTACGTCCCGGCCAAATTCTTTTTAATGGCTCGTCCCCCATTAAGTGATCGACTCCGAAAATGATACCGAAAGTTAATGCGGTAGGAATGCTTCTTGCAGCAACTTCTTTTAAATAATTCCCTACTACATAAGAGTATACGGCTTGGCGAATACCGATGTTTTGTACGTGTGATTTTACTTTACCAAACATCGTAAAGGTTGATGTGGTAAGCAAGTGGCCATTTTCCATTTTGGATGTCAATAATTTTTTATCGGCATAACCATTAGGGATGGTAGTTAGCATCGTTGCAATTACTCCGGAAGTAGCACCTCCCAATATTTTATTATATATTGGAGTATCGAACTTATAAAAACCGCTTACATAATCGCCTGCAATACCCAGGAATGCAAAGTTAAAAATGCCTGCAATAGAACGAGAGCCCCAGTTTACTTTAGTTAATTTCCACCAGTTAGGTATAGACCACTTGAAGTTCTCTGAAGTAATGATACCCACATTCTGCAACTTCGCTTTTGAGCCTAATCCATTGCTGACCACCAAATCTGCTTGAGAAAATAACAATGTTCCTAAGTAGCGCTGATGCATTGGTATTTCTTCTTCTTCTGTACCTCGGTTGGTTTGTTTGTGTGTTACAGCCACAGCACCACGTTGTTGACCTGCGATAACAGCAGGAATAAAGCCTCGATACAAGCCACGGAAAAGTCCTCCATTCAAGCCCGTTGGTGTTCCTGCTGAATGTTGCATTCTAGTTAGTAACGCGTTAAATGGTTGAGTGACTGTAGAAACACTGAAAGAGATAATTGCAGTTTTAAAAGTTATATTTGAAAGATCATAAACGGTAAATGATGGAGTTTGATTCGAAAGTTGTCCACCTGATTTTTCTCTACGTTCTTGCATGATTAGTTCCCCGCAATAAAATAATAGTATGTATAGGATATCAATAATTTATTAAGTCAATATTAAGTGGTGAAAAAATATTGAAAATTATGTTCGCATAATGAAAATATTGATGATTTTTAGTGTTTTGGATCAATTTTGGATTAAAAGGCAAGTTTCAATTGTTCCCAGTATAGATTATAAATTGCTAATGTTTCTTCTCCGATATCACGTTGAAAATAACCTTTTTTTAGTATTTCTTCTGATGGATAAACCATGAGATTATTTTTTATAATGGGAGGCAATAAAGCTCTTCCTCTGGCATTGGTGATCGCATGACCTTCTTTTAGTGCTATTTGAGCACTTGTTTCTGGCTTTAGTATGAAATTAATGAATTGAAGCGCTTCTTTTAAATGAGGTGGGTTTTTAGGAATAGCTAAGCAATCCACCCAAAGAACAAACCCATCTGCAGGATAAATGAATTCAATAGCCTTATTTTCTGAATGTGCTTTAAAGGCATCACCATTCCATGCTGTCCCAACCACAGCGTCTTCATCAATGAGGATGGACTGGATGCTATCACTGGCAAACAATTTAATATTAGGTACTAATTTTAATAAATGCTCATAAGCTTTTTTTATGTGCTCAGGGTTTGCATCGTTCGGGTCAAATCCTAAACTCATGAGGGCGATAGCAAACACTTCACGTGAGTCGTCCAGTAACATTAACTGATTGCGCCATTTTGGATTCCATAGCTCCTGCCAGGTTATAGGGGGTGTGGATATGCTATTATGATTAAAGAAGATCCCTGTGGTACCCCAAATGATAGGAACACTATATTGGTTTCCTGGGTCGTAATCATTCTGTACAAATTTCTTGTCCAGATTGCGAATATTGGGGAGTTTCTTATGATCAATTGGCTGCAGCATACCTTGTTTTTGCATGCGCTCTACGAAATAAGCGGAAGGAAGAATGACGTCGTAAATAGTGTGCCGGCTAGCTTTTAGCTTGGCATACATAGTTTCATTACTATCATAAGTGGAAAAATTCACTTTAATCCCTGATTCTCGTTCAAATTGCTGAATCACTGGTTTGGGTATTTCCCCACCCCAGGCATAAACATTAACTACTGGATTAGAAAATGACTTAAAAGTAAGGAAAATAAATAATAATGAAAGATATTTCATACTAATTTCCCTGACAAGCGATGAGAAATAATAACCAGGAGCATGGATAAGCCAAAAGTAATGGAACACAGCGCATTCAGTTCAGGAGTGACACCGGCACGTACTAATGAATAGATGGTTAGAGGTAAGATAGTAAAATCAGGCCCCGCAACAAAATAACTGATTATCACGTCATCAAATGATAAGGTGAAACTTAAAAGAAAGGCACTTAAGACAGCAGGCCATAGTAAAGGTAACAAGATCTTCGTTAAGGCAATATAACGGCTGGCGCCAAGATCCAGGGCGCCAAAGTAGATGTTAGGATTTAACGTATTGATTCTTGAGTTAATGGTCAAAATTACAAAAGGAATTGAAAAAGTAATATGGGCAATCAGTAGGCTTAGAAAACCAAGAGGTACTTTTGTAACATTAAAGAAAATTAGTAATGCAACACCAAGCACCAAGTCTGGAATGATAACCAGTAATAGTAAGAGAGTATAGAGAATAAGACGATGTCTGGTGCGGAATAGAAATAAATTGATTGAAGCTAATAGCCCCATTGTAGTTGCTATCAGAGAGGCTCCAAGGCCCAAAATAACTGAATTGAAAAAAGCAGACCATAAGTCATGGTCATGAAATAATTCTTGATACCATCGCAATGAGAAGCCATGCCACTGCAATGAAAATTTAGCATTATTAATTGAATAAAGAACGAGCACCACGATAGGAATATAGAGTAAGGCATAAACTAAAAAGAGAAAGAGGCGCTGGGTTAATGTTTTCATCGAATGACCTCGCTTTTTTGGCGGCGAAAGACAAACATTAAAATAAGTAGCATAGAAGTTAACACCACACTGGTAGCAGAGCCTTCAGGCCAATCCCCCAGAACGAGAAATTGATTTTGAATTAAATTACCTAATAAAATAGAGCGTGCCCCACCTAATATATTGGGAATATAAAAGAGAGTCATTGCAGGCAATAGAACCAGCAGGCAACCCGATAAAATCCCGGGTGCAGTATTTGGTAAAAACACCCGAGTGAAAATAGACCACTTGTTGGCTCCTAAATCTTTGGCTGCTTCAATTAATCTGAAATCAAAGCGCTCCATATTGGTGAAAATAGGGAGTACCATAAAGGGAAATAAATTGTATACTAGGCCAATAATCACTGCAAAATTGGTATAAAGCAGTGGTAAAGGTGTCTCAATCCAGTGTAATTTCAGTAATATGGCATTTAAAATTCCCTTATATTTGAGAATGGCAATTAATGAATAGGTTCTTATCAGTGAACTCGTCCAGAAGGGAATGATAATGAGCAATAATAAAATGGATTGATGCTTGGATTTGATCATTAAATAACTAAAGGGATAGGCAATTAACAGGCAAAGTAGGGTAGTGATGCAAGCGATCAGTAAAGAGCGGAAAAGAATTTTTGCAAAAACGGGGGTGAATAAAACCGTGTAATTTTCCAATGTCAATGGTAAGGAAACTAGATGCATGCTATCTTTTGACAAAAAACTGGCAATGAATACTATCAATAATGGAATAAAGCAAAAAACAATTAACCAAAAGTACAACAAATAGAGTGAGAATGATCTAGCCTTCATAAGGTAATAGAACCTCCCAGCCCGGCAACCACTCTACCCATACGCTTTCATTCAGCGCATATTCCAATTTATCATCGTCTTCATCAAAAAATTCTGAAGCATTAATTATTTTTCCCGAAGACAGCTCTACTTTTAGGTCAACAGTGGAGCCTTTGTAGATGATATCCACGATACGACCCGGCAACATTCCTTCTGTGCTATCGACTTCATGTAAACTCCAAACCCGAATATCTTCAGGACGGATAATTAAATGCAGTGGTTCGTCAACTTGATAGTTGCCTGTATTTTTACAAAGTAATTGTACCCCTTCTACCATAGTAATGAGGTTTTGGTTTTTAATTGAATGAACCCGAACATCAAATATATTGGCCTCGCCAATAAACATGGCGACATGAAGATTTGCCGGTGTTTCATAGACTGCTTTGGGTGTTCCAATTTGTTCAATGTGGCCATGATTAAAAACAACAATACGATCCGACATAGACAATGCCTCTTCTTGATCATGAGTGACGAAGATAAATGTCATATTCAAGGTTTTTTGCAATTGCTTCAGCTCCGATTGCATGGCCTTTCGCAGTCGATAATCCAGTGAGCTTAATGGCTCATCCAGTAATAATACCTGTGGTCGATTGATAATGGCACGTGCAATTGCAACACGTTGTTGTTGACCACCACTTAATTCTTTGATGTTTCTTTCTGCTAAAAAATCAAGTTGAACAAGTTTTAATGCATCAATTACTCTCTCTTTAATTTCTTGATTTGGAGTTTTTTTACAGCGCAAAGCAAAGGCTACGTTTTCAAAAACGGATAAATGAGGAAAAAGAGCGTAGCTTTGAAAAACAGTGTGAACATCACGTTTTTGAGGGGGTAACCGGTTAACACATTGACCATTAATAAAAATTTCCCCTTGAGAGGGCTGTTCAAAGCCAGAAATAAGGCGAAGAAGAGTTGTTTTCCCACAGCCTGAGGGACCAAGCAAAGTTAAAAATTCGCCATTATTGATACTTAAGGATACATTATTCAAAATGGGAGTATTACCGTATGATTTGTAAACCTCACGGATTTCAATAAGTGGTGTTGCCATTTGCGGTGTTAAATAAAAAAGTGCAATTATGGTCGTAGTTGATTATCTTGTCCAGGGTCTGTTATCAAAATTCTCTATACGTGACAAAGAATCTGTCATTAGCTTCAATCATCCAAAAAGAGGTTATATAGATTAATTTATAAAAATTTATAAAAGCACTGGGGCGTTGACAATTGCCTTCACCGCCTACGTGCCGCGGCTTGTCCCTGAGAGATGATCACAAAAAGTGAGCATAACCTTTTGAAAAAAAATAATAATTTTTTTGGAGTGCATGAAGGATTATGATCTAATAGGGTTTGACGACATTATTATGAGGTTCACCTGGCATTAATTCCACATAAGGAAACAGGGGTATTATTTACAAACAAAACCCATCGATTTTGGCTAAGCTGTGTATCTTGAATTTCATCAATCGTTTGCTGTAGTTGCATACGTGATTGAGTTATTCATTTTCCATTCATGTTGTTAAAAATAAATCAAATATGTTATTATATTAACCATTAACAACAAATTAAGATCACTTTAAATGAAACTATCCGCTACAAACGAACCCCTAGCAGCCAAGATATTATTACGTGAACCCTAAAACCAATGTCATTCACTTATTAATGCCTATTATGAGTGGCACAGACATTGGTTTGGATAATACG
>NZ_JNCF01000075.1 GCF_000770585.1 Legionella norrlandica | reverse complement strand
ATTCGTAATCAAGAGGTCGGAGGTTCGACTCCTCTCAGCGGCATAGTAAAATCAATAGCTTACGTTCTTTTTGTTTTTGTCATTTATTTTTGGGTACACTTTGGGGTACACTTATTACTTCCCACTAGGCTGTGGGTTCATGGCTCTTCCCCAAATCCCTGCCACTTCACGCATCTTTCTCTTGCTCATCCATACAGCACTTTTAATTTATTTTGTGATTGGTGAAGACTGATGCAATTTTGATTTAAATTAAAACAAAATATGAGATAAATAATCATTCTGTGGGTTTATATAGATCATAGTGTGAAAAAACACTCCTAAATATGATTGTTTTGGTGAAATAATGAAATTATAATCCGAACTGTTATTCAAGGATATTAATAAGGAGATGTTATGAAATTATATTATTCTAATAGAATCGATGCCGATGAAGATAAGGATGAATACATGCCTTGGTAAATAAAGGAGATATACGTATCTCCTTAATAGTTTTATATTGATATGAAATTAGTTTTAAACAATGATGTTCTTGCGGTTATTGATGACTTCTTAGAGCAACTATCTTTTGAAAAAATTTGGAATTTTATTCAAACAGAAAAATTCAAGTTTGTTCACTCATCTAGATGGGTAAATGCTTTTAGTCTTGAGGATGGTTCCCCTTTATGGGGCAACGTTACTATTTCTCACCCTAGGCCTGAAGCTTGCACAACAGAGCAAATTTACCCTACAAACACAACCATTGATTTATTTATAAATGAATTAATTGCAAGATCATCTGATTATTCTCATTTAATTGGTTTGAAGGATAGAGATTGGGATTTTTTCTATGCCAGACCTTATCTATATCCTAGAGGCTCAGGACTTTCTTGGCATACAGATGGTAAGTACAAAATTTCAGGTGCCTATGTATATTACTGCCATCCAAATTGGGACATAAATTGGGGAGCTGAATTACTGATTAATCCTTCACCGCAACTTTACTTTGATTACCCAGAAGTGACGTTAATCAGTAATAAGAAGAAAAAGGTAGGGTACCATCTTAATAGCGCTGCATTAAATAAGTATGCTGATGATGGAATTGGGTATTATATTGTACCGAAACCTAATAGGTTGGTTATTTTCAAAAATAATATTCTGCATTGTATAAAAAAAGTAGAAAATGCAGCCGGTAATCATGTGAGAGCATCGATAACAGGGTTTTTTATGAGTAATGACAAAATATATGAAACAAAAGAGGCAGAAAAAGAACATCCAATCTAACAATTATTTAAATTAGTTTGTCCTGCAAAATTATTGATAACTATCAATCTGGATATGCTTGGAATTATGAAATGAATTTAGTGCATCAAATAACACCTACAGTAGCTCAAGAAAAAGTAAATTTTGTTATTTTGATACCTAATTCAGATGAGACAGTTTTATCTGATTTTATACTCAGGGAAGAGGATGTTCCGTATAATGAACAACCAAGTCATTATCAATTTAAAAAATGGTCTGCTTGGTGTTCGGCCCATTTTGCATCATATTACTACTATATTAAGTACAAAAATGCACTTTTAAGATGCAAGCAATTTTTGTACGATTTTGGGCCTTTATCAACATTAGATCATGCTGCTCTATACGATCATTGGGTTTGGGAAATGAAGCCTTATGTATTGAATCAGGAGAATATTTGTTGGATTGGTTATGATTATTCAAAATCGAGAGCATTATGTTTTCTATCTCATGGAACTAATATTGAACTTCGTCTTCTTGAAGGGGATTTGAGTGATGAAGAGTTTTTAGAACTGGGTAATTTTTTTTCTCCTATATCGTCATCAATTGAAATCTTAAAAAAGAATTTTTTCGAATTATCCTACTGGTCACGTTACAACAACTGCCTGGAGAGTGCATGTATCAATAGAAATAAATATAAACCACCTTCAAGTTTATGGAATTTAAGATGGCCAATCCATAATATTCTAAGAGGTAGTAAGCCTGATTGCGATATCAAATATATAAAGGATCTTGATTTTGACTTCATTCCAGATAGCCAAATTATATATGGTAGTGAGGATGCTATTGAGGAAATTCAATTTGTCATGTTTCCAAAGAATGGTAAGAAAAACCAAATTGCATGGTTTCGCATTTTAAATAAAGACACTTTTCCAATAAAGAAGCCTACACTGTCTAGATTACCTAGTATGAATTCATATAGTGGGTATAGTAATTTTGGCTTAACTGTCTTAAAGACAAAGAGGCATGAGCTTACGAGCAATATCTACATTGCCAGCTTTAGCAATCATTATGGCCCACATGATGCACTTTGGTGGGATAGTGAATATGCTTATTTACTACAGATAAGTGCTGGTGTTAATACTACTATTGATTTTTTTAAAGAAATTTTTAGCAATTTTTAGATAAGAAAAATAGGAATTATTTTTACTACTTCGTTCTCGCTTCTTAAATTTTTTCTATTCATCGGTTGATAGCAGATTGCTAAAGTTAATGGACCTACATTTTAAATATAAAGTTTAATTATCCAACGAGTAAAAATAGTTCGAGTCAAGACTGTTTTTTTATTTTTTATTTGTATAAGATGATTAGGCCTAAATTCTTTTTTCTTATCCCTTTTCTGTGGATATCTTATTATACCAAATAATGACTGAATAATCAGTAACCTATAAGAGCCCTTGACCCCATTGATTTATATCATTTTTTAATGCCTGTTATTTCATTTTAGTTATCCACATTTTCTGTGGATAAGTCTGTTAGTAGTTTGTCAAACTTCTTGTGGGATTTACAAGTTAATCGGATGATTCATCCTTTACCAAAGTGTGTTTCGTTAATGGGCAAAGAAATATGAAGCAGTGCTACACTTAAAAAAACAGCTGAGAATGATATGTGCGGTCGATTTGCTTATATTGCTTCTTATGACAAGCTAAAATACCAATTTCATCTAGCCAATGCGATTGAAATTCCTCCGCGCTTTAATATTTCTCCAGGAGCTGATGTAGTATGTCTTGTTGAAACCGTTGGTCATGAAATTCAATGCGTATTATTGCGTTGGGGATTGATTCCTTCCTGGACAACGGACAGAAAAAAATTAGGAAATCTCATCAATGCACGCGCCGAAACAGTTTTTGAAAAGCCGACTTTTCGTCAGGCAATAAAATCGAAACGCTGTTTAATCCCTATGAGTGGCTTTTATGAATGGCACCAAGAGGATGGTGTAAAACAGCCTTATTTTTTTTCAAAAAAGAAATCATGATTTGCTGGCTGTTGCTGCTATTCGAGATACCTGGCAGCAGAACGAAGAGGTGATTCATTCCTGTTGCCTGATTACTACGGATGCTAATGCATGGATGCAACCAGTGCACAATCGTATGCCGGTGATTTTAGGTGAAGAGGCTCAAGCCATTTGGCTTAACAACACGCAATGTGATAAAGCACAATTAATGGCGTTAATGAAACCTTATCCTTATGAGGATTTGGAAGGGTATCGAGTGACTAATTTAGTGAACAAAGCCAATTTTGACCATCCATTGGCGATGGAGCCATTATCTGAATAAAAAATTTAAAAATAATTTTCTTAATATTCTCGAAGACTTAGTGTTGATTTCAACTCATGTTGTTCTGAGGCGGGATTTACAGCTTATTTTTCCTTGTCTATGATATTTGTACGTAAATCAAAAAAAGAATCATCATGTCACCACGAGGCGGAAAAAGAGTAGGGGCGGGTCGCCCAAGGGGTGAGCCTACCAAAGCAGTTCGTATATCATTATCTCAACTTGCTGAATTAGAGCGTCTAAAGAGTCATGTATCGTATCAATTGCCGGTATTTGCTAGCAAAATTCAAGCAGGATTTCCATCACCGGCCGATGATTACATCGAGGGGTATCTTGATTTAAACACCAAATTTATTAAACACCCATCGTCTACCTTTGTTTTGCAAGCCACAGGGGAGTCTATGGTGGATGCTGGAATTTTTTCTGGCGACTGGCTGTTAGTCGATAGAAGTATAGAACCTTCGGATGGACGCATTGTCATTGCAGCTGTGAACGGTGAGCTTACAGTTAAACGCCTTTCGAAAAAAGGGGGAAGGGTGCAATTACTTCCTGCTAATCCCAAATTTCAACCCATTGACATTACAGAGGACAGTGAGATGGTGATTTGGGGAGTGGTGACTTTGGTTTTACATGAGCTTGCCTGAGATGTTTGCCCTTATCGACTGCAACAATTTTTACGCCAGTTGTGAGCGTTTGTTTCGTCCTGATTTAAAGGATGTCCCCATCGTGGTGCTATCCAATAACGACGGCTGTTGTATCGCACGCTCGAATGAAGCCAAAGCATTGGGCATTGCCATGGGCGAGCCATACTTCAAAATTAAACATTTGTGCAAACAGCATGGCGTGAAAGCTTTTTCCTCAAATTATACGTTGTATGGTAACATGAGTCATCGCGTGATGTGCACTATTGAAGAAGCCTGGCCTCATATCGAAATTTACTCGATTGATGAAGCGTTTCTTGATTTAAGGAGTTTACCGGTTAACTCGCATGATTTGTTTTGCGAGCAGTTACAAAAGAAAATCTTGAAGTACACGGGAATACCCACTTCCATCGGCATTGGGCCGACCAAAACACTAGCCAAAGCCGCCAATCATTTATGCAAAAAAGTTTATAAAATCCCTGTGTTTAATATCACTTCGAGTCGTGAGCGGTTATTACAACAGATTTCCGTTGGGGACATTTGGGGAGTAGGGCGGCAATGGGCCAATAAATTAATTTCGCGAGGTATTCAGACGGCTTATGATTTGGCAATGACCAATCCTCACCTTCTGAAGAAATGTTTTAACGTCGTGTTGATGCGTACCGCCATGGAGCTTCAAGGAATTGCTTGTGGCGGTTTAGAGGCAATAGAGCCTAAGCAAAGTATTATGTCATCTAAAAGTTTTGGTCAGATGCAAACTCAACTTGCTTCGATTGAGGAATCAATCAGTAGCCATTGTGCCCGTGCGGTGGAGAAAATGCGTCGCCAGCAATTGGTGGCGAAGCGCCTGGTTGTATTTGTGCATACGAACCGATTTCGCGAAGATTTGGCACAGCACTTTCAGTCCATCGAATTTAAGCTGATTAATCCTACAGATGATTTGCGCTTAATTACCAAAATGGCCAAGCGATGTCTGCAACGCATTTTTAAACCATGGTATTACTATAAAAAGGCAGGAGTATGTCTTGAGGACTTAATTCCCAAAAACCCACGACAGCTGGATATGTTTCATCAACCAAGTGACGAGCATCTAAACCACACGGAACAATTGATGGCGGTCTTTGACCAAATCAATCAAAAATACGGACGAAGTACAATCCGCCTCGCGGCAGAGGGTTATTCAAAACCTTGGGCGATGCGTGCTGAACTGAAATCGCCTGCCTATACCACACGATGGTCTGATTTACCTCGTGCAATCATTAGGTAATTATAAATAGGGCAATTAATAACCTAATTTTGATACGCCTGTGGGTGTTTTTAATTAGCTTAAATCAGTCAGATGTATCTCAAATTACTTAATTTTTAAAAGTATGTATGGTTTCATTTTGCTGGGGTTTTGTTTTATTCATAACCATAATGATTGCAAATTACTCCAGATGAGATTGATGAAATCACAGTAATGATTGTTAGCGATTCAGATCGAAAATAGCATCGATTGTGCTAGCAGATCATCGGACTACTCTAAAGAACAAGAAAGTTTATGAGTGTAAAAAATTGATCATATTGGCATGGAATGAAATATATTAAAAAAGTAGACTCTTGTGCTTTGTAGCACAAGATAGTCACAAAATCTTGTTTAAGTCATAGTGCTTATTTATTTACCGGGGTGCTTATCGTGAATTTCAATCTAGACCCATCATGATGTTGTCCAAGGGTGGGTGTAATCAACAGACCATCTTTTGTTGAATCAGATATAATGAGATCAAATTCGACGGAGGTACTTACTCCCGGTTTGGTGTTTTTTTTACGGCTTCAAGGGTTTTCTCGATTACATCATTTAATTTTAAGCTCATGTTTTGAGTTCCTTTCATATATTCAATACAGTTCCTTTGTTACACAAGCAAAGTGTACAAATCAATAGCCATATTACTGTATATAGTATTATTTTTCAATAACATATGCATATATAGTGTTATTTATTTGCTCATTTCTATTTATTTTGTTGGCGAGAGTATTTTTAGAGCTAATAATACACAGCGATTAAAATACCGGGCTGAAATACAAACCAAGAGTCCTGAGGAAATACGAAGACTTTTAAATCAAAAAGAACTATTGGCGGAGTAAAAAAGAGAGATATTATAGAAAGACAAGAGGAAATTGATAACGAAAAAATGCTGGCCTGTGCAATCAAATCAAATGATTTAGCGGAAAAACCTCAAGAGAAAGCAAAATGGGCGAACATCTATGCTTTTATTTCGGTGTTGATATCTATAATTGCACTTATTCTAAGTCTTTTACATAGGTAAATGTATCTATTCATAAAATAAACCCTCATTTAATTAACTTGGGATTAGATAAAAGAAATCCATGCTCGCCATTCCCCAGTTTCCTTAAGTCCTAGGAACCAAATCGATACTGCAAGAGCAATAATTTTATATTGAATTTAATAGATTTAATCTATCGCATTTAACAAAGATAGTATTTCTCGAGGAAGATATATCATTGGCATTAAAACCTTTTTCTTTGATGAATTTTTGTACTCCATAAAAAGTGGTTGTGGTTGATTTTGGCAACTTACTACAAGAATTATCCGCTGATGGCAATGTCCCAAAACTATCTTCTGGATTTGTGACAATGTGGGTATCTGAGTAATGCCAAAAAGGACTTTCTGGGTCGAGATGCAACCGTGTGACCACAATCATTCCACAGAAATTGCGCTGTGGTTCTGTTGTAGAAATCCAGTCATTATTTGTAGATGAATGCTTAAAATCTAAAGAGTAAATTTGCGTTGATAGTGAGCATTCCTTAATGTTAACTATGTTTTCAGACCAATTATCCACTTCTGATTTAATAAACTCACTTATGTTCCCATCCTTTTGGCATAAATGAACAAAAGATTGATATCTTTTTTTACCAAATGGATCGCTCAAATCTTCTAGTTCTGGGCTCTTATTGAACTCCGCGCATAATATTCTTTTTAATTCCTCAATAGACTTCACTTTGCGAGAATTCAGATAGAACTCTAGTGTTTCCTTGGCATTCATTTTTGATTTAATTGGAGGTTCATGTTTAATACTAATTTGTGTGAACTGACAACGGATTCTCTTAGGAAGAGAATTATCCGAAGATCCTTTATCTTGATTTTCACAATTACCTATTATTTTTGCCTGTTCTTTTGAGTTCCATACATTTATCGTTTTTGGAAAAAAAGCGGTAGATGCATAAGTTTTTAAAACCATTAACAAGAATAAAAGGATTGATAATTTGATTTTCATGGATGATCCAAAATTGTCCAGGCTGACGATAATAAATCAACCACGTATTGGATACAAGTCAAACTCTAGTGCTCAGATAAAGTAATAAAGAAGCATTATAATGATCTGTATTATATTCCGATCAATTGCGATTTATTTAAATCAAATAATGCTAAATCATCAAACTTTAAAATTCAGCAAACCGAGGAGCTGCATCAGTCACATTTAAATTACACCCACATGCCTCAGGTAATTTAATAGAGATATATTGAGCGACTTTAACTATTCATCTTGCAAACTAAGATTCAAGTTTTTGTAATTCGAGAGGCAATTTTTCTTGGTATATTTTTTAAACTCCACTAATGCCAATAAATAAAAAGCGGTGGTCATACTTCTTAATGTAATATTTAAAATTATTGACTAATATGTTTTCACTTGTTATTTTGTTTAAAATTCACCCTAATGTTTAATATTTATTTATAATGCGCTTTATTTGTTTAATTATTTTATTCCTTAAATGTTTTCTAGCCTTAGCAAATAATTTAGAAACTCCAAATTCTAATTTGTTTTATAATGCTGATGAGCATGGGTATATTAGAATAAATTGTGATTTGCCTATTTCAAATACCTTATCATGTTCAGTTGAACAACTATTGTTTTTTCATGATGAAGTACCTGATGGAGGATGTCATATAAGTTGGTCTTCTCCACGTAGGGAGATTTTTACTTATAATTCCAAAAACAATATCTGGGTAAATGTTAGAAATGAAAATAATGAGTGTGGAATATTAAATTACTCTTCTCTATACAGAAAAAATGATGAGGAATGGATTTATAAATTTGGGACTCATGTACTATTCAAAAATAGAAAGCTGGAAGGATTTGCTGGATCATGCAAGGCATTTCAAAATTCTGGTGTTGAATATACTAATAAATTTAAAGTGATGAGGTTAAACTGTAATAGTTTTACATTGATATAATATAGCTCAATGAATTCAATTATTACTCAATATCTATGTAAACAAAAAAATGTAACATCTATCACAAGTTGTTCTTAATTTGCACTCTAATAGAAAAAAATAGATATTTTGTATATATGCAATATTTTCATTTTCATTTTAGAAACGGCCCCATACGGAGCCTAATAATTGAAAAAAATATAGACAAACCCATTAAAGGATACTGAACAATAATCACTGATAAAAAGATCTTGAGCAAAAGTCTCAAAATCAAAATAGCAGATCAAACTATCCGGCATTTGATGGGCATAACAGTCATCAAATAATTGCCTGGCAAAATCAACCTCTGAATCATAACAACCTTGGTAATGATCCTCCAACATGGTTTGTGCATCATCTACCGAGTAATCACAGAGCAGGGCTAATCCTAACTCTCCGTGTTCTTGAATGAATGAAGCATATTCCACAATGTTGCTTATTCCTTCATATTCATGAATTCTCATGCTGCCGAAACCTTCATAATCGTGGATGGCAAATTCCTCAGCATTGGTTTCTGGGCTATTATCCAACATTTCCCAGATTTCTTTCATGATGTCATCTTCGCTTTGAGTAGCATCTATCCATACACCATGCAGTATGGCGTTGTTGTAAGAGGCTAAACAGGCGACGTAGATTGAAGGGGTGTCCATGGGATTATCTCCTTGTATTAAGGGAGCTATCCCACACGGGAGCTTGCTCCCGTGTTAGGGTATGATTAAAACGGAATTTCTTCTGAATCCTGTTGCAACATTTCACGCATCTGAGCCATGTGCTCTTCTGCGGTTTTGTTACTGGATTCGTCAGCTGATTTTGGTGAATTGAGAAGCTGAATGTGGCTAACAACAATGCTTAAGGCTTGACGCGCTTTGCCTTCATTGTCAGTCCATTGATTGGAGCGTAATTTACCTTCGAGATAGACTTGCGAACCTTTCTTTAAATATTCAGTGACTTTAGTCAGCTTTCCAAAAAGCACCAACTGATGCCATTCCACTCTGGTTTGCCATTCATCATTCTGTTTGAATGACTCATTAGTAGCCAAAGTGGTGGTGACAAAAGATTGTCCGTCTTTTCCGGCGATGCTTTTAGGATCAGCACCTAAATTACCGATTAATTGAACACGGTTTAAAAATGCAGTCATTGTATTCTCCTGTTGTTTTTAATTTGAGCCGCATAACAGAAAAACATCCGCATAGGCAGGTGGTTTTCTGTTATGCGGATAAGACTTTTATTACTTCAATTAACAAGCGATTCGTTGAGTATCGAACTGTTTAACAAAAGAAATCAGGGATTCCAATTTGTGTAAACTTAACTCTGCTTGCTGTATGTCATGGGTATTGATTTGAAGTCGATGGCGGCCTAAATCATTCACACAACAAGTTAGCTCAAAGAGCAAATGTTCAATCTCAAGTTGTACTGGTTCCTGTTGTTGCATGGTAGATCCTTGGGGTAGGGAGGATTAGCCCCAAAAAGGACTATTCATCCTAATTGGGTTATGCAAAAAAGATCACCGAAACATCGGTTAATTTACCTGGTTATTAATGATGATGTGCTTAAAGCACTCCTCGGGCGTAAAACCGTAAAGACATCTCCTGATAGGGTTTCCCTGCTAAACGCTTTGCCATGGAATTAGGGAACAAGATGGCATATCACAAGACCTGGTGGTTTCGTCAGAATTGCACTGACTCATCAGTTGTGTTGTGTTTAGATTAACAAACTAGAATTGGAATTCAATAATAATTTACTGTTGATATTAAATGAACGTAATTGAAACAATATTTAAATTAAAACACAATATATTGTGTTTTAATTTGTTTGTTATTCAAAATAATGGGTTTCTCTGTTGATTAAACAAAATGATAGTGGCATCATAATTATGATCTTAACTTGATCTCATAGATCGTTAAGTGATCTTTGATTTTAATTTTAGTCCATTTCAAAGGAGTTGAATATGACATATTTATGGACATGGAGTGGTAGATATTTTGGCTATCGACAAGGCAATCAATTATGGACTTCATCTGGTATTCATGCTGGTATGATATATGATGATGAGGTGTATGATCATAAAGGGCATTATCTGGGAGAAATTCTACACGGACGTTTAATAAGGAATCCACAAAAAAAATATTTTCGTAAATATCCTTCAGTTTGCTATGGCCGAAAGGCGGCTATAGCTAAGTATGCGGACTATGCAGGTTATGCTATGTATTCTGGATGGGAAGACTTCCCTGCAATACACTAGCGTGTATTTGGAGCAGCTTATTAAAATAAGCTGCTTTTTTATTGCTACATATGGTTAACCAAGGTAGATCTTCGTAACACTTAATCTCGAATGCCCAAGTGATTGGCTAATAATTTCCCTTGCAGTCCTATCCCAATATTTCTCAAGAGGATTAAGCTCTTTGTAAATTCTACCTCCTTGTATTGGGCATATAAGGCCTTTACCTGTTTTGTCATATGACTTTGTAATTTCAATATATCTTCTCTGGGCATAAGCATGACGAAGTCCATGGCATTTGCTTAACCCCATTTTTGCTATCACTTCATGATACTGAGCTAGATGATTTTTATAGGTCTTTTCTTTGGGAATGAGGGATTGTCCAGCAGGAACTTGCTTTATAGCGTTGATAAGCCATTGTCGTTGTTGTTCATTAGTGAGTTTAATATCTCGTCCAATTCCACCTTTTGTCCAGCTGGGCTTTATAACCAATTTATTTCCTTGCCAGGCGTCACTGAGTACAATTTTCATAGATTCTTCACGGCGTAGACCGAAAAGAGATTGGGCTTCTAGGGATAAACGGATCATTGGGTCTGAGCATTTAGAAAAATCGACATTATTGATTGCTTTATTATATTGAGGGGCATAATTTCGTTCATTGATTTTATAGTTGTCGTTGCCTTCTTTGACCAGTTCTGGCTTGTTTAGCACTGAGGCTACTTTTCGCAGTTTAGCCATGTAATTTTTAATTGTTGCGGGATTTTTATTCTGTTCTTTCCAGTAATCAACCAGGATATATATGTGTTTTGGTTTTAATCCTTTTATGTGTGTTACCATATAACCTAGCTCGTGTAGGTCTTTGACACAGCGATTCAACATGTGTTTCATATCTGCTCGGCTGGCGTGGGAGTAGTTTTGGATTTTCTTAATACATTCATTGATGGAATACTGTGCATTTTTAAGTTTGGACTTACTCATTGAGATACCTCCATAAAGAATCACGGGATTTGATGCCCATTTCGGTGCGAATAACCCAATAGGTTTCATACTTGCCTAATATGGGCAAAAGATACTGATACATTTGTTTTGCATAGAGGTACCGGTATGCTTTACTAATCGGTAACGCATGCTTTTTTAAAGCCTTTCGCCAGGCAAGTTTCGTGTCTTCATAATCATTAAATTCAGCAATTGATTTACCATCAGTCAGCATTTTGATTTCATTAAGGATGGCTTTTTGCGTTTCAAATCTGATAGGAATTGTTCTATCTAAGGAATTAAACGCGATGTTTCTGGTTATCCAAATGCTGTCTGCTTGGATGTTAATTTCAGGTTTTATATAAATAGCTTCTTGAAAGGTCAGGCCAAATTCTGTTTGTAATGCCATGATAAGGCGCGGTATTGGATTTTCCCATGATTGCCAGTGGTCGTGTTGGATTTTGAGTTTTCTTTTACGTTTTCTAGTGGTTTTGCTAAGTTGTAGGGATTTATTGTCTATATTGGGAATGGAGCAGTCTATGCTGGTTAGATAATGCCTGACGATAGTCATGTGATTCATAATAGTGCTGGTACGCATTTTATTGTTTTTCCAATGAGCTACCAGTTGGTGAATATGATGTGATTGGATGTTTTTCCACGAAAATGGCACATCACCAATGGTATAGAGGTCATCAATCATTTTACGAATGACATATGCTCGTTGTTTTCTGATTTTATAGCTGCCTTGATTGCCGAGCTTTAAGTATTGATTGGCAGTTTGTCTTAAGCTGTATTTTCTCATCATCCCATCCGATAAAAATTTATTTGCCCTGTCTTTGGTTTAGTGTTGGTCGAGCGGCTCACTCAAAGTTGAAACCTGGCCAAAGCCATAAAGCTCGATGTAGGGGGCAAATCAATCGTTATAAGGCAAACGATCTCGCCGATTTACAACAGTTTTTGAGTGCTTATTTCCTCCTTGTTTTGATGATTAATAAAAACGACAAGACAATGACTCTTGTCATACAAGTCCATGGTCAAATTGAAATAAATTGACTTAAACTCCCGAGGGAGTTGCCCTGTCGGATGACAGAGATTCCTAGATGGTTTTCCCTACTGAACGTCCAGCCACGGAGTTAGGGAATGAAGTGGCTTAGCATAAGACGTCGGTTGACGTTTCTCCGGAATTTCACCAGCTCATCAGTTATGCTTGATTCCAAATTAGCAAAGCGGTGCTTGCTTCGCAAGGGGTTTTGGAAAGAATTTTGTCCAATCCCGATTGGCGGGATCGGACAAAATTCTGAAATGTGTTGATTTTACGCGGTAAAATCAAGGTGATTTTTCTGCGTCACTGCTG
>NZ_JNCF01000081.1 GCF_000770585.1 Legionella norrlandica | reverse complement strand
GGTATTAGATTATGGTTACAATCAACAAAAGAACTTTGACAATGCTTTGCGCTAGTCTGGCTTTGAGCGCTTGTTCAACCGCCAATATATCGCAAAGCGCCATTCCTGAGCAGGGTTTAACCGTCAGCCAGCTCTATCAGCAAAGCATGCAGCAGCCTGTACAAAAGGCTGTTGTACAACAGGTACGGTTTGAGAATTCAGGCGAAGAATTTAAGCAGCTGCCGAATCCCGAAGTGCCTATCCATATTTTTGCTCATGTGGCTCAGCTTGACGATGAACAAATCATCAAACCAGCCTATACCACCCGCTTTTTTCTTTATAAGCAAAATCAGTATGCCCTGGCATCAGAGCTGTATTAAGGAGGCGTGATGAAACGATTATCTAACTGGTTGCTTGGGGAAATGAATCCCCAGGCTATAAAAGAACTAACCATTAAAAAGCAATACGCCAATCCTTTGCCCTCGTTTGCTGACAGGCTGGCCATTGTTGATTTCAACGAACAAGAACAAGTGTTTTTATTTGCTGATGGAAAAAGTTTAGGTTCAGGGTTTGAGCTAGGTGATATTCAAGCCGAAGCAGCTTCTCCTGAATACTTGCACGCTGTCTTTAATAAAATCCGCGATACCTTTGCAACAGTGGTTCCACTACATGCAATAGACCCTTGGGTTATGCAAATGTTTGTTCAAGACGAATATTGCCTTGATCCGGTTATCGATCATATTAAAGCCCAAATTCCACAACAGTTTATTGAAAGCTCATTAACGCAAGATTACTTACAACGCCTGCAAGATCTCTACAACAAAATGACCAGGCCAGAAGGTTTATTTCTCGATCCTAAAACAGGTGCGCCCTATCGAGGACGAAGACGACGAATCAGAGTATTGTTTTATAGACAACTACATCAAACCACTTTAACCAGAGAACAAATTCTTCTCGAACATCAAGAAGTCATCAGTCAGATTGAAACCAAACTACGCTCACCGGGTTTAGAAATCAAACGCCTTAAAGGTCAAGATTATTATCAGTGGTGGATACGCTGGTTTAATCCTAAATCAGCCGATGAGATCTTGGAACAATATCCCTACCCTAATCACATACCCGCAGGTTTTAATCTGGCACAAAATATATTCTTTTCACCGCCTGAGAGTGACGAACAAGGATTTATTTTTGAAGGCCGAAAACAAAGAATCCTGTATGTTGATGGCTTAAAAGAAGCACCCATTATTGGTTTAGTCTCCCGAGAAAGACAACAAGCCAATCCTAAGCACCGATATGCGCTTTTAGATACTTTGCCAGAAGGAAGCATCTACACTATTCAAGTCGTCTTTAGCCATGATGAAAATCTTGATTCCCATTTAACACGATTAGAAAAGGGAATTGTGGGAACCAGCCTAAAACCCCAAGAGGTCAGAGATGATATAAAAACAGCCCGTAATGAATTAAGTATTGGCAATCGTTTATTCTGGGTTAATCAGGCCGTTTTTTATCAAGCAGAGGATGAAAAACAAGCACAAGCCATAGAAAAAAACCTGCATACCATTTTCAACGATGCAAAGATGCCCTTAATTCATTCCAGCTATGATATCCACCCTTTAAATTCCTGGCTCAATGCCTTGCCGTTTAATTTCGATCCCCGCTATGCCCGTAAGTACTTATGCTTTGACCGTCTGATGTATGCCACGGAACTTGCAGCATTGCTTCCAGTTTATGGCCGAAACCAAGGGGCAAGGCATCTACCCTGCTTTCCTTTTTTCAACCGCTTAGGCGAACCTGTATTCTTTGACTTGTTACATCATGATTTTATTAGCCAGAATTCACATTGCGCCATCTTCGCTAACTCTGGTGGTGGTAAGTCAGTTTTAACAGGTTGGATGATTCAATCATTACTCGCCATGAAAAACGCCCGTGTAGTACTTTTTGAAATGGGGAACTCGTTTGATCGGATGCTCGTTCATGCCAAAGCCCATGGTAAGAAAACCAAGCAATTATTATTAAGCAATAAAAAAGAAGAAGCTGTTCCATTAAATCCATTTTGTGAAGCGTATAAAGCAATTCCAGAAATAACAGATAATTTAAGCGCAGAACAAGCTGCTTTAATAGCTCAAAAAATCATGGATCTTAAAGATCCTGCTCACTCAGAAGATTTAGCTTGTGGTGTTGGTTCTCGTGCATACCTTGCAGAGCTTGCTTTAGCTTTGCGTACTATGATTACCGAAGCCAATTCCATGGAAGAAGAACAATTTACCCTAGCTGATGAAACGCTGCTAATCGAAGTATTAATTGATGCCATTCTAACGTCATTTAACGAGGGCATACCACAAATGCTGACAGAGCATATTGTGAGTGCATTTCAACGGCGATTAGATAAAGAAACTGTGACGCGCAAGAAAGATCGGATTCTGGATATGCACGACCGATTAAACAGTTATGTCATTAACAGCGCCAAATCACGCTTTTTTAATGTACCAACAGAACCTTTAGGTGATTTTGATATCTTTCATATTGATATTTCTGCCATTAAAGATGATACCGGAAAACTGGCTTTGGTCATGGTGTCTTTGTTGCCAAGAATACTGGCTATGGCAGAAGCCACTCAAAACGACAATAGGCCAACCTTTCTTTTTATTGATGAATCCCATCTGCAATTTCAAATTCCTTCTGTGGTGACAGTGTGTCTACTGGTAGCCAAAGTAGCTAGAAAACTCGGGCTTTGGCTGGTTGCAATTACCCAAAACGTTACCGACATGAATTCTGAAAAGGCTGCAAAGATTTTATCGCTAATTGAAACCTGGATTTTGTTGGGACTGGATGAAAAAGAAATCACTGATGTGAAACGCTTTAAATCTTTAACACCGCAGCAAGAAACATTAATCAGAGATATTGATTCGCAAAAAGGTTTGTATGCAGAAGCAGTTTTATTAGGGTCACGCTACCAAGGATTATTTCGCGTCATTCCACCTCGCTACCTGCTTGCCCTCTTAATGACTGAG
Source organism: Legionella norrlandica (assembly GCF_000770585.1). Classification (GTDB taxonomy): domain Bacteria; phylum Pseudomonadota; class Gammaproteobacteria; order Legionellales; family Legionellaceae; genus Legionella; species Legionella norrlandica. Next base: position 3,384 of record NZ_JNCF01000081.1, on the reverse strand, counting down.
AAATCTGAAAAAGCACAACGCCACCTTCTGGAGAAAGAACATGATGTCCTTGAAGCAGCTGAAATCATGGCTAAAAAGCTCGAACAACCAAAAACAACTACTAATAACAGGGCTTATTTTTATGACTAATACTGCCTTTGCTTTAGAAAGCACAAGCCCGCCTCATCCTGTGAATACCTTCACAATCGCCACACGGGTTTTGCAAAAGCTGTTTCATAACAGCCATTACAAAGTCATTGGCTCTTGCACTTGGACGGTGGGACGTTTACCGCCAAGACTTGAAGTTACCCCTGCGATTGAACAGTTTTTGCCTGATCTAGTGATTACTGTCAGCAATAAACCAGAAGAAAATCCCTGGATTGAAGCACGAACGCTTTATGAAAATAAAGCAGCAAGAACGATGTACCAACAAGCCTATAAAGCTGCGACTGGTTCAGCATTAGGATTCGGCAATGACAGCGGTCAAACCACAGATCTTCACATCAATGATGAGCGTACTCGAATTGTTGATGTGATTGGCAGCCCTGCTGCGTTTTACCGTATCCCCTATCTATCACACAAACCAGAAACTGGATTTGGTGTTCCTTATTATCTCACCGAAGCTGATGCAGTCATGGATAGAACAGAAGCAGCTGAATTGTTGTATATGGGAACTCATCCTCACCTGTTAATTAATCATGAAATAGGCACATTCACTCAGCATTGGGGTTCTGAAATTCCTAGGTTAATGCGCGTCACTCAGCCTTACAACTATAGAGCCTCAGTCGTTGCAGCCATGCACGCTGTAGATATTGTGACTAATAAAAACCCTTTACATGTCACTAAGTCAACCGCTAATTCCTGCGGTAAAAACTGTGTGGTGTCTAATGCTATTTACGACCCACAAAACACGAAAGTCATCTGGCAGGAAATCTATCCGTTAAATCGCAATATCCACCCAGGTGACGCACAGGATTTCGGCATTGAAGACGAAAAAGCCGGAAATGGCAATTACGTGTTTATTCTTTGGCGCAAATACCGTGGCTGTATTCAGCATAAAGGCAAACTCGTGAACTTTCTTACTTTTCCCAAGGTTGGGCAACCTCAAAAACGATAGGACATCATCATGAAAAAATATCTATTACTAGCTTTACTCGTTCCAACACTGACTCATGCTGGCAGCTTTATGCCTAGCCAATCGGATTACTATTATGAATTAGGCGGAACCTCCAATTTATTTATTCCACCTGTTAATAAAGACCAAACGCTGGTTATTGGTGCAGATATTGATGGCCGTATGGGATTCTCCTGTAGCGGTTTTAATCCTGTCGTATCCATTACCAATACTTTTCAAGATTTGAAAAAATCAGCGTTAAACATCCCGGGTGGTGTCATTGATAACTTAAAAGGTTCAGTCGCAGGATTCCCTCTTTATAAGCTACAACAGTCCATGCCTGCTTTGTACAATGTTCTACAAAATGCCGCATCCAGCGCGCAAAATGAATTTACCCTCAAAGTTAAAGATTGTCAGGAAGTCAAACAAGCATTGGAACAAAACCAATCACCAATGGAAGGTATATTATCAGTCTCTGATAGTCAGGGATGGCTCGATGCTGCCAAACGAGCTAAGAAGGAAAACGTCGATGTGACTGAAACATCGAAAAGTATTGCTCAAAAACGAGATGAATATGGTCTGCCCTGGATAGGTAGCGATAAAGGTAATGCTGGGGGTAAATTTCAACGTCCCATTAAGGTCATCAATGATGTGGTTATTGCTGGCTACAACATCCTTTTAGAGAGAAAACCCTTAGATTCTTTGGAAAAGCCAAGTACCAAAATCCCTATGGTACAAAGCTGGCCAACACCTACCGATGCTGCTAATTGGGCAGTTAAGGTTCTTGGCGATATTCAGGTCAGCAGCAGTGAGAACAAACAAAGCCATGATGCTAAAGCAGGTATTGGTTTATCAGCTCTATTGCAAAGCTGTGCGAACGCCAATACCTGTAGTCAGAACATTGCTAAAGCCTTATGGAATTTGGTCAATGGTACTTGGACGCTGACCGAAGAAAATCTGAGAAAAGTCAGCGCTTCCAATTTGCTGATTACTGATGAAGTCATTACAACCATTCAGCATCTACCTCGTGAAGAACAGATGCTCACCGTTTCAAAACTAGCAGAAGAAATCGCTGTTCAAAATATGCTGGATAAAGCGTTGATGATGCGCCGCATCTTGCAGGCAGGATTACAAGTGCAAGAAGTACAGAATTTAAAACCAGCTATGAATATGGTCTTGTTTGCCCTAAAAAAATTGGATGATGACATCCACTCTTTGTCCTTTGAAAACGATGTCCGTAAAAAAATGATGACTGAAACCGTGGGAACCATCATGGATATTCGACATCAAGCACAAAGCCAAAACATCCCAGGCCAGGATCACGAACAACCTGCTGTTAAAAACGGTGCAATCTATGTTAAAGAAAATAAAGGAGCTTAATCATGATTGTCTTTAATCCTTTATCTCTCTATACCACCTATCTTGGTTGGCAACAGTATGAGGTTCTATTTAACGCCCTGTGGCAAACAGGGCTGTTATATCTTGGTTTTTTGGCCATTGGTTATCGCTTTCTTAAGAACGTGCTTAATCCAGCTGGCGCGTTCTATGCGGTTGAACATGCTTTAAATAACTTCCTTTATGAATTGGCAGTTACTTTCCTAATATGCAGCTTATTCGTCTATCCCTGTGTGCCGCTAGAAACCAAAGCCCTGCAATTTAAACCCTTATGTGGATTGAAGAATCCAACAACTGCGGTAATTGGCGACAGCGGAACAACTTATGATGAAGCCTTTGCAGATTTACTAACTAACCAGGTCAAGATTCCTATAGGCTTTGCCATCATCCAGAACTTCATGTCGAGCTTTACTTACAGTCTCATGAAGGTAACGGGTTGCACCGACAGTTTGCAATCCATTCAAGGCGATTTGGTATCAACCTATCTGCCACAGAATATTCGCAAACAAGCTCTGGATTTTCATAGACAATGTTTTATTGAAGCAAGAACGAAATTTAATAGTGAAAAGCATGAAGCCAGTGAATTAGACCCCATGCTGAAGCGCTATGGTGGTGAGGATGATTTAAACTGGATGGGTTCTAAAATCCTGCAAAAAATGTATTACAGCAAACTCCATGCACGCCAACCTGTTCCTGGTTTTACATTCCACCAAGCCCCTAATCGCAATCTTGAAAAAGCGGCCAACCGTGGCGATATTCCACCAGAACAACTGCCAGAAGACGGTTATCCCAGCTGTCAACAATGGTGGCATAAGATCAAAGCAGATTTGGTTGATGTTTCTAACCAAGCCAGTGTTTTTAATAAGCACCTAAATTACTACGCCATGCTAGATAGG
>NZ_JNCF01000080.1 GCF_000770585.1 Legionella norrlandica | reverse complement strand
CCATAGCTTGGTCAATGTCGGACAATGGACAAAATCATGGACATCTACCCCATTAAAAAGAGAAGCCATCATGCAAACCTTACCTGTAATGCAGGCGTTTTTCATGTTCTTTTTAATCATTCTCACCCCAATGGTTTTGTCTTTGAGCTGCTACAGCACCAGAGCATTAGGCAGCCTGTGCGCCTTATTTGTCATGGCTATTTTTCTTCAATACCTCTGGCATTTAGTTGGATTTCTTGAACGTTCAGTACTTGATCCATTAGGTGAAAACGATGCGATTTCTGCCATGAAAAATATGGCTGTGATGTTTTACTTTGTCGCACCAGTTTTATTGCTGAGATTATCAAGTCATTTTGGCGGTGACGCTGGGGCTGGTCTTATGGATTTGGTTAATGGTTCGGATAGGCAGAGCGAAAGCATGGCTCAATCCGGTATGCACGTAGCCAAGACAGGAGTAAAAATTATTGCAAAAGGAATTCGATGAATATGTTAAAGCACATCCTTACTTTCAAAGGCTTCATTGTATTCACGAATAGTGATCAAGCCATTATCAAGTTTATCTTGAGCCTCATAAACAGACATGTAGCGTTTGTCAGGTTTATCCTCTGCCACTCCAACAATGGCATCAAGAACAACGGCCAACAACCGAAATACCCTTCTCATTTGGAGTTATCCCTATGATTAAACATTATATCCGTTCATCCATTATAGTATTAATTCAAACCGTTTTACCAATGATTGCCTTATTAGTATTTGCGCCCTGGTTCATTAATAGCAATCTACTGGCACGCTGGCAAAGCACCTTCACTACCATTCAACCATTATTTCTCGCCCTGCATGGAGTGCTCTATTTAGCCCTTGTCCTATTATGGCCAAAACTAATTTCACGCCTACAGAATCAACACCAACTTACCGCAGAGCGACTGAGAACCGCCCTTAACGCTCGCTGGTATCTACTGGCTATTATTGTATTCATTGATGCTTTAATGATTGGGAGTCGACTATGAGCAATTACCCTATTAATAACCTATTAAGAGAACCAACAGAAGCCTGGTCAGCCATTACCTGTTTATCTCTCTCCTTACTGGCATATACTCAACCGCATTTGTTTTTACTAACACAAACCATGGGATTATATGCTGCACTCGCATTATTAATCCCTGGAATTTATAGAGCCTGGCAAGCAATTAAAGTAAAACGCTATCACCGAAGATTATTAGCCATGCCCACCTATGCCCTATCGACCACCGAAATCCCTTTATCCAAAAACTGGTTGTTCCTTGGCAAAGGCTTTCGCTGGCGACCAAGCCACACTCAAAAGCTACATCAAATTAAACAAGTCAAAAATGAAAAGTTCATGCAACGAAACTATTGCTACCAGCTTGCCAGAAGATTCTGCCAAAACCATGAACACACGAAATTAACCAAATGGCTAAATACCAATTCAAAACTAAATCCTTTTAGACCTGATCCACCTGTTGGCGGTAGCCCGTTCTTGCATGGCGTAGGGGAAGAAGATAAACCCGTATACATCCCTCAAGATGTACGTGTAGGTCATACCTTCGTAGTCGGTACAACCAGGGTAGGAAAAACACGGTTGGCCAGCATTCTAATTAACCAAGACATACGAAATGGCGATGCTGTTATCGTTGTAGATCCTAAAGGCGATCAAGACCTGGTTAGAGATATGATGGCAGCCTGTAAAGTATCAGGACGGACAGAAGATTTCAAAATCGTACACTTAGGTTTTCCAGAGCAGTCCGCACAATACAACCCCTTAAAGAATTTCGACCAAATCAGTGAGGTTGCCACACGCATCACTGATGCAATCTCAGCAGAGGGAGAAGGAAAACAGTTCGCAGCCTTCGCCTGGAAGTACGTCAATATCGTTGCTATATGCCTGGAAGAAATGAATCAACCCATTACCTACCAAACAATTGCCTTCTATATCAGCCGATTAGAACAGCTGTTAATGTCCTATGCTGACAACATTCTTCCTAACCACTATCATAATTATCATCAAGAGATAGATGAAATCATCAAGGAACATGATAGTAAAATAGGAAAAAATAATAAGACAAAATCTCCAATGGAGCGTCATCAGGCAGTCGTTCAATATGTCAAAGATCACATAAACAAAACCATCAAGAGCAACAATGCTGAAGCTTTGCACGATCAAATACTGATCGACCTCTATGATGCAGCCATTATGGACAAACACTATTACGACAAAATCACCGCCAGTGTTGGTCCTGTACTTTCTGAAATCAATAAAAGCAATGCCTCAAAAATCTTATCGTCAAAAGCTCAACCAGATGAAATTGAACTGATGGATGTAATTAAAAACAAGAAGGTGCTTTATATTGGCTTAGACAGCCTAACAAATCCCAATATTGCCCAAGCAGTAGGAAAAGCCTTTTTGTCTGATCTGGTGTCTACAGCTGGTAAAATCTATAAAGAACCCAACGCACGATACACTTTAAATCTACACTGCGATGAGTTGTCAGAGATTATCCAGGATTCATTTGTGAAGATTCTTAATAAAGCTGGCGGTGCTGGATTTCAGGTCACTGCTTATGCTCAAACAATTCAAGATATGGAAGTTGCACTTGGTTCCAGAGCTAAAGCAGAAGTATCTGAAGGAAATTTTAATACCCTGATTATGCTGCGTGTTAAAAATGAAGAAACAGCCAATTTACTGGTTAAAGTACTGCCTCAAGTTGGTGTTGTCGGACATACACAGGTTTCTATGGTTAACGATACGCCACATGGGGATGATAGGGTTTATTTTAATACGACTAATGAGGATCGGGTTCAAACTTCTTCAGTGCCTATGATTGGGGTGGATGATATTGTTTCATTACCTAAAGGCCAGGCTTATTTATTAATGTCTGGTTGTGAAATTTATAAAGTTAGAATTCCATTACCCAACCATTAGATTAATTTGGATTTTAGAACAAATTCGACCATACTATACTACGTGGCGGTATGAATTAAATTTCCATTGTCTATCTGCGATGGTTATAAGTATGTTATCTATTACGCTCAGTATTATTACTAAACTGTTATTGCAGCTAAGGGTATAAGAAAAATTCTACCGCCAATTATATGGAGTGGGGATGGAGCAAACAATTAATAAAAATTTCAATTCCTTAGATACACTGGTAAGTTTATTTGGTATTAACTACTCTAATTTAGCAAAGTTAATTTACCCCACTACAAATAACTTATATCACAGTTTTTCAATTCCCAAAAAATCAGGTGAGTTAAGAGAAATAAATGCCCCAAATCGCATATTAAAAGAAATTCAGTATAAATTATTAAATGAGTTGCAATCATATTACTCTAAAAGAAATTGCACTCATGGTTTTATAAACGAAAGAAATGTCGTAACCAACGCACGTCCTCACGTTAAGAAAAATATCATCCTTAATTTAGATTTAAAAGAATTCTTTCAATCCATTCATTTTGGAAGAGTCCGAAATTTATTTATGAGTAATCCTTTTAATTTTAATAAAAATGTGGCAACAGTTTTAGCTCAAATTTGTTGTCATAAAGGTCATCTTCCACAAGGTGCTCCGACATCACCACTCATAACTAATTTAATTTGTTATAAATTAGATAAAGAATTAAGTAAACTAGCTTTCAATAATAACTGCACTGTTACAAGGTATGTTGATGATATTACTTTTTCCTTTAATTGTTCACATGATAAAATACCCCGAGACATTCTAGATGGGATTAGTGGTGAATCAATTAGTATATCTAAAAAACTAGTTAACATTATAAATAAAAACGGTTTTGAGATTAATTATAAAAAAGTCCGTCTGTCAAGCTCAAACCAAAGACAGCAAGTTACAGGTATAGTTACAAATGTGAAAGTTAATTTGCCTCGAAAATATATAAAAAAAACTCAATCAATGTTATATGCCTGGAAAAATTTCTCCCTACCCAATGCCGAACAAGCACATATCAATAATTATCTAGAAAAGCCTTATAAATATCAAAGGTTCATTAGATATAATAAAGACAAAAGTTATTTTAATTTAATGATTAAAGGAAGAATTAATTATATCGGTATGGTACGAGGTCAATCTGATTGTATTTATAGAAAACTTCTCTATCAATATACTGAATTAATAGGCAATCCGAATAAAGAGCTATTAAAATCAGTAGATGATTGTTTAGCTGACAGTGTATTTATCACAGAATATCCTATTGAATCTAAACAAGGCACTGCCTTCTTTCTAAAAGATATAGGATTAGTTACTGCAGCTCACGTTGTTGAAGGAATTCATGAAACTAATAGTTGTTTTTTAGATTTTTTCCGACATTATGAGGTTAAAATTAAAAGAAAAGCTACGTTATTTAAGAAAAGTGAGGAAAAAGATATTGCAATTTTTTATGTAGGGGACGACTTTAAAAATCTCCCTTCCTTAAAAGTAGGGGATGATTCAAAATTAGCGATTGGTGACCAGATTAAACTTATAGGATTTCCTGATTATAATTATCATGATAGTTACTTATCTAATTTGGGGAAAATAATCCAGAAAAAAACAATGTATAATCTTGATGTCTGGATAGTTGATTTACCTATAAATTTTGGTGTTAGTGGTGGGCCAGTTTTTAATAACAAAAATGAAGTTATAGGAGTTGCATTGCAAGGCTCAAAAAAACATGATCAATCAACTTACTCACACTATTTTGTTCCAATTTCAAAAGTAATTGAGATGGCGCAAAATTAATTTGGTTCTGCGTCACTGCAAATTTTCCCCAGCAGTGACGCAGAAAAAATAC
>NZ_JNCF01000043.1 GCF_000770585.1 Legionella norrlandica | reverse complement strand
CCATAAAAATTAAATGAGATTGAGCATTTTTATGACTTATTGGCTCAAGTCCGTAAGCAAATACTCGATCTTTATCATGCAAAAATATTTCTCTTTTTCCATGATGAGTTGTAAGCTCTATTGGCTTTATATAATAATCTACCATCACCCATTGATCATCGATCCTTTGGGGAATTTTAACTGATTCATAAGGATTTAAATCAAATAAAGGTAAGAAACTAAGGCAATTACTTAAATACAGTTGAATTTGTTCATTTTGTTGAGAATTAAATCGCTGCCCCTGTAATTGAGTAAATAAGGTTTCAAAACCTTTCTGAAACTCTAATCGAAATTCTTTTAATAATATGGGATCACGTTGAGCAAAAATAGCTTTGAATATTTCCCAAGAAAGCAATTCTGTCCATGAGCTATTCCAACCCATCATTAATAGACGTAAGGTATCGCGAACAATAACTGATCTTTGCTCATCAAGAGTCAAACCATTTTTGGATTCAAATTTAATATTATCAATAAATTTTAAATCCAAACCGCCCTTAAAACTTACATATCCCATAATGGTAAGACTCCTAAAAGATTTACTTCTAACTCGTGATGGCCTGTCGACATTTTATTATCAAATAGAATAAAAAAAATCAATTTTGATCAAATTGATGGGAAAAATCAATCATTTTATTCGAAATGACTGAAATATCAACAGATTCTAATCTTACTTTTGTTCCTGTTCTAAAGATTTCACTACAGATGGCCTCGTTTGCATGTGATCCATAAATTGTTCTAAGTGGCTGTATTGTGATAAATCCATTTTAAAATATCTAGCCCATGTGACCATAACAAATAAATAAGCATCTGGTAAGCTAAACACATCGCCCATCAAATAAGACCCTATTTCCAATCGATCATTGACGTGCTTAAATCGAGTCATGATTAAAGGCGTTAATACCTTGGATTTCATTTCATCTGAAACAGTAGGATTAAAAAACATACCAAGAGATTTGTGAAGTTCAGTAGAAATATAGTTTAACCATTCAAGCGTATGATACCTCTTGATATCCCCAACTACTGGTAATAATTTTTGTCCTGCGGTTGTATCTACTAAATATTGGAGGATCACCTGGTTTTCAGTCAGAATATCGCCATTATCAAGAACTAATGTTGGTACTGCCCCTTTGGGGTTAATTTTGAAAAAGTCATTCCCACTGGCTGTTTTTTTAAATCTTAAATCAACCTCTTCATCCTGAAAATTTAATCCTAGTTCATTCAGCACAATGCGTACTACTAATGAGCAAGCTCCTTTACAATAATATAATTTCATGACCACTCCTTTGATTATGGTTAAATAACACTATTTAACTTAGCATAAAATGCAGCAAAAAAATTCGAAAAGCAATAATGATTATGATTATAAGAATGCAAAAACACCAAAAAATTCCGATTAATAGACGTCCATATGGACTTCAAAAATGCATGACAGCAATTACCATTCTATTATCACAATTCTAATATGAACACTTGGTATGCTTGAGATCCTCTTCTATTTTATTTATCAATTGCATAGTAGCTGATTCTCTAATAATAAAGAAATCCCAAAAATAAACTCTTCTTAGAGTCTGTAAATTCTCTTTATTCTCTTCCTTCCATTGTTGAATACTAAGTAATAACTCATCAATAGACTGTTTTTTCTGAGATCCAATGATTTGGAGATAACAATTCTTTAAGCTATTAAATTTCTGCACAGTACTTAAAGTACTTTCATCAATCAGTAATAAGTTCTCCATGCGATGATATAGTTGCCGAGCAATCAAATGTTTCTTTTTATCTACTGCTGAATATCCGATCTGGGGGAGCGGATGTGGTGGTGGAGGTAACACATAAAATGGAATGTTTTTGCTAGGTTTACCATAATCCAACTGCGTCTTATAAGGTAAATTTATAAAGAAATGAGGCGACACTAAAGGTAAGGTAGGACTTTTTGTTACGGTCTTCACTAGATTTATAGCAGTATGTCGACAAGTACTACTTGTGCTAATCTCATGAAGTTCAGTATATAGATCCGGTGAAAGGGAATGGGATGGAAAAACTCGTGCGCTGGTTTGTGTAAAATGTATCGTATTTCCATCTTGAACAAAAGGCTTAAAACATTGAAACCGGTTTTTTTCTGTTTGTATGGCTTCAAGGTAATGAACAAACTCACAATATTGCTCATAGGTAATATCGTAAGCCTGATAGGTGATGGGAGCTTGGCCTATATGTTTTTTTGAAATCCCTTCATCCTTTATTTTTGCTTTGCTGCCCGAAAAGATTGCCCCGCACAGTGCCCCATAACTTTTCAGATATTTTTCCATTCCTGTTCTGTCCGATAAATCAAAAAACTTACCTACCCGACATAACAAATGAGATACCTGAAAATTGTCATAAACACCTAACATTAGAAATGAATGCCATCCAATCTTACATATCGCAAGAAAAAAGTGATCAGTTTCTTTGTTAATGCCAATAATCATAGAAATATCCGACTCCCAAACTAACCCCCTTGCTCCGTTCAGTAATCGTAGCGATAGGTCAAAAAATGAAACTTAAAGTCTCAATTAGCATTGGCCCTAGCCCGTATTTTTTCCAAAGATTCTTCAAGCCGCTTGAGTGATTTTTCTTTACCTAACAAAGTCAAAGTCATATCAATTGAAGGAGACATTCCTGAGCCAGTCACTGCTACCCGCAAAGGCTGAGCTATTTTGCCCAAATTCAAATCAAATTGCAGGCTCACATCATTAATGCACTCTTGAATTCTATCATTTTGCCATTCGTTAAGATTTTTTAAGCGCTCATAAAGCACTGTCAAAGGCTCCAATACAACTGGTCGTAAATGCTTTTTAACAGCATCTTCATTATATTCAATAGAGTCTGTATAAAAATACTGACTGAGCTGACACATTTCAGCTAAAGATTTACATCGTTCAGCCTGCACTACTACCAAATCTTTTAAAGCAGGGCCATTCCTCAAATCTATCCCAGCTTGCTCAAAATGCCACTCCAAAGCTTTAGCGACTGATTCTGGGGGATCACTTTTTTGATAATGTTGGTTTAACCAGTACAATTTATCATAGTTAAAGCTTGAGACACCCCTGCTCACGTTACTTAAGTTAAAACGGGCTATCATTTCTTCGACACTAAAAATCTCCTGGTCACCATAAGACCATCCTAATCGGACTAAATAATTCAATAAAGCATGAGGTAAAATACCTAACTCCTTGAATTGCAAAACACTCACCGCCCCATGCCGCTTTGACAAACGCTTCCCATCATCACCCAAGATCATCGGTAAATGAGCAAAAACTGGAATAGGCGCGTTCAGTGCCTTAAACAAATTAATTTGCCTTGGTGTGTTGTTAATATGATCATCTCCCCGAATAACATGGGTTATCTTCATATCCCAATCATCAATAACCACTGCAAAATTATAGGTAGGATGTCCATCGGAACGAATTAGAATTAAATCATCTAACTCGCTATTATCGACATGAATATCACCATAAACCTCATCATGAAAAGACACTACCCCTGCATCAGGATTTTTAAAACGAATTACATAAGGCACACCAGAATCGGGAAGCTTTTTATTTCTGCAATGCCCATCATAACGGGGCTTTTCTTTAGCTGCCAACTGAGTTTCTCTTAATGTCTCCAGTCTTTCTTTACTGCACTCGCAGCGATAAGCCTTGCCTTCTTCCAAAAGTTGTTTCGCCACTTGATAATAACGTTCAAACCGCTCAGTTTGATAATAGGGTCCTTCATCAAAACTCAGGCCTAGCCAATTCATACCATCCAAAATAGCCTGAACAGACTCTTGAGTAGATCGCTCTCTATCCGTGTCTTCTACTCGTAAAATAAACTGCCCCTGATGATGTTTAGCATATAACCATGAAAATAAAGCAGTTCTCACCCCACCAACGTGCAAAAAACCGGTAGGGCTTGGCGCAAATCGAGTTCTAACAGTCATAATATCTTCCATTGTAAGGAATAAAATAATCGGGCTATAATAGCCGAGTTTACTATTAACCGCAAAGATTCCACTGCTGAATCCAGTGCCTGATATGAAAAACTGCTTTGTCTCTATGTTCCACGGTTTATCCATAGAAATTCCGGATTCTAATCCGGATATCTGGATTCCAAGAACAAATCGCGGGACGCAGAAATAAAAATCCAATGGGATCGAGTCAATTCAGTTTCCATTTAGGTATATCGGACTACTGCTGAATTAAGGCTAAAACCAGGGAGCTATATTGAAAAGTATTGGTATTAAATATCAGCTAAGAATCACTACTCTTATTCCCGCGTTTTTAGTCGCTTTACTTTTTGCTTTTTTTTATAACGGTCTGTTTGGTAAAGATTTAAAGCAACACATGTCTCGGCTAGGCGAAGCCTACATTAGGCAATTACTACCTGCAGCCCAATACGCCATGCTTCGCAATGATTATCGTACTCTGCAAGGACTAATCAATGCTTCAACTATTAATCCAGAAGTAAAAGCCCTGGCATTTTATAATGCCAACGGACAATTAATTGCTTACCGTGGTGGCAAACACTCCATCCACAAGCCATTCAATCCTCCTGATTTCACCGGAGATTATATTGAAAGCAAGCAAATTAACCCTTTAACTATCAATTTCATCGCGCCTATTACTATTCCTAAATTCAACTTATACTCCAGTGCGGAGGTCAAAGACCTGCATACCCCAGCGACTGTTCAGGCCGATGATATTTTAGGTTGGTTATCCATTGACATCGACACCCAATCCTTGCTGATAAAGCGCTATCAAATGCTCATTGTAACTATTTTTATTACTCTTTTTGGCTTGTTAATGGGTTTAACAATTCACTATTTCCTCTCTAAAAGAATTTATATTCCTATAGCTCGATTACGTCGAAGCATGAAACAAATTTTAAGCAATGAATTCGAAACAGAAATTCGAGTCTCCAGCCCAGGAGAGCTGGGGATAATTGAAAAAGGATGTGCTCATTTACAGAAGCAATATCTAAATACCGTGCGTGATTTAAATCATCATATCGAAGTCGCTACCGCTGATTTGCAACAAAGTCTCGAGCTTCTGGAAGAAAAAAATATAGAGCTTTCGCTTGAAAAGAAAAAAACTGAAGAAAAAAGTCGACAAAAATCTGAATTTATCGCAAACATGAGCCATGAAATTCGCACTCCAATGAATGGAGTTATCGGTTTTACAAACGTCTTATTGGAAAGCAAATTGGATCCGTTGCAACTGGATTATGTTAAAACAATCAAATCATCCGCCCAGGATCTACTTAGCATTATCAATGATATTTTGGATTTCTCTAAAATTGATGCCGGCAAATTGAACTTGGATTGTATTCCTTTGGACGTAAGAGGATGCATTGATGAAGTATTATCTCTTGCTAATCCTAATGCTCATAAAAAAGGAATTGATTTAATTCCTATTACTGACATTAACGTGCCCAAAACTGTTTTAGGCGATCCTTTAAGAATTAAACAAATTATCAGTAACTTAGTAACTAATGCCGTAAAATTTACCGATCATGGATACGTACTGATACGTACTAAAATTGAACAAGAAACCGAAAAAGACTATACATTGGTATTTGCAGTTACCGATACTGGCATAGGAATTTCGCCTGAAGATCAAACGAAATTGTTTACTGCATTTAATCAAGCGGATACCAGCATAACTCGCCGTTTTGGTGGCTCGGGATTAGGCTTGGTTATATGTAAAAAGTTATGCGAAGAAATGCATGGTCGTATCAGTCTAACCAGTGAAATCAACAAAGGTTCAACCTTTAATGCGCGTATTAAGGTTGAAAAATTAATGGCTTATGAAATAGAAAAGCATCAAACCCATCGTTTTGCACATTTTAAAATCGTATGCTTTGATGAGGATCCCCTTCATTTGGAAGCATTATGTAATGGTCTGGGATTCTGGGGTATAGAATGTATTCAAACGGATTCCTTTAATAAGTTATCCAGAACACTAACCAAACACAAAGATTGCAAGATTGCATTCATTAACGTAAATCAAGGCAATGAACGACAAACTGCTGAACTCATTGCGAAACACAGGCAGATTCCTATTGTGCTAATTTCCAAATCACCCATAAGTGATTATACAGCCCTTGGGGCTCGTGGCTTTCTTTACAAGCCAATTAGCATCCAAAAGCTTTATGATCTCATTGAGTCCTTTAGCAATGAAAATCAACCAGAAAAAAATACCAATCAGGAACTGGATAGCCTACGAGAGCAACTTCGCTATCTCTATCCAGATTTGCTCATTGCTGAAGATAACCCAGTTAATAAAATGTTATTGACATCTCTGTTAAGTAACAACGCTAATATAACAGCAGTTGATGATGGTGAAATGGCTTTTTCCGCTTGTAAAGATAAAAAATTTGATATTATTTTATTGGACTTGCAAATGCCAAACCTAAATGGCCTAGAGGCAGCCAAAATGATACGTCAAAAATCTTTACTTAATAAGCATTCACCTATCGTACTGATTACTGCCAGCAGCAGCGACCTTAGCTCTGGAGATATGAAAAAGTCCGGGGTTGATTTTTGTTTCCAAAAACCAATAGATGAAAAGCAATTGTTAATTCAAATCCTCCGTATCGCTGATAGAACGAAGCATGCCGCCATTGATTGGCAATTATGTATACAAAAAGTATCTGGTAACCAGGCTCTTGCAGAAGAATTCCTTGCAAAATTTATAGACGAATTATATAAAAATAGGGAAGAATTTATCCAGTTAATGCACAAAAAAGACATAAAAGGTTTGGCTGATGCAGCACATAAACTGCATGGCGCTTGTTGTTTTTGTGGTGTGCCTACCTTACAAAAAAACGTTACGCATTTAGAGAAACTTGCAAGAAAAACAACTAATATTGATAATTTAGCCGAAGCGTTTACGCATTTAATACAAAGTATTGATGCTGTAATTAGTGAATATGAAAATCAATATTCCCAATAAAAACGGAGAAAAAATGTCAGTTAAAAATGCAATCTATGCACAATCAGGCGGTGTGACAGCAGTAATTAATGCCTCAGCTTGTGGAGTTATTCAAACCGCAAAATCATTTCCAGAACAGATTGGCAAAGTCTATGCGGCAAAAAATGGTATCATTGGGGCACTAAATGAAGAATTAATTGATACTTCATTAGAAAGCGACGCAGATATTGCCAAGTTAATGCAAACCCCATCCGGAGCATTCGGCTCTTGCCGTTACAAATTAAAAGACAAGGAAGAAGAATATCAACGTTTGATTGAGGTTTTCAAAGCGCACGATATAGGTTATTTTTTCTACAATGGTGGTGGAGATTCCCAAGACACAGCCCATAAAGTATCTCAATTAGGTAAAACCATGGGTTATCCTATCACTTGCATAGGGATTCCTAAAACAGTAGACAACGATCTACCTTTTACCGACAATTGTCCAGGGTTTGGCTCCGTGGCAAAATACGTAGCCATTTCTACCAAAGAAGCTGGTTTTGATGTGGCTTCCATGGCTGCCTCTTCTACAAAAGTTTTTATTCTTGAAGTAATGGGACGACATGCTGGTTGGATTGCTGCAGCTAGTGGATTAGCAAGCCAAGGTCCCAGTGAACCACCGCATATTATTTTATTACCCGAAGTCCCTTTTGAACCAATCGCTTTTCTAAAAAAAGTTAAAGATTGCGTAGAAACCTATGGCTATTGTGTCGTAGTTGTTTCAGAAGGTATCCGTAATAAAGAAGGTAAATTCTTAAGCGAAGCTGGATTGCGTGATGCATTTGGACACACTCAATTAGGAGGAGTCGCGCCTGTTATAGCTCAGCTGATTAAAACAGAACTAGGCTTCAAATATCACTGGGCTGTGGCAGATTACCTCCAGCGAGCTGCAAGACATATTGCTTCACAAGTCGATTTAGACCAAGCCTATGCTCTGGGGAAAGCCGCAGTTGAGTACGCGATCAAAGGATACAATGCGATTATGCCTATTATCGTTCGCGAGCAAGAAGAACCTTATCAATGGTCTATAGGTCATGTCCCGCTCTCTGAGGTCGCCAATCAGGAAAAAGCCATGCCAGTAGAATACATAGCTGAAGATGGCATGGGCATCACAGACGCATGTAAACGCTATCTATCGCCATTAATTCAAGGAGAAGCTTATCCAAATTACAAAAATGGCCTACCAGATTATGTCCGGTTAAAAAACCAGTTGGTGGAGAAAAAAATTTTATAATACCCAGAGGAGATTTTTGGCATAAAGATCAGAAATAGCAACACATCCTAATTAACGTGAGTGCGACATAAAAGTATTTATGTCTTTTATGTCGCTAAACGAACGTTATCCCAAAAAAGCGAAGCTTTTTGTATGGGATCCATTCAAAATAATCCAGTTCGATTAAGGGCGGCAATATGCAGGACGATATCTGCTAATCAAAGTCCCGCCAGTGCAATCCCAGGTAAGTATTCTATTATTAGCGTCTACAGTAGGCACTAGAGTAATGGTACCATTACCTGCTTTAGCAGTATAAGTAATAGTAATAACTCCTTGTGCACCAATTACAATTGATAACACATTAGCTGTAGGAGCAGGCGTAACATAGCCTGTTTCTGCTTGGTTAGCTGGTAGGGCATTATCAATTAAACTTTTTTCAACAACAGCTAATTTGGCAGCGGAGGCCATTTCCAAACCCTCAACTACTCGTGCCCTAATGATATAATCTTGATAAGCAGGAACAGCAACTGCAACTAAAATACCAACAATAGCGGCTACGATTATTAGTTCAATTAAAGTAAACCCTTTCGTACCCATACCATGACCTTTCGCTCAAGCTAACTTAACTATGAGCAAATAAGATGCCAACTTATTTATTTTTTGGTGCTGAAGTCCAATAAAAAACCGCCTCTAAAGACGGTTTTTTATTGGTAACATATTATGGTCTACAACTGGCAGGTCGATACTTGGCTAACAAAGTACCACCTGTACAAGTCCATGTGACATCACCATTAGCCTGCAAAGTAGGAGTCATAACAATAGTACCACCACCTGCTGCCGCAGTATACGTTATCGTAATAACGCCGTTTGCACCTATTGCGATCGAGGTCACATTAGCTGTTGCGGCTGGAGATACATATCCGGTTGCAGCTTGGTTAGCAGGTAATGCATTGTTTGTAATAGCTGTTTCAGAGACAGCCAGTTTAGCAGAATCCGCTAATTGTAAGCCCTCAGTGACACGAGCCCGAATGGTATAATCTTGATAAGCCGGGATAGCAATAGCAGCCAAAATACCAATAATCGCCACTACTATCATCAATTCAATTAAAGTAAAACCCTTTTGTCTCATGGCCGTCTCCGTAATTAACTAACAACTATAAAAAAGCAAACATAGTGCCAACTTATCACGGGATATTGTCAAGGGCAAATACAGGCGATAAAAATAGTCCCTATTAATTATCATTAAGAACCAGGTAACCTTATCCATTTGATTTATATTGCCTCTTCCAAAATTTATAGAGAGTATTATTCCTTTTATTCTCAAAAATAAATTGATATTAAAAAATTGAATTTTCCAAAAAAGGCATGACAAATGCAAAATAAATGACAATTTGTGTCATATTTTGACAAAATCAAAATAATAAGACAACTAATCATCAAAGCAGAGATATTTAACGTGGCTTGAAATCGCTGCGCTTGATATCTATTATTTTTAAAATAAACTGGTAAGATAACAATCTAAAATATAGACTGGGTTAGAAGAAGATACAAAAATAACATCTCCTTATTTCTTAGGCATATACTGAATGAGTCATAATACTGTCGAGCAAAACAGATGTCACGTAAACAACGCATAGAAGAAAAATTAATTTCTGAATTATCCCCTGTATTTTTAACTGTTGAAGATGAATCAATTAATCATCATGTCCCTAAGGACGCCGAAACACATTTTAGAATCATAGCTGTTTCTAAATGTTTCAATGACCTAACTCGTGTTAACCGGCATAAGCTTGTTAACCGACTCATGAAAGAAGAATTCAATCTAGGGCTACATGCCTTAAGCATGCATTTATATACCTCGGAGGAATGGTGCACTCAACAGTCATCATTACTTAAATCCCCTGTCTGTAGAGATGGGTATAAAAACAAATAATTTTTAAAAAAAGTTCACCTAATACATTGATTTCCTTTATAATGTATATCTTTTTATCAAGTAGAATAGCCGATGAAATCCTGGTCCTCTCAAAAAATATCCGTGCTTGCCTTAGTATTACTAATCACAGGAGCAATTGACAGCATTAGAAATTTGCCGGGTACTGCGCTATTTGGTTCAACACTTATTTTTTTCTTTATTTTCTCAGCCATCATTTTCTTAATTCCTGTTGCCCTCGTTGCTGCAGAGCTTTCCTCAACCTGGTCTGAAGAAGAAGGTGGTATCTACAGTTGGGTAAAACATGCTTTTGGAGAAAATGTTGCTTTTTTTGCAATTTGGTTACAATGGATTAATACACTGGTTTGGTATCCTACGATTTTATCGTTCATTGCAGGAACAATTTCTTACTTAATTAACCCGGAACTGGCACAAAACAAATATTATCTCATTAGTGTCATCTTAACTATATTTTGGTCTCTAACCTTAATTGGACTATCGGGTTTACGTGCTTCTGCCGCATTTGCTGGGTTTTGTGCGATAGTCGGAATGATTGCCCCCATGGGATTCATTATTCTACTGGCACTTATTTGGGTGATCAATGGTCATCCCCTTGCAATTGACATTAGTCTTTCTAATTTACTTCCACAGTGGAAAAACACCCAATCCTGGGTTTCTCTAACGGCAATAATGACTTCTTTTCTTGGTATGGAGCTTGCTGCAGTTCATGTACGCAATGTGGATAATCCACAAACCAATTTCCCTAAAGCCATGTTTTTTTCAGTTTTTCTAATCTTGTTCACCATGATTTTGGGATCATTAGCTATCGCATTCATTTTGCCAAAAGACCAAATCAACTTAGTGGATGGCGTCATGAGAGCCTTTAGCAATTTCCTGCAAGTGTATAATTTGACTTGGTTAATGCCTGTATTAATATTCCTGTTATTATTGGGTACATTAGGCAGCATGATCAACTGGATCATCTCGCCAGCAAAAGGATTGCTCATGGCAGCCAAACATGATTTCCTGCCCCCATCGCTGTGTCATGTCAATGAGCACGGAATGCCTGCAAAAATTTTGATACTACAAGCGATTCTGGTTACCTTATTATGTAGTGGTTTTCTCTTATTCCCCACTGTTAATGCTATTTATTGGTTGTTTACTGCCTTAAGTACGGAACTTTATATGATGATGTATGTCATGATGTTTATTGCTGCATGGCAATTAAAGAATAAATTCTCAAGTTTAGAAAGACCTTTTGCCATCCCAGGAGGTAAACCTGGTTATTATCTAACTTGTATTTTAGGATTAATAGGTTGCACTGTGACTTTATGGGTAGGTTTTATTCCTCCTGTCGATAGCATTAATATTGGTGGAACAACCCATTACCGGATGGTTTTTTCACTTGGCATCCTCTTAATGCTACTCCCTGCCTTTTTAATCTATTTACGCAAAAGATACATTACTAAAGCTAAAGCACTCAATGCTCCAATTGAAAATCATTAGTTTGGGAACATATGAATTTAACGCCATTCCCAGGTTTTTATGTTTTGACCAGCTCCTCAATGAGGGCGAGTCAAAGCGGGAGCCATCAATCCTTATTATCCCAATTCATTCATAGTTGTTATGATGCCCGAATAGCTGGTATTGCTATTGGGCTGTTGTTAGCTAATTACTGTGAATCTTGGGTACCTTTAGGCTTGATGGCGTAGCAAGATTTTCAAGAAACTGCGTAAGGTCTTTTGTTCTCACTTCATCAATGGCTTCTATAGCCGATAACTATTTGGCATCGATTTGAGGCTTAAAATCGGGCCTTTCTTTTTTGAGCTTTGGGTCTTTGTAGGTGGGGAAGCCTCATGAGATATGAAAAACGCTAACACACTAATTCAATTTGAGTTGGGCAATCTATAAAAATTGTTGAGAATAGCGTGAATTTATGAAACCTATATTAGGGCAAAGCGCCCTAATATAGGTGTTCACCTGTGAGCTTAATTAAAATAAGGCTTCAATGTTTGTTGCACATCGAGATTTAATTCACCTGTATTGGGATTAATAGCGCTAACCGTATCACCCAAGTAGCCTATCGCCCAAAAATATAAATTATTAGTTCCAATGCCGCTTTGGGTCAGGTATGGCATCAATGCTTGAGTAAAGAAGTTTTTCCCCTCATAGGATTTCCATGATGCTTCCCCTAAAACTATTGGGTATCCAGCTTTGTACAAGAATCCCCAACTCCAGTCAAAGCGGAGATTACTGGCATCACCAGGAGCAGTTTCCCAACCGGCTACTTCTTTAGGATAAACATGAGGAGAAAATATAAGATGGCCGTTATTCCCCATGTTATCATCACCAAGCAACCAACTGATTACTCCAGCATCAATCCCAGGCACTGCTTGTTGTAACTCATTACTAAATTTTTGCACATCAAACTGGGCAATACCTTTTCTCGCTAAATCCGTATTCAGTAAGGGCTTAAAGTCTTCTCCCCAATTCCCCTTAAATGATACAACTTCCTGGTTTTCTCCACAACGTCCTGGATCACTCCAATGCGAATATCCAGAGTCCTCCTTAATATTAGCTTTTGCAATACAGATTGTGGGATTATCCATATCATCATTACCGCCGCCAGGACCTTCAACAAATAGCAGGAGATCGGGGTTGGTCTGATGAACTGCCTTAGCTGCAGTGGCCACTACTGTTGCCCATGAAACCTGCCCGTTTCTACCTTTGAACCAACTTAATTGATAAGGTTCGTTAAAAATATCTATCCCAATGACATTATCCAGATTACGGGCTTTAATTTCTTGTGCCAACAGAGTTAAATCCTTCTCATATTGAGCCATATCATAAACAGTACCATCACGCATACTATCCCCATAACCATAGCGATGATGAAAATCAACCATAACATTGATATTATGTTTTTTCATTTCAGCCAGCACAGTCCAGAAAGCTTGCTTAGGACTCACTGCTTTTTCGCATGATTGGCCATTAGATTGCCATGTTTTGCAAAAAACACCATTACCCGCGTCAGGTTGTCCTTTGTCTGAAAGCCATTTATTTAAGTCGACCTCACTGGTTTCATCGTAAAGTACCCCTGGTTGTATAGGTAATCGTACTGTTTTAAATCGGACAGCTGTATTGCTATTAACACCGGAATCAGCTATATCCCAAGGTGGTCAATAAATCCATCAATCCATTGCGCGGTTTAGATTGTGGCATCGTGATATTATAGAAAGGATTACTCTGCAACCCTTGAAAAACGTTAGTGTCCTGAAAACCTGACCAGGAAACTCCATTAATGTTAATCTTATTTCCACTCCTGTCATAAATATTACCTTGACTGGTATAATAAGCATTAGCCTTTAATGTGAGTCCAAGCAGTAAAAAACAACTGATATATTTAAATAATTTCATTCTTTCATTCCTCATGAAAATAACATTAGTTATTGTTGAGTTAGCAAAAAGCTCATTATTTAACCACAGAATGAAAATAATTGAACAGTGTAATCATTAAATTTTCAAAAAAATTACAAAAAGACATAATTTAATTGATTTCATTGGCCACTAAATGAGGAAGATTCTCTATGAAATTCTGATCACGTGTGGTTTATGCTTTAGCAGTGTTGAGAAAATACTGTTGAGCTAAGACCAAGTCTTCTTTTGTATTAATATCTTGTAAAGGCTCCTCGCAAGCTTCATCAACTTTGATAGCATAACCAGCCCATAACACACGTAACTGCTCCAAAGCCTCAATTTGCTCTAGGGCACATGGAGGCCAACTGACAAACTCCAACAAAAACGCAGCACGATAAGCGTACAAACCGATATGTCTGAAAGTGTTTGAATAAGAAGTTTTATCATCTCTATGAAAAGGAATTGGGCTTCTTGAAAAATACAAAGCATGATTATCTTGCGTACGCACTACTTTAACCACATTAGGATTATTCAAAACCTCAAGATTATTAATAGGCCAACATAAAGTAGACACAGGCGCTTTTGTTTGAGTTAAAGATTGGGCCACTTGTTGAATCAATTTTGGCCTAATAAAAGGTTCATCACCTTGCACATTTACAATAATATCGTCTGGAGTAAAATTCCCTTTTGCAATAACCTCTGCAATTCGATCAGTTCCAGTTTGATGCGTGGGCAAGGTCATTACTACCTGTGCACCAAATTGGATAGCATGATTTGCAATTGCTTCATGATCAGTAGCAATAGTCACTGTTTTGGCTTGCGTGAGGAGAACTTGTCTATAAACTCGTTCAATAACTGTATGACCATTAAGATCTTGAAGTAATTTCCCCGGAAAACGGGTTGAATGATACCTTGCAGGTATAATCACATGAAAATTATGGCTCATAATTTGTCTTTCTCTTCCAATGAAATTACACGTGCTTCTTGTTCTAACATAACAGGAATATCATCCGGATCGGGAATGCCAGTCTATCAAATTTACAGATAAGTTCCTCTTTTTTTAGCAATAATTTCCCTTTACACAAAGGACAAACCAATATTTCCAATAGTTTTTTATCCACGTTAATCTCCTTGAGTAACCTGATTGCGCACGTATACCGGTTGTGCCTCTGCAATAGAAACTGGCTTGATATTAGCCTTCTGTGCTAAACGTATCATAGCAGATGCCGTTGGAAAAACATTTAATACTTCGCTAATTTGCGATTTAATTTCCTCTGAAAAACTAGCCCAATACAAATCAATACCAACACCAGCTAACACGAAAGACTGATCCGCGGGTAACTGGATATCGTTCACAGCATTAATATGGGCTTCGGCCAACAACTGTTGCTCCAAAAAAAGCCCCCAATACATTTCCTGCATACGAGCATCCAAAACAGACAGAACCGGCAAATTAAAATCACTCTTACTTTCTCGGGCTGCCCAAGCAATTGCTGCTAAACTACTTACAGGGATAAGGGGTAAATCGTTAGCATAAGCCAAACCTTTGGCAATGCTGCAAGCAATTCGTAACCCAGTGAAACTTCCTGGACCGCACCCAAAAATTATTCCATCTAACTGATGAAGATGCCATTCGGCTTGAGCCGTCAGTTCATCAATCATAGGTAAAATCAGTTGAGCATGTGTTCTTTGACTATCCTGCTCTCTACAAATTATTTTATCCCCTACCAGGATTGCAACACTGGCCAATTCAGTTGAGGTATCAATCGCTAATAGTTTCATAATCTAAAGCCAACTCTTTAATAAAATGCAATACTTTCTGTTCATCCCGGGTTCTTGGCAGTTGAGGTAAGCTGGCCAAAATTGTTCGACCATATTCTCTACCTGTCAAACGCGGATCCGCAATCATTAATAATCCTCTATCTGTAATATCACGAATTAAGCGCCCCACTCCCTGTTTTAATGCAATCACAGCATTCGGCAAAGACAATTCATCAAAACCAGATAGTCCCTTATTCTTTAAATAGGCCATTCTACCACGAATCACTGGGTCAACCGGATTAGCAAAGGGCAATTTGTCTATAATCACGCAAGAAAGGGCTTCGCCTTTTACATCAACCCCCTCCCAAAAAGTAGAAGTACCTAAAAGAACGGCATTTCCCAATTGCCTGAATCGAGATAAAAGAATGGGTTTTGCTTCATCACCTTGAATTAACAGTGGGTATTTTAGAGTATTGCTTAGCATTTGAGCAACTAATTTTAATGCTTTATGGCTGGTAAACAAGAAGAAACAACGACCGCCACAAGCTTCTATTACAGGTAAGGCTTTTTCTAGCAAGGCCTCATAATAACTGACATCTTTAGGATCAGGTAATCCGCGAGGCAAATAAAGCAAGGCCTGTTTTTGATAATTAAATGGACTAGGTAATAATAATGTCTGAACTTTATCAAGTCCTAAAGGTTTACAAAAACTATCAAACGTTGACGCCATAGTAAGTGTAGCAGAGGTAAACACATAAGCACACGACTGATGCGCTAATAATTGACTAAACGATTCAGCCACATCATAAGGAGTAGCATGAAAAACGAGAGTATGCTTAAAACGCTCCAGCCAACGTATTTTTTTATTATTTTCCTCAGTAAACGAAAGAAAAGTGGCTTCCAGCTCGAGAAGACGGTCTTTGCATCTTCTCAAGCCAGGGATCTCCAAAATACCTTCGGTTTCAAGACATTGAACTAGCTCATTCTTTAGAGTCAACCAATTATTCCACGCTTCCATAAATACTTTACTTCGTTTGACCTCTTCCCAACTGATTCGATCTTCGCGCACAGGGATGCTATTGAATAATTGCTCAATCAGCTTATCGTTTTTATGGCTCAAAGATTTTAAAGGTTGATTAGCTAAATCCAAGATTGGCCACTCTCCAATCATATCATCCAGTAAATCGCGAAATTGACGTGTCCCCAGACGATCTCCGTTGAAATTGGAAGCAATTTCGGCAAGCTGATGAGCCTCGTCAAACACTACCGCATCGACACCGGGTAATAATTCGCTAAATCCCTCTTTTTTTAATTGGGAATCAGCAAAAAAAAGATGATGGTTAATAACAACAATATCTGCTTCCATTGCTCGTTTGCGAGCTTTCACTAAAAAGCAGGTTTCATGGTAGGGACATTCTGCACCAAGACAATTATCAGTAGTAGAAGTGACGTAATGCCATACTTGGGAGTCTTCACTAATCTCAGGTAACTCGGAACGAACACCCTCAATCATTTGTGACAATTTATCTCTGACGTGCAATATTTCATGAGCACATTGAGGGCTTTGAAATTGCCCTTCCTCAGCATGCTTTTCAACTCTATATTGACAAATATAATTGGAACGCCCTTTTAAGTTTTGAATACGTACTGATAAACCCAATGCTCTAATTAAAGTCGGCAAATCTTTTTGAAACAGTTGATCTTGGAGTGTTTTGGTTGCCGTGGAAATAATTGTTTTTTTGTCACTTAATAAGCAAGGTAACAGATAAGCGAATGTCTTGCCTGTGCCAGTTCCCGCTTCTGCAACTAAAATTGTTTTATCCACAAGGGTGTTGGCAATTGCAGCAGCCAAATCGGCTTGTGGCACTCTCGCCACAAAACCAGGAATTGCAGTAGATAATCTTCCTTTTTCACTCAGAGCCCGCCGACACGTCTCAGCGAACGAGGTTATTCCTTCCACTCTTTTTGCAAATATTGAATTTTATCCTTAACCTCTTCCCAATCTTTAGCATCTGGAGGAGCATCCTTTTTAGCAGTAATATTGGGCCAAGTCTTGCAAAGCTCAGCGTTTAATTGTTTAAATTGTTGTTGATTATCTGTTAAATCATCCTCAGACACAATAGCATTAACAGGACACTCAGGCTCACAAAGCGCACAATCGATGCACTCATCAGGATGAATTACTAGAAAATTAGGTCCTTCATAGAAGCAATCCACAGGACAGACTTCCACACAATCGGTATACTTACATCGTATACAACTTTCTGTTACTACAAAAGTCATAGCAAACCCACAATTTATCTTTAAAAATGATTGCTATTAAAGCATAAAATACTCAGCCAGTCACTATAGACCTAAGGATGGTTTTGCATCCTCAGCTACTTCATTTACCTCTTTGACATTCCTATACATGGAATAAGCACCAAATTCAGCATGAGCTTGACTATCCAGATTTAACAGTTCTCCTGCCGCTTTCCGACAATAAGATTTCATCTCCGCAATGGTGGACAAACGAACAGGATTACTTAAAGCCAGTCCTTTACCAAAATAAGCATTATTAATTGATTCTTCTGAGTCATTTTCCGATAACTCTGCCAAATGCAAGTATTTCCAACATAATTGAAATGCATGAGCAGACTGCTCCTCCTGATTTAGGAGTTGATAACGGATGGCTAACTGTATATAACCATTAGCCAGCAATAAATATCCTGGACATCCATGCCGTTTTGCAAAAGCTTCCAGATTATATAATATGCGACCCAATTTGATTAAACTTTCTTCACTTGCCTTATCCAATTCAATAAAAATTAAATGCAATCGTTTGCGAACCAAATGAAAAGATAGATAGTCAGTTGGTTGGAATCCGGTATTAAGATTCGTTTTCCTATCTTCTTTCTCAGATTTTAATTCATAAAGAAATAATAAATAACCGATAACAAAATCGGCATCATTAATCCCTGGTTGGACTGAAAACGAAACCCTGCATTACTTGGAATACGTAATTTGGCTAGCCATTTTTGCCAAAACTCATGAAACTCTGGAGCTCTGAATTCCTCATGAATATTAGGATAATGGAGATTAAATTCTGCCAGCAACTCGTCATTCCATAAGTTCACTTCACTTATTGCGCTTCTTAATTGATTTTTACTTAAGAAAGAAACCACCTTGTTAAATTTTAATTTTTTTTCCTTCATTTTCTCTCCAAGATAAAAAATCATATAGAATTTTCACAATACTATAAAACTCTGTCTATATTTATAGATAAGGGCTTACAAAATGCTAAAGTAACGCTATTAACTATATAATTAAATAAGGAAAATTAAAATTTTTGTAAATCCTGAAATAAGTCTAGTTGATTCTATAAGGAAATAGGCAATGGACGTTGAACAAAAAAAAAGGATTTTAAAACGTTATTTAAAGGAAAAAAGTACAACACCAGATCATGTCAACTTAACTGACGAAGATCTGGCATCCTATGCTGCACTCGATAACCTATTAGATTATATCTCTCTCCACAACAATGAATTATTTGATTTTTCAACATTGGAAGCAGATGATAAACAATGGACAAAATTTACTGATATACTGAGCTACTCCACCACTTTCTCTCGCGGCTCACCGCCTACTTTAACCAACACTAATGAGCCAAAAGCCCTTTACGGTTTGCAATATTGGCGAAACGCGAGAGAAATTGGCGCATTACCAAGAGATAATTATTATGCCCGTGCTGTAACCCCAATAGTTGATGAAGATGGAGAGCTCAATGAATTGATTATAGAAAGCCGGGGCAAACTGTACGAATTAACCCAGGCATTTCCAAACGCAACTCCTTTTAATCCTGCTAATATTATCCAGGTGAATGCTCAAATTACTTCGGTCAAGGAACAAATGAGTACTTTATCCGAAGATAACCCTCAAAAAGCCGTTTTAGAAAAAAAACTCAATATATTAATGGACTTAAACAAAATTAACCAACTTCAGCGACTAAGTATTCCTCAAGACAACGGCCCGCCTTTGTCATATTG
Organism: Legionella norrlandica; assembly: GCF_000770585.1. Classification (GTDB taxonomy): domain Bacteria; phylum Pseudomonadota; class Gammaproteobacteria; order Legionellales; family Legionellaceae; genus Legionella; species Legionella norrlandica. The sequence continues at coordinate 4,407 of NZ_JNCF01000043.1, read as the reverse complement.
TACTCTTCCTGACGCTGCTGGAGGAGTTACAGAGAAAATTTCATTAATAAGACTTGGCAAAGTAAAAGAACAACTGGGACACCTCCGTGCTCAGGATGCTCTTACTGTTGATAACTACAATGAAAATAGAGGACAATACAAACTGAGTACCGAAGGCATGCTCAAACTACCCAAGCATGGGGATATAAAAGAAGTCCAACGAGAAGCTATGGCACTCAACATCTCAAGGCTAATGAGGCTAGATACTACCGCATCAACAACTGTATCCTACAATGGGCATCCCGCCTTATTCATCCCTTTTGACAACATCAGCCTATTAAATGAATTCTCATCAGGAAAAACCTTTAAAGCAGGGATAGGCTTAAGTGGACAAACTTATACCCATTATTCCACAATTAAACCAGTAGGCGAAGGAGTTCAGTGCGATCGCTTTATCCATGATTTTGGCAATGCCCTCGCCTTACTTTATGTATGCTGTGATACCGATGCAATAGGCGGATATTGTAAAAATAAAGCCTTAAGAAATGACAGAAGTCTTTATATTTTTGACCAAGTCGTTATGGATATCGATAAATTTATTCTCGATTCGCGAATAAGTCTTCAGCCCGATCAATTCATCATGAAACACACACGGCATGGCCAAGGAAGGAATAGAACATTAATAGAAGATTCATCTCTGGTTACTAAATACGCAAGCCTCATGCAGCTTAAAGAAGTAAATCGTATTATCATCCAATATTGTGATCATGTTTCCTGGCTACATCATAAACGGATACAAACTATTAATAGAAGTTTACAAGGGGTTCTTACAAAAGAGGAACGAGTACGGCTCACTGAAGAATTAAAAGACGTCGAAACTCTGCAAAAAGATGCCGAAAAAATAAAAAACAAAATACAAATTCGAATTAATAAAATAGATGAAGTACTGCCTAAAACAACTGGCGTCATTAGTTCGGATGAGGTCCGACAAGCTTTAATTCTAGAGAAATTACTTCATAATCCAGCTCTCTTTTCTGATGATGGAAGGCCTTATAAAAATCCATGGACCACCAGACAAAATAATACGGTGCAAACCATTAATGATTTGAGGAACGGAAACGTACAAATTACTTTTAAAGCTAATGTTCCAATAGAGATAATAGATTTCATTAAGCGCCATGATGGTGGAGATTCTATCACTGTTGCCTCACCTAAAGTAATCACTATCAGCAAAGCTCATCTGAATGGACTTAGAGAAGACATGTTACACCCTGAACACTCCCTCAATTTGTCTCCTGACACTAATTATTTAGCAGCCGAAGATCTCAATATAATCCAAATGGCTTATAGCAAAGAATATAGAGCCAGAATTTTGGATATCATCACAGAATACCGCACAATAATGAATAATGAAGACACAAATACCCCAGACAAGTTAGAATGCCTTAGCCAAACGGAAGACACACTCAAGGCACTTATAGAAACTGCAAAAGACAAAGGACTGGGCATGCATATTCTTAAAAAATTCTATTTTGATGCCCAACAACAACTGCAAAAGTTAATTACCCCAGAACATCTGCCCCATAATATTAACCAAGCTTTTGCGGCAGCCCTCAAACTTGACAAAGTATCTAAGTTCAATGAAGTAGTGAGGGAAGCTATTGCGTACAACAAAGTAACTGATCCTCAATTTACATCTTTTCTGGCGTACTGCATTCAAAGGGAAGCTCTGACAACTAATTATAGAGAAGCTCAAAGGGAAAGTGAAGCCTTATCACTTGAGGCTCAACGAGTCATCAATCATCTCAAAAACCCTGTTGTTCCCTTAATCATTCAATTAGGAGGTCAACATTCAGAAGATAGATTAGTAGAGGTTGATCCCATAATAAATCTTGAAAACGACTTACGGCTTGAACATGAAGTATTAAACTCAGTACCTATATCTTCTGTATCTATTTCTCAACCCGTAGTTGACGAGGATAATCTTGAAAATGGAATTACAACAAAAGTTTATTAATGAATCCTGTTTAAACATGGAATTATGGAGTGACTATGCCAGTACATGAAAGGCGTCAACACTTTCGTATTGATGATCATATTTATTTTGATTATCGAATTCTTGCACCTGGTGAATTTTGTTCTGATGCTGAGATCACCAATCAACTATTGGGCGAAAATGGGCAAAAATACCTGGAAGCAGCCCAGTACTTCCACAGCATCGATTATGAGCTTGCCGAATTAACACAAGCAATCGCTTTTAAAGAGCCCGCGATGGCTCATTATCTTAATCTTTTAAATGCCAAAATTGACTATTTATCTCGGCAAATATTAATGACTAATAAAATTCAATTACGTAAAGTCAACATCAGTTAGGTGGCATGGCATTTAAAACAACTGAACAAATTAAAGAAAAAACCAATGTAAAAATCATCCTATATACAAAACCTAGAATGATACCTATCATTGTTGATGCTATAGTTGTCTATAGCCAATATCAGAATGAAGCCCATTATCGTACGGCAGTAACTTTTTGTCATTTAACCAGTGAACAAGAGCAACTACTTTCCCAACATATTTTACAAGCCCAGATAAAAAGTCGTGCTGATTAAAGCATTAAGGTTAACCTCAATACTTTGAGCAATGGTGTTCATGGTAGTAAATGGGCGCTATTGTGGATTACAACTGTTTTTTTTAGGATAATGTGCCTTTATCATTAAAGATGAGGTTGTCCATGAGTAGAACAGTATTTTGTTGCAAATTAAAGCAGGAAGCCGAAGGATTGGAAAGACCACCCTTTCCTGGCGAATTGGGTGAGAAAATTTTTAATGAAGTCTCCAAGCAAGCCTGGAATATGTGGCTCACCCATCAAACCATGATAATCAACGAATATCGTCTTAATTTAATTGAAGCGAAGGCTCGTGAATTTTTAAAAGAAGAAATGCAGAAGTATTTTTTTGGGGAAGGCTCAGAAAAACCAGCCGGCTATAAAGAAATAAAATAAAGGATGAATTTATGTTTCATGATTTATTGGAATTCAACGAAGAAGTACTCGATGCGATTAACAACCAAAAACCTATTGTTGCCTTGGAATCGACCATTATTTCTCATGGAATGCCCTACCCTGATAATTTAACCACTGCCAGAGAAGTTGAGAATATTATTCGCAAACAAGGAGCTGTTCCAGCCACCATAGCTCTGCACCAAGAAAAAATCCGCATTGGTTTAACCCAGGAAATTCTGGAGTGTTTGGCTGAGCAACAAGAGGTGATGAAAGCATCACGACGGGATATTTCTTTTATTTTATCCCGCAAAATAACTGCCAGCACTACAGTGGCCGCCACTATGTTTTGTGCCAACCTGGCCAACCTCCCCTTGTTTGTTACTGGAGGCATAGGCGGCGTTCATCCGGATGTCACCATTAGCTTTGATATTTCAGCAGATCTTGTAGAACTCTCTAATACGCCAGTTACAGTAATATGTTCTGGAGCAAAATCTATTCTTGATTTACCAAAAACACTAGAAGTTCTTGAAACTTTCGGTGTACCCGTCATAGGCTATGCCACAGAAGAATTCCCTGCCTTTTACAGTAGATCCAGCGGAATACCAGTGCCGCATCGATTAAACTCTGTTGAAGAAATCGCTAATCTTATGCTCTTTCAACAAAAATTGAATATGAAAAATGGGATAGTGATAGCAAACCCTATTCCTGAAACTGCTGAGTTATCAGATGATGAAATAGTACCTTACATTAAACAAGCTCATGAAGAAGCAAAACACATTAGTGGAAAAGCACTAACCCCTTTCCTATTAAACCGAATTGCCGAATTAACCGCTGGAAAGAGTTTGGAAGCCAATATTGAGCTTATCAAAAACAATGCTTTATTAGGAGCACAAATCGCAATTGCCTATCAAAAAAAATTATTTTCAAAAAAAACTTAATCAACTCTTGACTCAAAGCTCATCTCGGAGTTTAATAGCAAGCCTTGAGTGGCCAGATAGCTCAGTCGGTAGAGCAGAGGACTGAAAATCCTCGTGTCGGCAGTTCGATTCTGCCTCTGGCCACCATTAGAATCAATAAGTTACGTAAAAATCCAAAAAATTCAAATTTTCCATGTAGACGCAATGTAGACAGATTAAATTAAAACTTAGGGGACTTCCCGAGTCTTTCCCAAACCTGAGGCACTTTACTCATTAGCACAGCTCTCTAACCCTATAGTCTATAGCTTTCAAAATTTGCTATAATTAAAAATCGATAATAAGCCAATTATTTTATGAATAAGGATGATCAAATATACACCTTAATTGAGTGTAACTCAGCAGACGAGTATATTGGTAACCGTTCACGCCTTCTTTGTCATAAAAACCATATAAAATTTAATAATTTTTGTGACAAGAGGTTTTTATATGCCGAGAAAATTGCTATAAGGA
>NZ_JNCF01000110.1 GCF_000770585.1 Legionella norrlandica | reverse complement strand
CATTTTGGTTGACCACGTCACCATCCTAAGGCTCGTGTTGTAAATACATTACCAAAGAATGCATAGCTTGTTGCTAATGCCATAAGCGCAGTTATTATAAAAAGTACAATTACGGGGTGATAACTTTTTTCACTAGGATCGCGTACTTTTTTTCCAAAATAGCGGCGTAAATCATCATAACCACCAACTCGCTCACCATTAATAAAGGTTTGAGGAGTGGTCTTTACGTTATGTTCGATTTTAAATGCATTCACTTGCTGCCGATTAGTGAGCCATTTATCTTCAACGATATAGCCTTGGCGTTGTAACAAATCTTTCGATTTGAGGCCGTAAGGGCATACATGTTTTGGCATTACCATACGATATAAGATTGCTTTTTTTGATTCGGTATTGCTCATTCGTATAGCTCCTTTGATTGACTCTAAATCAATAATATAGAGTATTTCCTATAGTACAAACTCAATTATAAGGTAAAATGTAAACCTTAATGATACAAACCTGGATATTTGTTATGGTACTCTCTTAGAGTCGCCATATGTATGCTGATGATTAAGTTGTCACCGACGTGTTTTTGAATGGTTTAATGGGATTCCTGGTAAAATTATTATTGATAATGCCAAATGCGCGATTACAAAAGCTTGCTAAACAATCCTCATTAAATATCTAGAGCAAACTAGCATAGGTCGGGCTATCTGTTGCAAGACTTACTGCTAGTCCAGGCATTAAGGCTTCGGGAGATCGCCGTATTTGAGTATGACACTGTAGGACACAGCACACCATTTGCAGTAAAACCCATAGGAGAAATTTAGAATTAAATAAATAGATAAATTGAGAAACATGATTCATAATTTGTTGGTCCTAGGTTCAAGCCTAGTGGGCCCACCAATAAAATCAAGTAGTTAAGAGTAGTTCGTCATGGCTCATTCTAACTCCAAGTGCGACAATCATTTTTGTGCTGCTGTATAAATAGTTCATTAGGCTTTTTTAGCTATATTCGCTATTGCTTTCAATCCCATATCAACAATAATTCAATTGCTGTAGACATTTCTTTATTAAGTTTAAGGCGACTCTTTAATATCAAAGTCAATGGATACAATCCTTTTGATTACCTAAGAGCGCTCTTTGAAAATATTCGTGCCACTAAATCTCAGCAGGATTTTAGCAAGCTGCTTCCTTTTAATTTAAAGCAGATGCCAACGTAGTTGGACGACAGTTTACACAAAATTGACTCCGATGAGGAACAGAAATATTCACGAAATCAAAGAACATGGTAGAATGGGGTGGCAGTAAAAAAGACAATATGGCAAGAGAAATCTATCCGAGATGCTATGCAGCTCTATCAAAAATACTGAGTAATACAATGCATGCCAGAGATTTTGTAAGAAAGAAACAGGAGCCAGGATTGGCTGTGGGGCGATTTCTTTGGGTATGCCTTCAAGCTCTAGATCTGCCTAAATTGCACCTAAAGAAACCAGACAACCATAATTTTTACTTAAAGATCAGATAGGTTGACTGTGTCTTTCGGCAGAAACTATAGTGTCAGCTAGAAGCATCCCTTCTGCGATTAAATTTGCCGCTATCTCAGTAAAAGGGGGAATTATTATGGTGGTATTGATATTTACAATACCCCAAACAACAGCATTCAAAATCTCTATTTTCCATTGAGCTAATTTAGCATGAAGGCGTTGGTTGACTGAAATAGTTTCATTAACTATATTTGGAAAAAAGCCATTTTTTATTAATGCCGAAGCTATTTTTGTAGATTCTTGTTCGATTATTTTTATCGTCTCATCGTTAGAAATCATATTTTTCCTATTTATTCATCACAAAATTTAAGACAAGGATAATGTTTCAGCAGTCATATTGTGATAAAAAACCACTTTTAAGCACATTAATTTGCTTTTTATTTTACCATTATGGCAAATTAAAATCAACATTTGTTTCGAAACCTGTCAAACCAATTTAAAATGATCCCCTTGATCTCCAATTTAAAAATGTCCTTTTTGTTTAAAAAAATATAAATTTGTTATTGAGCTTGTGGGTATGTGAGCGAGAA
>NZ_JNCF01000105.1 GCF_000770585.1 Legionella norrlandica | reverse complement strand
CCATGTCACAGCTTGGTTTATTAATTAGATCGCGTACTAAAAATAAAGAATTTGTTAAGTTTAAGATATGATCAATTTCATTAGTTCCAACTATCAAAATCCGGGGTTGTAGTTCGTATTTTTTATATTTATCGAAGCGATACTGTGCCAAACCCCAGGACACCGCTACTTGTAAAGCTAATTTTTCTTGTAACTGATAATTTCCTGGGGGTAATGAAAGGGCCGCATTAGCTAAAGCAGACTCCTGATTCCCTGTACCTGAACCAATATAAGCCTTTTCAATCACGCCATCTGCATTAAGAATAAAACAGTAATCTCCTAATTTCCCTTTAAATTGACGAATAGAGAAATAATTGCGTTCAACAGAAGTAAGATTTTCAATTCCTTCTTCCCATTGGATTTGTGAAATAAAGTATATAGGAACTACTCTATCACCGCGGGTTTTATAAAATTCTTGAGCTTGCATCATTTAATCCTTCATCTGGCCACGAAAGTGATTAAGTCTAATCCCCATTATACCTAAAACCAATAGATATATGATTACCGTAGCAAACACGTGGGTCAGTAACAAGCTCAAACGCATTAAAGGGGGGAAACCAAGCCAATAATCAGCAGTTCCGCTCATAAAATATAAATAAATCCCGATTACCACATTAGCTACTAAGAGTTGCATACTATATTTTAACCAACCAGGAGAAGGTTTGAACACACCTCTTCTGATCAACAAAAATAATAAGATACCGCAATTCACATACCCAGCCAAAGCAGAAGCAAGCGTCAATCCAGCGTGAGCCAAATGCCAAACCAGTACAACACACAAGAGAGTATTAACTATCATAGCCACAGCACCTACTTTGACAGGTGTACTAATATCCTGACGGGCATAAAATCCTGAAGCCAAAACTTTTACCATCATAAATGCCGGAACTCCCATGCCAAGAGTAATTAGGCTCTTTTGCGTCTGAAGCAAATCATAGGTAGAAAATTTTCCATAAGCAAAGCAACTGGCAATTAACGGCAAAGCAAACAAGGACAACCCAAGACCCGCCGGTATTCCTATTAACAAAATGGAACGTAATCCCCAATCCAGAGCGCGAGAATATTGATTAATGCTTTGCTCTGCGTGTTTTCTGGAAAGATGAGGAAGAATGACCGTCGCAATGGCAACCCCAAAAACCCCTAAAGGAAAATCAGTCAACCTATCTGTATAATATAACCAGGATACACTCCCTACTTTAAGAAAAGAGGCAAAAATGCTATCTACCATCAAATTAAGTTGAGCTATTGACACCCCAAATAAAGCCGGGATCATTAATTTAAGAACTTTATTTACCCCAGGATCATCACGAACGACCCTAGGCCTAATCAGCAAATTTCGTTGGTATAGGAATGGCAACTGAAATAATAGCTGCAGCATACCCGCGATAAGCACCCCCCAAGCCAGACCAACGACAGGCTGTGGTAAAGCAGGGCATAAATACATCGCAGACAATATCATGCTGATATTGAGCAACACCGGAGTAAATGCTGGAATTCCAAAATAGCCATAGGTATTTAATATAGCTCCCGCCATGGCAGTTAGAGAAACAAGCATGAGATAAGGAAAGGTGATGCGAAGCATCTGGGTGGCCAGCTCAGCTCGAGTGCTATCATGGCTGAAACCAGGGGCAAACAAAAAAATAATAATTGGGGACGCAATGATTCCAATTGTCGTAACTAAAGTTAATATAGAACTCAAATAGCCGGAAATTCGAGCAATAAAAATACGTATATCTTCGGGAGAGCGTGTTTTTTGATATTCCGATAACACGGGAACAAAGGCTTGAGAAAAAGCACCTTCTGCAAATAGGCGCCGCATAAAATTGGGTATTCTAAAGGCAACAAAAAAAGCATCCATCCCAGCTTGTGCACCAAAAAAATTGGCAAGCACCATATCTCTAGCAAACCCTACTATTCTTGAAAGAAACGTCATTACTGAAACAAGAGTAGTTGAACGCATTAAGCTTTGCTTTTTGGGTACCATAATATCCGTCGTTGACATGACTTTCTTAATAAGTGAAAAATTCCCTTTATGATATACCTAAACTAATAAAGTTACATCAGTAGGTTGGATCATGCAAAGTATGATTTTGCCCTAATGGATCTTTGAACATCTATTGACAAAATCTAACTCATTGTGCAAGATCTCTATCTTTTTGCAATATCTGATTGAGTGGAGATTTTTAAGTGGCAAATATCAAATCAGCGATTAAGCGTGCACGTCAAAACATTAAGCTGCGTCAACGCAATGCCAGCGCACGTTCTATGTACCGCACCTACATCAAAAATGTATTAAAGGCAATGGAATCCGGAGATCAAGAAGCTGCCCGTGCTGCTTATTCCAAGGCACAACCAGTGATTGATAAAGCGGCTGGCAAAGGATTAATCCATAAAAACAAAGCAGCACGCATTAAAAGTCGCTTGATTGCTCGTCTCAAAGCGATGACCGCTTGATTTTAATTTTTCCTGTCGCTCTAAGTTCGAAATAAAGTCAACCGGTGCTTCCGGTTGATTTATATTCTTGGACTTCGCTACACATAACTGACTTATGGCGCAATTCCCTACTACACGTTTGGATAGAATTGGGCATAAAAAGTGTTCTTGTAAAAACCCAATCATTTTGATCAAGACTGAATATTGCTTTTCCCATAATCTATTTGATTATTATTTAATCAAATATTTATAAAATAAAACAAATAGATCAAATAATACACGATCTTAATATTCCGTTAATCTTGATTTGTTAAAATATGAACCGAATGATAAATAATGAGGCAAATCAATGAACGCGAATGAGAGTAACAATTCATTAAAGAGCAAAAACCAAGCGCAAAGAAACACTCCGG
>NZ_JNCF01000093.1 GCF_000770585.1 Legionella norrlandica | reverse complement strand
GGAATTGTCAGTTACGTTTTATTTTACCTCATAGATGTAAGGTTTTTAGTCCTAAGCATTTATTATGGACATCTTGCAAAACTGGAAAAACATGATGGATTTCCTGAGAGCGCTGGATGAGCTTTCGTGTGTTTGTAAGATAGACAAGGATATTGCTGAAATGAGAATTACGAGTGGAAAAGCACTTGACTAATCATTAAGGAGATAATTTTGCATACTGAAAACCGAACTACTTATGCAATGATTGGGTGGCTACTTTGTGGGCTAGGAGCAATATTTTATAGCTATGAGTATTTGTTACGAATTGCACCGAGTGTAATGGAGAATGCTTTACGAACTCATTTTAATTTATCCGCTTCAGGTTTTGGCGTCCTTTCTTCTATTTATTATATAGCCTATGTTCCAATGCAATTGCCAGTGGGTGTGTTATTAGATAGGTATGGCCCTAAAAAATTACTAACCATGGCTTGTTTGATATGCGTGATTGGAACGTATATGTTTACTGGCACAACTACTTTTTGGATAGCTGCAACTGGTCGTTTTTTGGTTGGGTTTGGTTCCGCTTTTGCTTTCGTTGGGGTGTTAAAACTCGCTACTCTTTGGTTACCTGAAAATAGATTAGCTATGGTATCAGGTATGACATCAGCTCTGGGCCCCATTGGTGCTATGCTGGGTGATAATTTCCTAGAGTTGTTCGTAGTCAAATTAGGCTGGGTAAAGACCCTGAATATGACTGCTGCGTTTGGTATCGTCTTGACCTTGGTGTTATGGGTAGGTATTAAAGATCGTAAAGGACACCATAGACAGAGCGGAACGGTTCCAACTCTTAAAAAGGGTTTGGTTGATTTAGGAATTATTATTACTAACCGGCAGATTTGGGTGAATGGAATGTACGGCTGTCTGGTTTATCTGCCTACCACTGTTTTTGCAGAATTATGGGGTATTCCTTATTTGCATCATGCACATGGTTTATCCACGCAGGCAGCAGGATTGGCTAACTCTATACTCTTCCTGGGATTTATTCTGGGCGCTCCATTAATGGGGTATATCTCAGATCGGCTATACAGGCGTAAATTTCCAATGCTGATTGGCGCGAGTGGTGCTGCAGTTGTTATGATGATGATTTTATATATGCCTGGATTAAATGAATCTAATATCCAATCTTTGATGTTTTTATTGGGATTATTATATAGTGCACAAGCTATTGTTTTTGCTGTAGGAAGGGAATTGAGCCCTGGTGAAGCAGCAGGTACAGCAATGGCGGTTACTAATATGATAGTGATGCTCGGAGCGATGTTTTTGCAACCCTTAGTAGGCACTTATTAGATTTTAGCTTATCAACTCATTTAGCAGGTGATACAGCGATTGGAGCTGCAGTCGATAATATGAGCAAATTGTATACGGTTGATGATTATCAGTTTGCTTTATCTATTATTCCATTAGGTATACTAATTGCGGCCATTTTAACTTTCTTCTTAAAAGAAACTCACGCTCAGGCACCTAAATAATATGATTACTAGAAAACAACTCTCATATGGTATTTTGGTCTGTTTTATCGGGGCCGTTTTTTACTGCTATGAATTCATACTCAGGATCGTTCCCGGAGCTTTGCAGACCGAATTAAGCATTGCTCTGGGGCATATTTCGGCCACGACTTTTGGTCAGATTTCAGCTCTATATTATTTTGCATATTCACCCATGCAAATGCCCGTAGGTATGCTGATGGACAGATATGGGCCAAGACGACTTTTAACTTTTGCCTGTTTGTGTTGTGCTTTGGGTTCTTGGATGTTTACCTTAACTTGGTCTATTGTCTTGGTGGGTTTGGGCCGCTTTCTAGTAGGATTTGGATCTTCCTTTGCTTTTGTTGGTGTGTTGTCTTTGGCATTGCATTGGTTACCTCGTCGTTATTTTTCTTTAGTTGCCGGATTAATTACTACTTTAGGTATGCTAGGGTTGGTTTATGGTGAAATCAAAATTACTGAATGGTCTGAAATCATAGGCTGGGATCATGTTTTAATGCAAATCGCAATGATTGGTTCCGCTTTATGTATCTTAACTTTCTTTGTAGTCAGAGATGGTCCTGAGGGATATCAGCCCAATAAATATCCTTTACCTGAGTTTTTTCATAATGTACTTAAAGTATTAATGTCACATGAGGTGTGGTTGATTGGGTTTGTAGGTGCCTGCTTGTATACTTCATTATCAGTATTTGGGGAATTATGGGGTAAAACCTATCTAGAACAAGCACATCATTTAACCAAGGTAGAAGCTGCTAAAACGGTTTCTGCTGTTTTTTTAGGTTGGGCAGTTGGGGCTCCTTTGGCTGGCTATATATCGGACAGTACTGGTAGACGATTATTGCCTCTGGTTATTGGTGCCATATTGTCTTTAATATGCATCAGTTTAGTCTTATATTGGCCTGGTTTGTCATATCTTTCCTTAAATATTTTATTATTCTTGTATGGTGTCTTTAGCGCTACGGAAATTATTGTTTTTATTATGGCTAAGGAATGCAGCGGTGCGAAATTATCTGGAACAGTCTTTGCAGCAACCAATATGATTATCTCTTTTGCAGGTGCTTTTTTCCAACCTTTGGTAGGAAAATTACTGGATACATTTGGTGACAGCGGTATAGTTGCAGGTGAGCATATATACACGGTTGAAGATTATCAAGTCGCTCTTTCTATTTTACCGATTTCATTACTCTTAGTGACTATATTAGCCTTCTTTATTAAGGATCATTCCGGGAATCATTCGTGAAGTAAGTTAAGAGCATAGGTTAGGATTCACTTAATGACAGTGGAGACTGAACTCAATCTATGCTTTAAGAGTATATGGGGTATTTCATTTTAAAAATTATACTTGTGACTATTTACAAATAAGTTAGGTATGGAATACTGCAACTAGTTCTTTCACTGGAAGTCTCTGATGACTTTGGCAGCTTATCCAGCGAGATACAAGAAAGCTTTTTATTCGGGCTTTTTGGTAGTGGTATCTTGTGAACTCAGTATCATGATTCGATATTATTACTGGGATTCCTCTTGAAGCTGTTTCTTTAGCCAATTCGGCTAGTTCAATTTGATCTTCCCTGGAAAATAATTTTTGATTATAGGGCAAAGTTTGAGTATTTTCTGTTATTGGCACATAAGGTGGATCGCAATAGATGATATCCCCAGGCTCTGCTAATGTGAAAGTTTTTCTAAAATCATCATGAATAAATTGTACGGAAGAGCTCTTTTGATAAAACAATATCATTTCTTTACGTGGAAAATAGGGCTTTTTGTAAAGGCCAAAAGGAACATTGTATTTTCCTCTTGAGTTGTAGCGGCATAAACCGTTATAGCCATGCCGATTAAGATAAAGAAACACTGCGGACTTTTGGCTTGAGTTTTTTAATATGTTAAATTGATCGCGCAACTCATAATATTTTTCTTTAGAATTAGCCTCAGGTGTAAAATATTGCTCACAATAATCTATAAAAGGTTCCCCGCTCATTTGCAGAGTTTTATAAATATTAATCAAGTCGATATTACTTTCAGCCAATAAGTAAGACGGGTAATTAGTATTCATGAAAACCACCCCAGAGCCCGTAAATGGTTCTATTAAACGGCGACCAGCGGGTAGTGATGAAATTATTTCGTTTAAACAGTTATATTTGCTTCCTGCCCATTTAAGAAAGGGTCTTATTTTAGTCATAGCTAAATTAATTGATGTTTTATGGTGAAGTATCGCTTATTTTTAGAATAATGAACAGAACCACGAATCATTAATATCCAGGCTCTCTAATGGCTATTATTTTGATGTAGGGTTGGCGCTCGGAGTGAGCTACCTGCGTTATAACTATAAGATGATGTTAATACCTTATTGCAATAATGAGTAAAACAATGGCTATAAGACCTATAAGACTTAAAGCAGAGTTACCGCCGGGTATCATATGGGTTTCTGATGGAGATTGAGTGCAGGTTTGTCGTCCTTTCCATGCCATGATAGAAGGTAATAACAAAAGCAATATGACACAACATACGCCGGCATAACTTAAAGCATGAAGATAAATACCTGGATTAAACAAAACCACAGCTAATGGCGGAAGGAAAGTTAGGGCTAAAGTATATTTGCCTTGATGACCAGATTTCCTGAGTTTAAAGCCATCTGCAAGAAAATCAAAGAGTCCTAATGAAACTCCAAGAAAAGCAGTAATCATACAAATGGATGTAAAAAATCCAAAAAATCCACTGATCCATTGACTGTTTACCGATTGACTTAATGCTTCTGTCAGACCACTGGTTGCATGATCAGAGCTCATTAAAGCTAATAAACCATTTTCCCCTTCGCGCGAAACCACGCCCATAATGACTGCATCCCATACTATATAGCAAAATAAGGGAATAAGAGATCCATAGATAATAACTCGTCGCAGACTATGTAAATCATCATTAAAATAATCGCGCAAACTGGGCACAATAGAAGCAAATCCAAATGAGGTGACCAGAATCATGAGAGTCCCAGTGAACGCCCTAGCAGATCCGCCAACTAATCCTGATGGAGATACATGAGGGCTAATAATTATAACTAACAAAACATAGATGCCTAATTTACCAAACATAAGTCCACGATTGACGTAATCTACTGAACGTATGCCGTTATATACAATGAGACTGAATAGAGTAGTAAATACTATAGAGGTTAACCAATTTGGAAGATCAATATGGACCTTATGCAATAGGCTATTGAACACATCGCTTCCTCCTGATATGTAGGCGGCAAGAAGTGTGTAAAGAAGAAAAAGATAAGTGATCCATGCAATAATTTGCCCTGGCAAACCTAATGTTGATTTAGCCATGGAGATCATATTGCTTCCTGGAGGAAGTCTAAGATTGACCTCCAGAATTAATAGCGCTCCTGCCGTCATCACTAACCAGCAGAAAATAAGGAAAAATAATGAGTTGCTGAATCCTACTTCGGCTGTAGAAACGGGAAGTGCAAGCATTCCTCCCCCAATCGAAGTGCCTACTATGAGTAATATACCACCAACTAATTTTGAATTGATCACCAAGTATAACCCAACAAACAGTACAAATATAGAGCAAAATGATACTTTGTCTTCCAGAAAAAGTCAACTACTGAATAAACTGACTTTGCCTGTTTTTATCGCAAACGTCAACACCCTAGTGCTTCTACTTAAAAAGTACAATAAGCTCATGTGCTAACAAGCCCAAAGACACGATAATCACAGCCAATTGTGATATTTTGCCCCCAGGAACCATAAAGGCTGCTTTGTAATGCCTTCTGCCAAAATAACACATTAAAGCAGGCAATAGCAGCAGTAATATAATGCAAAATATTCCTGCATAACGTAATGCATAAATATACGCACCAGGATAATAAATTACGATAAGTAATGGTGGTAGGAAGGTTAAAAGAAATAAACCGATTCCATGATTACCTCGTTCTCGCAATTTTAAGCCGTCGGCCAGAAAACTAAATAAACAAAGCGATACCCCCAAAAAGGCAGTTAACATACAAATAGAGGTAAAAAAATTAAATAGGGCACTGATAGTTGTATTTTGAATTCTGTCGGTTAGGAGAGTGGCCAGTGCACTGGTGGTGTGTGGATTGGTCATCAGACTTTCAAGACCATTACTACCTGCGGAAGGTAAAGAGCCAATGATTACTGCATCCCAGGCTATGTAACATATTAAAGGGATCAACGAGCCAATAAAAATTACTTTTTTCAAAGTTTTTATATCGTCATCAAAATAATCCCTCAAATTGGGTACTATAATGGCAAAGCCAAATGAGGTAATTAAAATCATAATTGCCCCACCAATATATTGAAAATCGCCATGATAAAAATAATGTAATTCTATATGTGGTGCGATAAGAATTACGAGTATGCAATAAACCGCTAATTTACCGAACATGAGGGCGCGATTGGCAATATCGACAGAATGAATGCCTCCATATACTACTAAGCCAAAAAGCAGGGTAAATAGTGAGCTGGCTTGCCAATCACTAAGGTGTAAATTTGCTTTGAATAAAAGACTATTCAATACATCAGCCCCACCCGAAATGTAGGCAGAAAGTAGGGTATATAGCAAGAAGAGGTAACTAATCCAGGCAATGAGCAAACCATAATCTCCTAAAGTGGCTTTTGCCATAGAGACCATATGTTTTCCTCTGGATAAATATAAATTGGCTTCCAATATAAAAAATGCTCCAAAGGTCATAAATGCCCAACAGATCATAAGAAATATTGTTGATTGCCAAAAACCTATGGAAGCATTAGCTACTGGTAAAGCTAACATTCCCCCACCTATGGAGGTTCCAACGATTAATAATATGCCGCCTATAAATCTTGAATACATTAATAAAACCTTATTTTACCCTCTCCCCAACCCTCTCCCGAAATCGGGAGAGGGGTTTGAGATAGTAGTTCATTTCTACTCTCCCCAATCCTCCCGAAATCAGGGGAGGGAGTTTGAGATAGTAGTTCATTTCTACTCTCCCCAATCCTCCCGGGAGAAGGGGGTTGAGATAGTAGTTCATTCCTACTCCCCTAAACATAGGCCTAGGCCAGTGAGTGGGGGGAAACTCATCCTAGATGAGTGGTTACACACCGTTACTTTACATAGGCATAGGCCATTTGCGGAGCAGGTTGAGCTGGAGCTGTAAACCACTGGATCTCGATCCGTCTATTCTGGGCACTGCCATGAATTAGGGCATTGTCAGAAATTGCATTTTTATCTCCATAGCCCTCTGCTTTAAGCCGCTTGGCTGGAATACCATTGGCCCAAAGGTAGGTAAGCATAGTTTCTGCCTGTGCTTGAGAGAGTTTCCTTTTATGACTGCGCGATCCTACATTATCAGTAAATCCTGCAACGTAAATTGTACTTTGAGGATAAAAATTTAACAACCTGATAATATTAGTTAAACCAGGATAACATAGTTCGTTGAGGCGAGGGCTACTAAACATGAAATACTTGTCCGTGGGTATAATTAATGTTCTAGTATCGCCGTATTCAACATATTGAATATCCTGTTTTTGTAAGTCTTTGATAATTTTGCGTTTGCTGTCTCTGTAGAAACTTGCGAGGATCCCTACAGTGCCGCCAGCTGCTGCTCCGATAAGAGTTCCAGACACCGTTCCGCTTGCCACAGCACCAGCGATAGCGCCAACTCCTGTATCAACACCTACTCGTCTGGCGGCACGATGATCAGGGCGGAAATTGTTGTAAGGTGGATGATAGCAGCCAGCAAGAAAGCAAATCATTAATCCATATGCGAGGACTTTTGTTTTACCTAATTTGAGTGTCATATCCACTCCTTTAATCAATGATTTAACCATTATTAAGCATCTTATTAAATTTCGCAATCTAACATTTTATATTTTTACAAAGGGTGTCGTTTAGTAGGATATGGCCTCGAGTAAGAATAGTAAGCAAATCATAATCTTACGCGAAGAAGTTGAAAATTTATTTAGAACATATATGCTTAATATAAGATCATTATGTATTATAAGATATCAATAAACATGACTTTTTCTGATATCAACGCTCAATGAAGGTAAGAATTATGTTCGGCAAAAGAGATAATGGCCCTATCCAGGATTTACAGAAAAAACAAGCTGCCTTAGTAGAGAAAATCAATTTGTTGCAAGGCGAGGTGAGAAGACTGCGAGAAGAAATATCAAAAATTGAAGTCACAAAGGGTGAGGTGAACAGTAATAAAGTTGCGATTGAAAAAGCTATAAAAGAGATAGAAGGCTTGCAAAAAGGCATTAAAGATGAATTAGGTAAACTATCAAGGAAAACCAGGGAAATAAAAAGTTCTACCCCCGAATTATCATCAAATACTGAGACAATCACAGGGGGGCCACCAATACCACCACCTCCTCCACCTTCAATGGGGATTCCTCCTCCGCCACCTCCTCCAATTTTTAAAAAAGGTGTAAAACCTCAGGTTACTTCATCAAAACCTACAGAATCACAAAAGCAAACTGTCGATCCCAAAGGTGCTATGCTGGATCAATTGAAAGAGGGTGTAAAATTAAAAAAATCCAATGAAACTGAGGCAAGGGAGAGAACAGAAGAACAAATAGAGCTAGAGAAAAGAGAAGAAATTCAACGCTATGAAAAAAGTATTTTAACAAAAGAAGCAGAGATAGAGCGGTTAATAGCCCAGGTTAGTGACTTATCAACCAAACTTGAAACAGCCAAAGTAAGCCAGAAAGAATATCAACTGGCTTTGCAAAGTCAAACAGAACTTATTTCTTCTTCTGTCAAACCAAATTTAAAAATTAGTCCCCTTCGATCTCCAAATTTTAAAAAAATGTCCCCTTTTTTGTTTTAAAAAAAAATATAATTTTGTTATTGAGCTTGTGGGTATGTGAGCGAGAAGCTTGTGAGTG
>NZ_JNCF01000044.1 GCF_000770585.1 Legionella norrlandica | reverse complement strand
CCGCGTACGATAAACCAACAGCTACTGGAAATGATAAAAGTCCAATTTACTGGGCACGATTTTTTGTACAAAATATCAAGGAACTCAAGTCTTTGGGGAAGACGATATTTTCTCTTTAGTGCCAAATCAAAAAAATGATTATTTAAAGTGAGTTCGACATACGCAGAATCGGAGGTTTTGCTTATATCAAACTGGATTCTTTTAAATTTAGTCTTTTTCAGTGGTCTGAATTTAAAAGATAGATAAAAAAGTAAAATTTTTTACTTGCCTCCAAAACAGACATTAAGAGTTACTGCACTCTTCGCGGGAAGCCAGTGTCCATAATTTTCTCCGTGCCAACGACTGGTTTCTTCAAGTTTTGCTTCAACAATTTGTTTCGTGACACCCTTCCGTTCAATCCAGTTGGCACAGCGCTTTCTAATCTGTCTACGAATTTGGCTTCGCATAAAAGTGTAGTGGCAAGGATTAAAGGCTTCATTTAGATTATCTGAAAGGTAAGGCTTCAGTAGATCATTCTTGTTGACGTGCTTTGCAAATTCCCACTTATTACCATTCAAGACCAGAATTGGGGGAAGCGTTTTATCGCCAATTTGTACACTATGAGCAAGGTTCATATAAAATTTCCAGCCAGAATAATTCGCTGACAAATCGGCATTGGAATAAATGCCGTTAATTAAGGTGCCTAAATAAGTCTGTTCAAGGATTTGACCATAGAGAACGATAGCAGCACGGGCTTGCTTAGCCGATTTCCCATGAGCCAGGAAATACGTATACATTTTATAATAGGTATGGCCCTGCATGAAGAAATGACCAAGCTTGTCGGTACCAAAATAATACCCATACATATTGATCGTTGGGGCAAGTCCGATAATAAATAAAGGTGATTGCGAAAAAACAAGCCAATAAACAGTTTTCCAAGGCCAGATTTCTTTATAGCGAATGGGCTTGAAATCGTTTGGTACGCGATTCCAACGCAACCAACGTGGAAAACCAGGACCCATGTTTTTGTAAATCAAATCAGCGAGATAAACATCATTACGGCGCAATGCCAATTGTGAGGCTGCATGCCGGCTATATTTAGCCCTTGGTAGAAGCATTTGTATCTCGGAATTAGTTTGAGCTACAACTTTTTCGAGAACTTCAAAAAGCTTGTGACTTGCAAACGGACCGATATCAAGCAATTCGCTAGGTGGAAGAGTAAATTGATCAGTTTCTTCTGCTTGACCTTCCTGCACACCCCAAATACAAAATAAAACTATTAAGAAAAAGAATCTTGTAAGAGCCATAGTTCCGTCTACTTTTATGAGCCAGTGGTGATATTAAAATACAAAGTCTTTCTTACTGTCTAGAAAATATTGAAAAATAAAACACATCAAGATGAATTGCTTAGTTAAAACCTACTACGCAAGCTAATGATACTGAATCTACTGGTTTTTTTTGAATTAAGATCACAACTTCCAGCTGATGTCCAACCTATTGCCAAAGGATAAAAAGCGCATCAACCCCAAATGATCATTAATAAAACATTAAGCTTACAAATATATAATATTGCTTATTTAAGCAATTAGTGGAGTTTTTATGGTTCGATCTCAAAAATCAATGACTAATAAAACTGAATTCAGAGCCAGCAACCCTGCAATATTAGACTACAATCAGCAGCGAGATCTGTTGCTTCAAAATCTCAAGAGGTTACCACCAACTGAATTGCATTATTATTTTGCCTTACTGCTCGCATCAATTGAAAATGAACCGAATCCAGAGCAACTTACTCACCTAATAGTGAAAACAATTGATGTCGTTAAAAAATTACGCCAATTTTATGCTGATGTTGATAATCAATCAAAACCTGACTTAACAGAAGTGACTACAGCCCTTAATGCATTGATTCTCGCCTCAAAAATGCATACTACGTCACATACTGTGAAGAAAGCAGCATTAGGAGTTTGCTCTGTTGTATTAGGGTTTATCTTTGGGGTAATAGGGGCCGCAACAGGCTTGATTGCTGGCCTTTTCTCAGATTATTCCATCATAGGTAATTTACGCGCTTCAGGATTATGGTTTGTAACAGGATTGTTTTTAGGAGCATTTATTGGCTCACGTTGCCCTAGCTTGGTATTTCAAAGTTCTTTTGAAAGAAAATTGGAATTCTGTATCAATAGTATTGAGAAAGTAGGCAAAGAACTGCCGTCTAAAAAAACACATGCAGAATATGAAGCAGAGACAAAGCAATATATTCTTGATGTATTTTTTAAGAATATACCAGAATCGAAGAAAGAAGCGGCATTTAATGCGTTTTTGAAGAGTGATAATCAGAAATTTCAAGTAAGCACCACAACTGCTGGTTTTATATCCAAGTCATTAAAAGGGCATTTGGGACACCATTATCTTATTGCTTATTCTATTAATGGTAAGCAAGATATCCCTATGGAATATGGTAGTCGGATTAAGACACCTCGATTTTTCGATCAAAATGAATCCCCCCGAGTTATTACAGGTAAAAAATTATTTGATATGCTCGTACTGGATCGTATGCTGCAAGAAACTTATAAATATACTTTGAAAGGCTTTTTCAAAGATTATGAAATTGGGAGTAATGATTGCCGAACCTATGTTGAGAAAATATTAATAGGTACAGGGCAAGCTCCTACCCAAATTAACCGGTTTAATCCCAAGATTGACAAGTGGTCCGCAACAAATATTATTGGCCCAATTGTACGATTTTTTAGCAAGACCAAAGAAATGGAGCTGATGCCCTTTGTTAAGCATTATAAAAATGACCCAAATGATCCAGATCCAGTTATTACAGCTAGAAAGTGGAGTGAGAAAAAAGAAGAGATTCCAAAAGAACAGCGAAATGTATCCTTCTCGCCCGGAATCGTTCAAATCTAGCAAGCAATAATAGAGCTCTTGCATAACCTGTAGATTTTTAATGAGTGCAAATGCGCAAACGTTTCGTGGAGCGGGTTTACGTGAAGTACATGAGCACAGGAGAAATGCTTGCAATGAAGCAATAATACAAGATGCGCAGGTTATGCAGAAGCCCTATTATTATTTCATGAAGAGAACTAAATGCAGCTGTTAATCTAGGGAATAAATAAACTATATACGATTAAGAAAAAAACTTGCACGACAGTTACTACAAGCCCATTTTGTATCATTGCTTTGACATTTTCGCTTCCAGCAAAGCCCATTGCTGCAAACATATTAGCACCAGGGTAAGCATAATTCGCAACACGAGTGGCAAAGAGCATGCACAAAGCAAAAGTGACCAGGGGTAGGTGCATCTGCAGGACACTAGGCGTAAAGAGTTGATGAAGCATTTGAATAGTTGCTTCGGCAGCACCAGGCATGCCAAAAGCCCCAGTCAAACCAATTAAGATGGATAATACCGGTTTTCCCCCTAAATTAATTAATGGTGTAAGTAATTGCGTTAATGCATTAAACCCTCCTGCTTGATGAATCAGGACCATAAAAGGATCAAATAAAACAAATAAAAAAAAGAAATGTAGACTTTTTTGCATTCCTTCAAGTAATAAATGAAACATTTGTTTCAAGCTTAGTCGATACGATAATCCAGTAACAAGCACTAGAAATAGCATGACAAAGATTACGTAAGAGGTTTTTGCTGTAGTGAATAATCCATAGAGTACACAAAACAAAAAGGCAATTAGGAAAAGTATTGTAGTCCGTTTTTGTTGCGTATTTGGGGTAAAGGGTTCGGAACTGTTCTCATCTTCACATAGCTCATTGCTGTACAATTTTTGTAGTCGTGAGGCCATAAACCAGGTAGTGATTAAAGTCACTACAGCCACTGGCAGAGAAGCGTAAAGAAGCACAGTCCCATAGCTTAATCCAGTCAAACCCAACAAAGCGACTATAGGTGGGGCAAAAGGACCAAGAATTAAAGCCTCTTCAGCAGAAGCTTGCATGAGCACCGCCAAACTAGGGCGTGACAAGCCGACTGAGCCGGCAATAGGACGCAAACTAGGGGCTAGGATAGCTAAACCACCAGCTAATGTCCCAAGCAAACCAACAATGATAAAAGAGGAAAACACAATACCAATTTTAGCCCGCCTCTGAGTATTAATCCCGATTCCATAAACAATTTGATGCACCAAAGTATGACTTACCTGAGTATGCATTAAGACTTCGCCTAACCCACGGCCTAGCATAATGATAAAACCAACTAGAGCCATAAATGAACCTAAGGCATTAGCCATAACATTTCCTATATCAATAGGGCTGCTTTTATTCCACAAAAAACCTAACCCAACACAAACCGCAGTCGCTATTAAGGGGTCCACATTACGAAATAACAGCAGAACATAAAGAATAATAATGGATAAACTGGCTAGCTGAATGTAGAAGGTCATTAGCGGATTACTCCAATTGGATTTAATCCTTGTGTTATCCCTTCAATCCCTAATCCTGGTCTGTCCGCAAGAATAATTTTATTGTTGACGCATCGCGCTCCACCAAGAATATAATTGTCGCGAATCAAAAAAATCGGGTCGAGATCCGCATACAAAATATCAGGTTTACTTAATGCAAAACTGGCTATAGCCGCGATCCCAATAGGCGACTCCAGCATACAACCGACCATGATTTCCATTCGCGCTGCTTGCGCAATGTGATAAATAGCTTGTGCTTTCTCAATACCACCTGATTTCATCAGCTTAATATTGACCCCATCACAAGCATTTAACGTTGCCATATGCAATGCATCTTCAGGTGAAAAACACGCTTCGTCAGCGATAATCGAGCAATCAACCTGCTCGCTAATCGCCTTTAAATCAGGTATATTTCGAGCGTTAATCGGTTGTTCTACCAAAAAAATATTCAAATGGTCTTGTTTAAAAGCAGCTATAGTTTTTAATGCTCCCTCATAAGACCATCCTTGATTGGCATCCACAAGCAAGGTAATGTCGTTACCCACAGCGTGACGAATAGCACGAACTCGTTGAATATCATCCATTGGATTTAACCCTAATTTTATTTTTAGGGTTTTGTAGCCTCGCTGAATTAACTCAACAGCATCACTCACCATCTCATCAATTTCTTTGACGCTTATGGTAATGCATGAGTTAATACTATTGGTATTTCCTCCCAACAGTTTATAGAGAGGCAAACCGCAATATTGAGCAAATAAATCATGCAAAGCTATATCCATTGCGGCCTTGGCAGAAGAGTTACCTTCAATAGCCTGATTATTCATTTGTAGTAACAAATTTAATTCGGAAATACTGCGTCCGATAAGATGTGGTCCCAAAGTATTTTTAATGGCAGTAATAATAGATTCCGTATTGTCTCCAGTTATCGCTGGAGTTGATGCGGCTGAGCCATAACCGATATTCCCACAATCTGTTTTTATTAATACCACCACATCGTCAACGCATTCTGTACGCCTCACAGCAGTAATAAACGGGCGACTTAATGGAATAGTTAATTGTGCAATATGGATTTCTTTAATATTCACGCAAACACCTATTCATTTATTATTTGTAGGGGTTCCTAATGAGATATTAAAGTATTAAGAGTTAATTTGGCAAAAAATGTTTTAAGCTCCATTGAAATATGTATGTAGCGTATTGGGTTTCGCCTCAGAAGCTTCCCACAGCCTTCATCACCGTAAGAAGTGCAGTGGGCGTGGGAAAATATAAATTGATAGACTAATTTACTAAGCTAACTTTGGAGGATTCTGTAGAAGATTTTTGTCTTTCATTATCGAACCGCCGCCAAACATACCTAAATTCCCCAGTGACTGGCCTACAG
Organism: Legionella norrlandica; assembly: GCF_000770585.1. GTDB lineage: Bacteria > Pseudomonadota > Gammaproteobacteria > Legionellales > Legionellaceae > Legionella > Legionella norrlandica. The sequence goes on along the minus strand of NZ_JNCF01000044.1, from coordinate 18,002 downwards.
ATTTAGGTTCTACTATTGTTTTTGTGCCGAATACACCAGGTATTTCCCCGCCTACACTTGAATACGAAATAGAGTCATCACTACCCTCTGGCTTATTTGGCAGCCGCTGCTGCAGCTGGCCAATAATTTCTTTAATCGATTGCAGTGTTTGGTGGGTAAGTTTATTTTCATTCTCACTCATTACTTTACTTGCTTGTACATGGAGCGCCCTGGCATCTTTATGTTTACTTGATGATAAAAATTCTTGGGCTTGAGCACACAATGCCTTAACCAAATTAAAGATAATTTTTTCTTGGAGCGATACTGGTCGCTCTTCAAATGGGAAGCTATCAAATAGAAATAAAGCGGTCTTTGCGGATGCAATTGCTTCAGAATATCGTTTCTCATGTAAGTAAACAATCGCTAGATTAGAATAGATAGGAAGTTCTTTTAAAATATGATTTCCGGAAAAACTACTTAAGTTATAAATTTCTAATGCTTTTTTGTAGGCCTCAATTGATTGAAGCATTTTACCGGTTTTAAACAGAGCATTTCCGACCTCTTTCCAGCTCATGGCAATATGAAGCAGTAATGCTTCAACCTCTTTATGCTCGGTAGTAAAAGATTCTGACAAACCATAATGTGCTTTCAATAAATTGGTTTGAATCGTATCCAGCTTGGCAATCACCCCGTCTATATCAGTCGAGGAAAGGAGAACTTGATTGTACTTATTGTGGCAATCAGTAAAAACCTGGCATGCTTTGGCATGGCTTTGACGGGCATCAATTTCTTTTAAAATCTCACTAATTGCAGATTGCTCCTTTGGGTTCTTGCTTAACAGTAAAGCCTGTCTGAATTTCAATTGTGCCGGTTCGAGTGCATCAATAAATGACTGCTTCATCGCTTGCGCTTCTTTAATCAATTCTTTTTTATGATCATGAAGGAGAGTATTAATTGTTTGCAAATACTCAGCCGAGTCAAAATAATAGATTTTATTATCGAAGATCTCCATGTGATCAAATAGGGCATCTATTCGATCCATACCATCTCGAATACCATGTGCCAAATAATAATCAAAATCAATTTGAGCATCACCTAAAGTAATGACAGTAGGTAAATTTTTCCCTTTGTAAGAAACCTCTTGTAAGGCCTGGGCATTCGAACGAAATGGCAAGAATCGAGGTTTGGGTGATGGAGACAAATGAGTATAGCTAATTGGTTTAGTGTAACATTCCAGGACCGTTTGTACCCAATTATCATAATTTTCTTGAGTCAAATGCTCGGGAGCGTGTAAGTACAAACACACTTTATTTTTACCAAACTCCATTCCATAACAACGTGGGAATTTAAATTCTTTCCAACCCAAAGCTCTTAATTTGATGATGGATTGAGCAAAAGACAATGCGCCTATAGTTTCGGGAAAACTACGAATAACCGAATTATCCCTTTCAAACTGATTCCAATCGCTTTTGCTTATTTTTACATAGGCAAGAAAGTGATTCCTTACTGGAGGCTCAGTGATTGTGGTTAATTTTAAAGGCGAATTTGAAACAACTTGGTTCACTGCGGCAACCACTTCCCGCCTTGTACCTGTGCAATCAAACACGTAATCTGCTTCGACAATTTCTTCACCGCTCTCATCATTCGCAATAACAACGCCTGGTTTTTGTGCATCTTGGTGTAATCTTAAAAAGCGCTTGTTTTCAATTTTTATACCTAATCGTTGCGCTTCCTTATAAAGCCCTTTTTCCAAATCTTTTATATGCCCTATCGTATCTTGAGGCCAAAAATCGATGTCAAGGCCTTTTTCCGCCTTAGCAAAAACATTTTTGTTCAAATGTCCAGGCCGAGTATAATTACCTGCTCGGGGATCATAAACAACTACATCCCGTATTCCCGCTTTACGCAATTTAATGGCTGTATATAGACCTGCTGGACCCGCCCCTATTATTACCTTTTTCATTACAACACCGCAGATTAAGTATGGATTAGAATGTTTGCGCATTGTAATACATCAAAATTAAGGATTTATTAAGGTTTTATTAAGTTAATCTAAAAATTATTCATTATGGATAAATTAAAACAGGGATGTATTCGAGCGTTACGGTCAGTCTACTAAAAAACTTAAAACAAATCTCTTCCGGCTGTACGTGACGATAAGGCATAGGTTTTCTTATTAAATAAATGGCAGAAATTAGCAAAAAAAAGCTTTCCTACAGTCATTGAATTAGGTAAATGACGTTTGGTCTCTGAACGAATGGTATTAATATCTTCAGATTTTAGGTGGCGATGTAGATGCTCCAAATAATCAGGATGCTCTAACCAACGTTGAATCAAATTGGCATCAACTTCCAAATGAAATTGGAGTCCTATACTATTATGATAACAAAATGCCTGCACACATCGGCTGTTTTCTAAAAGAACCTCAATACCTGGAGCAGTCTGGTTCGCAAATTGATGCCATTGAAAAACATGCATTGGCTGCTCAAACAGCCCAAACAAGTCATGTTCGCCACATTTATCTACCTTTGTCCATCCAAATTCAGGTTTCTCTAAAGCATAACAGCTCCCACCCAAAGCTATATTTAACAATTGTGAACCTAAACATATGCCTAATATTGGCATTTCTTTAGCAATTGCTGCCTGCAACAATTCTATTTCATGAGTTAGATGTGGGTATAAATCCATCTCATTAGGATGCATAGCCCCGCCTAATACAACAATGCCATGATAACGATTCATGTCCACTCGTTGATAGGGATCTCTGGCAAAATTGACATAACGAATACGTAACTTCATCCTTTTTAAGGTATGAATAATGATGCCTAATGGTTCATAAGGAGAATGTTGTAACACTAGAACTCGTGCCATTATTATCTAATTTCAATTAGTTATATTGAGTATAGCCTGATGACATTGATAATTTAAGTCTTTTTGACTTTGACAACTATTGCAAAAATTTGATTTAAATGTGATTGATTTTTGACTAAACGTAAAGTTGTATGTATTATGTGGGCAATAAAAAGTCAACGTTAAAAGCACATGTTTTCAAATTTGTCCTGGGTATTAAGAACAGATGACGCCAAGTGACGAGCAGTTCACTGGACAATTTCTAGTACTCAAACACGCTATGGTTAACGTTTTAAAGCTCCTAATTCTTTAATTGGAAGCCCATTAGGTGAGTTTATCTATAACTGTGGAGTCAACAATGTTTATTCAACTAACGTCTATTCTAGTTCTTTTAATTGGACTTGGTGGAACACCAATTTTTGCAAAAAATTTAACACCTCAGCCCCCAAAAGGTGTCTGTGTATTTGATATCGATGGAACGCTCACTGAAATTGGCAGTTTAGCTGCAGTCAAGACTTGTAATGCATTAGGTTATGGTTTGGGAATAAATACAGGAGAAAATAGTACTTCCTCACAAGTTTCGATGAATGCCATTTACAATGGTGTCGGAGAAAGGGCAGGAAGTTTAGGAATGTTACATCCTGACAACGGAGAGGGGTATTTTTCAATAATTGAAGCTCTTTACCAGCATTACCACCCGAACCTGGAATATACAACCATCATAGGAAATGGATTAAACTTGCAACCAATATTAGGAAATGTAGATTTAGACAGTAGCTTCCAATACAACGGCGGTTGTAAAAATAGCTTTAATCATCTATGTACTAATTGGCCATATAAGCATGAAGGCTTAGAATCGATTGCAGAATATTATTACCCGGACTATGTTCGCAGTCAGGATAATTACGGAGTGAAAGGTGGACAGTCTGATATTCGTAATGAGTGCATTATTCTATTTGATGATCAGGGCAGCACTATTGCCAATTATGCCAATAATATTCCTGACACAACCGGCAATTATACTCTTTCCAAAACTGATGGCGAATACTCTCAATTATTTCGAGGAGTGCATATTCAGCAAAAAGGATGGAGTTTCGCCAGTGATACTGAAGCGAAAGAAACAATATGCAAAACGATGCAATCTCTGCCAGTCCAATGCCAACCTACCTCTCAAAAAATGGATGAAATTTGCAAGTAAATAAGCTGCTATCCTGCTAAAAGGACCAGAACAAGCGAATTAATAAAGTTGCAGTGACTGCTAATATAACAGTTAATGGCAAGCCTATTCTCCAATAATCGGAGAATTGATAATTCCCGGGGCCAAGAACTAAGGTATTTGCCTGATGCCCCACTGGCGTAATGAACGCACAAGAAGACCCTACAGCCACTGCCATTAGGAAGGGATCAGGCGAGACACTCCAACCTGAAGCAATCATTAAAGCAATTGGAGAAAAAATCAATGCCACTGCAGCAGTATTTATAAAATTTGCAAACAACATGCAGATAACAATCAAAATGAACAAATTCATAGTAATCGGTAACGCATGACCATAATAGTAAAAACCTTGAGCAATGAGTGTGGCTGTGCCCGTTGTTTCCATTGCCTGACCTACCGGAATTAAAGTAGCAATTAGAACAAGAATAGGTAAATTAATACTTTGATATGCTCCTTCCAAGCTTAAACACCTAGTCAATATCATTGCTATTGACGCAGCGAAAAATGCGATGTCTGTTCGTACAAGACCTGAAATTACCGCGGCAATAGCTAGAAAAAATATACTAAACACTTTAATGGTTGCTTTTTTTGAGAAAAGGCGAATGCGGCTTTCACCGGCAGCAATACAGTTTAAAGCATACAATCCTTCCTGGGTAAGTTTATTATCAGATTTAACCAATAATACATCCCCTGTCTGCGGAGTAATCTCTCTAAGGCTTTTAGTAAATGTGGCATTTCTTCTTGAAATGGCAATAATTTCAATACCATAAGTTTCAATCAGATTTAAATCTTTAATCGGTTTGGTTTCTAAAAACGATTGTGGTAACAGAATAATTTCAGTCAAGAAATAGTCCATAGATTCCATTTTTTGATATTGAGGTTCCCTAACCAATTTATATTGGCTAGTAAGTTCACCCGATGTCCATTTGTCTGTTTCTACGATTAAAATATCGTCAATTTTAACCGTAAGATATTTCAAATTTTCACGGATCACTTCGCCACCCCTTAAAACAACAAGTAATTCTGCTCTATCCTGAAATTCTTTAATGAGATGAACCATTTTTCTATTTAGCAAAGGCGAATCGGCTTTTACACGAAACTCGAAGGTAAACTTTTCCAAAAAGGGTTTATTATCTTTATCCGTGATTAAAGGAATTAACCGCCATCCTACCCAGGCTATAAAAGCAAGTCCTACTATGGCAACACCAATACCCACTGGAGCAAAATCAAGAAAATGGAAGGCGCTACCCAATTTATTTTTACGAAAATCAGAAACAATAATGTTTGGTGAAGTTCCTATAAGAGTAATTAATCCCCCTAAAAGAGAACTAAATGATAAAGGCATGAATAATGCTCGGCGAGGAATATTCCTTATTCGTGAGATTTTCAGTGCAATTGGAATCATAAGAGCAACAGCGGCAACGTTATTAATAAATGCTGAAAGCGAAATCATTGCAGAACTCAATACCAAAATTTGCTTAGGAATATTTTTACGCCTTAACTGAAGATAGTAAGCAATCTCACCAAGAATACCGGTATTTTCCACAGCGCGACTGATAATAAATAGGGTTCCTACAGTGATCACTGCACTATGGCTAAAGCCAATAAAAGTTTCCTTTATTGGCACCAAACCAAAGGCAACCGCAAGTAATAGCGTGATGGCAGCTACTAAATCATAGCGAATAATACCAGAGATAAAAAAAATGAGCGCAGTTATTATAAGTACGAGGAATAAGATTTGTTCGTAGTTCATACTTCTCCTTAAAATTGGCGACCGGGGATCAAAGCCAATAATTGCCAGCTGATTGGGTAAGCTCATACCATCTTTATCCTTAAAAATCATACCTTTTCTGCTGCAATGTCCTTTCTTAATATACTGCCTATAATTAGGGTAGATTCATTCTAACATACAAATTAAGCTTACTGGTTTCTATTTCATTAGACTTCTTTCGAAACTCGCCGCCATGAGAAAAGTGCGAAGAGAAACGGAGCGCAGAACCGCAGTGTACACGTTAGTACATGAGGATTCGAGCACCGTATCGACAAAGTAATTCTCCATGGCAGTAGAGTTTCGAAAGAAGTCTATTTCCTATTCAGAAACATCAAAACAAGGATCACAGCGTTGAACATTCATCTGAACCATACAAGCGAAAGTTGCCAAAACATCTGCTAATTCTTAGCTGACATTTGTGTGGCCGGAACATAGGTTAGCCTTGTATTTTTTTATGTAAAACCAGATCAATTTAGGATAAGATAGTCTCCGGTGTTTTAATCGAAATTTTATATATAAATCAAACGGTTATTTTATATTATCTGATTAAACTCCCCTTAATTTAGCCCTAATGCCACTCTGGAGTGAACAATGAAACTAAGTATAAGAATAATCGTACTATTTTTAATGAGCATTTGTTCATATGCCAAAGAAATCAATGTCTATTTATTATTTGAGGAACCTGGCCTTCATCAATCAGTTAAAGAGTTTAATTCTTATCTAGAAAAAAATGATATTCTAAAGCGCTATCAAATTGAGCCATTTTTAGAGCATCATCCGCTGCACATTACCTTATTTTTAGCTGATTACTCCGAGCCAAGCATTGAGGAACTAAAGCATCGCGTCTCACTAATCGCCAAGCATTGGCATCCCATTGCAATTAAAACTACAAATCTTCTTATTACTGCGGGAAATTATGTTATGTTGGATGTAGACAATAGCAAACAACACAATGGACTAAACTCAGAATTGCAACGAATGAGTGATGACGTTACTATGCGTCTTACCGAGCTTAGAAATTTCGGTGCTAAAATTCCCGACTGGGCTGAGTCTATTCCAGAGAAGAAAAAAGCGTTTATACACTATGGAAGTCCTAACGTGTTTTTCGAGTACAGTCCCCATTTTAGCTTAATGGCCAAGAATTTCTCTGATCCTTCCCAATCCCAAGAATTTCACAAAGAATTATCTGAGCTAATTCAAACCTATTATTTTCCCAAGATGCAATCAAAATCTCACATCATTGCTATGGGTTATGTTGATTCGTATGGGCAAATTACTCAAGAAATAGCACGATTTACACTTAATGATTAAGACAATATCTGAGGAGTTATTTTCTGGGTTGTAAAATAATATACACTATAACCTATACTATTTAATATGAGTATTCCCGCAGTTTGTAGCGTAGTTATAAAGGGTGCGCTACCCTATAAAGTAAAATCAGGAAGAACGAAATACTCTCTGAAAGTCTGATAACACACCCCAGGATTGTGAGCGAGAGATTTTATGACAGATCACCAACTTAACTATGTTTTTGTAAATCAACAAAAATTACCCCTAATTATTCAACCTCACGCCAAAATAAAAGGTAATATTCATGATTTAAAGCAATTCCTTAAAGAAGAAAATGCCTTATTTAAGGATCATCTGCTTCATTATGGCGCTATTATCTTGCGTGGGTTTCACGTGAACACGGCTGAGCAATTTTTAGAAGTGATCCAGACAAGTGCTTTGGGTTCAAATTATTCGTATGATTTTTGTCCAATCCCTCGAACAAAGATTAGAGAAGGTATTTATACTTCAATAAATATCCATCCAAGTTTTAACCTTGCTTTGCATAATGAAAAATCATATGACTATGATTTCCCCAGCCATGTTTTTTTTAATTGCGTTCATGCCCCCGAAACAGGTGGAGATACTGCTTTGGCTGATGGACACAAGGTATGGTTTTCTTTACCAGGTTTTTTACAAAAAAAATTGCAATCTAAAGGGATTTTATATCGCAGACATTATTACGGTTCTGGAATCAAGTACAAAATGATTCGATTAATAGGTAAGAATTCTGGATGCCTGACATGGATGGAACGCTTTCAAACCAATGATAAAAATAAAGTTGAAATGATGCTTCAGCAAATGGGACAACAATTTCGATGGACTCCAGGTAATGGGCTTATCACTGAGCAATTGCTTCCTGCGTACCGCAATCACCCAATCAGCGGCAGATTAGTCTGGTTTAATCAAAGTAACCATGCCAATCATTTTTATAATGGGACCAGTGATTACGTCAAAAGCAAGATTACTAACCCTTTCGCTCGATTTATTTTGTTACATAATTATTTTCATCCTTATGTTGCTTTTTATGGAGATGGCGAGCCATTATCGAAACAAGAAGCTGATTGCATCAACTCTGCAATACAAAAAAATACAGTGTCAACAGCCTGGCAACCTGGGGACGTTATGATAGTAGATAATTATTCCTGTCTGCATGGAAAAACACCTCATACAGGAAATCGATTAATACTGGTTGGATTGACAAAATATTGTGATTAAAAGGACAAGCATCAATGCCTAATAAAATCTCACGAAAACAATTTGCTATCGGAGACTTGTATTTTATTAATGAGTTTGAAGTGAACGGCTTAATTCATGAGATTTTTCACCAAAAAAGTTACTTGCCAGATTTTCTTACATTGAATGCAGGGTCAGTTGTTTTTGATGTTGGTGCGAATATTGGTATTTTTTCATTGTTTGCTCTAAAGCAATGCCATTACGATATTGAGATTTATAGTTTTGAGCCTATTCCGGCTACTTTTAAGTGTTTGAAAAAAAATTTGGCGCGATTTAAGCATAACGTGCACCTGTACAACACTGGAATAGGAAATACTCCCAAAGACTGTAGTATAGATTTTACTCTCTTTGGAGAAAGCTCCGTGACCGCCACTTACAAACCATCGGATAAAATTATCTCAAATTTTCAGCCACTATTAAATTATGAAACTTTATTAAAACTGTCTTATTTTCAAAATAAGTCATTGTATTATCAGTTAAAATATTTACCGTTTTTACGGAATTATTTCATTAAAAAAAATTATAAGAACCAGACATTAGAAACCAAAGTAAAATGCCAACTGACCTCATTAGGACGTTTTATTGAAAAAAATCAAATAGCACACATCGACTTATTAAAAATTGATGTTGAGGGCGCAGAGCTCGATGTAATAAATAGCATTAAACCCGAGCAATTTTCTTTCATTAAACAACTGAGTATCGAAGTTCATGATATTGATAATCGGGTTGAAAAACTCGTCTCCTATTTACAAAAGCTAGGTTATGTTGCCTACGTTGACAAAAATCCAATTTTCGCAGAATTAGGGTTTAATCATCATATGATCTACGCCAAAATTCCTGAACCAACGATTGTTAGACAACATGAAGAGCAAAATAATCATGAGAATTATATCGAGGCACGTCAGTATTTTTATGGCCTCCTTGCAGGAGGGGTGAGAGTCAAATTGTTAGAATCCATGTTTGAACTGGACTTATTTCGCTTATTTAATGACAGACCTTATTGGTTGGAAAATGAAATTATAAAAATACTTGAACTTAAACCTGTTCGAGCAAAAAAATGGTTACATTTGCTTTGTTGTGAGAATTTTTTAAAAAAAATCACTATCGGTGCACAAACCGGATATCAATTGGCCAAAAGCCAGTTGTTATTAGGAGATGGAGGGTGGGGATTCAAACAATATTATGATTTTTATTGGCAGAGAATGGCCAATGAGAAACTAAGTAGCATATTGCGTTTTACTGATCCAAGATTCCATGTTACCTGGCCACCCCAAAATGCTGAGGAAGCCAATTTTCTGGAAACATGGATGACAAAAACTGCAACACCACTAATACAAACCTTATTCGCTTATCTTGATTTCAATCAGTACCATTCCATATTGGATGTTGGAGGCGGTGATGGAACTATTGCCTGTGCTCTGGCTCAAGCATACCCTCATTTAAAAATTACCGTTTACAATCTACCCGAATCAGCAAAAATAGCACAAAAACATATTGCCACAATGGGATTACAGAAACGAATTAGCGTATTTGCTGGTGATTTTATTCAAGACGAGCAATTCCCTTCAGGATTTGATTTAATTTTATTTGTGCGTGTTTTGTGGGATTGGGATGAATCCAGAAAAAGAAAGCTATTAAATATGGCCTATCATGCTTTAAAAAAGAAAGGCCATGTGGCGATTTGTGAAGGTTTTAAAGAGCTTTGTTATGACCTTTGCTTGACCTGGGAATATAGTTATATTTTTGCAGATGATTTTGGCACTGAAGTCTTTAAAACTTCAGATGAGTATAAAGTCATGTTACAGCAAATAGGTTTTACCCCCATCCCCACCCAATCCACTCCTGCGTCCCACACGCCTGGCATTGTGTTATTGGCAGAAAAATAATTTTTATTTGAATCTTTTCTCGAAAGCAGCAGCCACTACTGCGATGGATGAAAAAATTGACAAGTCCAGTAGACTCCGCCATTTCATTAGCTTGCGCAGTAGGTTTTAACTGCTTTTTCTAGGTGAATACTGCTATACTGACTTAGCCATTTCATAGCGACCCACGGAGAGCTCCACATGAAAAAAATAGCCCTTTTACTCATCAGTTTATTATTAACAACAAGCATTATGTCAGCACATGCAGAAACTGCAATTATTAAAACCTCAGAAGGCACCATTACTTGTGAATTATTTACAAAAGAAGCACCCAACACCGTTGCAAATTTTGTAGGTTTAGCAACAGGCACAAAAGAATTTAAAGATGTAAAAACAGGCGAAATGGTGAAGCGCCCATTTTATAATGGCTTAACCTTTCATCGAGTAATCTCTGGTTTTATGATTCAGGGCGGAGACCCTCTTGGGAATGGAACCGGAGGGCCAGGTTATGTGTTTGATAATGAAAATACTAATGCAAGCTTTAGCAAACCTGGTGTACTTGCGATGGCCAATGCTGGACCCAATACAAACGGCAGTCAATTTTTTATTACTGTTGCCCCAACACCCAGCCTACAAGGCAGCTACAGTGTTTTTGGCCAAGTCATTTCCGGGCAAGAGATCGCTGATAAAATTAGCAAGATGCCTACAGACCCACAAGATAAGCCGATAACACCTGTGATCATTGAAAGCATTACCATTCAAAAATGAATAAAGTGAACGCATTTATTAAACCTGATTGGTTTTGCTGGTAATAAAAACCGGTTGAAATATATATTTACTTGTTGAATAAAAAAATTACCAAGTTACAATAGCCATTTTGTTTTTAGGCGATTATCATGGGTTTTTACTTTAATACTTTCAGACAGCAACTTGGCGATAAAGCTTATAATGAGCAAAAATATGAGGAAGCACTCAAGCATTATTCCGAAGCACTAAACACTTTGAATTTGCATGCGGCAACCCGGAATGCTCTACACAATGATTTTTATGATGCTTTGGTGTATGTCCGCTCTGACATCATAATAACTAAGCTGATGCTGATACGCAGTAAAGCCCAAGAATTGAACTTTGATATCATGACAAACTATTGGCAAGAGATTCCCGGTTTGCTTTATGAAATGGAACTTACTTACAATGAACATCTTACGAAGTCGACACGTTCTTTTAGCCATAAAGATCAAGTAATTAAGAAAGTGAATGAATCTCTTATCACCATTTGTGAAGAGATAAGTGATGAATTAGTGGATCAATTGGAAGAAGCAACGCATCAAACTCAGTCAGATGCGATACTCTCACAAGCCATTGAATGGATGAATCGAGCTATTAATTTTCAGGTAAAGGAAGGCCATGGTCCTAAGCTATCCAGCAGTCTAGGCTATTTAAACTTACTTGAGCGCCGCTATAAAGAGACTGGAGAAGAGTCTAACCTTAGAATCATGTCTCATTACATAGAAAAACACAAACTCTTGGAAATTACCATTAAATCGCCCTTGAGAAATCTGGAACTACTAAGCTATGTTGCCAGACTAGCTCTTTTCAATCATCAGGACACCAGTGAACTTACGGAGGAATGTAGAAGACTCTATGTCTTAATCCCCGAGGAAGAAAAAGATAATCCCATCCTGGATGATCTTCAAAGTTTGCTCAATCTAATACCTCGCAATGGCGCAGAAGAGGAAAGAGAGTTGGAAGCTATGGATCAAACCAATGATACTGATTTTATTGAAGTTATAGAAGAAGGCTCTGGTTTCACTACTTCTGCGTTAGAAAAATTCGACTCAGATGTAAACACTAGTATGATGGACTTCCAGAATGTCAGTATTGAGCCACCTCAATCTCATACCCCGATTCACCCTTCAGCGAATCCTTTTAATACCTCCGATCACATCGTGGCACACAGTTCTTCGATAAACCAACCATTATTTGGTGTTCCAGGCTCAAGCCGAGCCTCACAACTAGGTTTTTTTAGCACTTCATCAAGCGTACAACCCTTAAAAGAATTTTCTTATAGTAATGCATTTCAAGCAGCGCTGGTAAAAATAACCGCTAATTCAACTAATCCCAATTTTTTAGCAAATTTACTCAGTCTCATTGCCGATTTCTTCGAGGAATATAGAGCGTCTGGAATTCAAAAGCAAAATGCTATTATTCTAGCTTACGATCTGTACCAACAAGTACTTACAATAGATCCTATGCATCATAGAGCAAGTGTCAAAAGGAATGAATTACGTTCCCAACACAGTAAATTGATTGGGGCATATCAATCCTATAGTAGAAGCTCCAGCCCTATCCTCGCTACTCAAATAGAGGAAGCAAAAAATTGTCTTAATCGGACGGTAGAAGAATTAACAATTCAGTTAGAAAGTCTATTAATGAATGATCCTGAGAAAATTCAGCATACGTTAAACGGCTTAATCCACTTTATTGGTACAAAATTAACAAAAGGCGTCATAACAACCACTCCAAGTCCTGAAATAAGCACCATGCTGAGACAAACTTTTCATGAGAAACTACAGGAATTAGGACATCCTGATGCTGTTACCCCCCAATTTTTTTAGTAACATTGCCAGGTCTCCCCAGTGCCTATATACCGCGAATAAATCCGAGCAAATCGTGGTATATAGGCTTGCATCACTATAAATTAGGAATTAAGCGTTGGTCTATTTTCCAAACTCTCCTGGTCTTCCTCTATTTCTACTATTTTCCTTGCACTTTTTATGCTTTTTCCAGAAAGCACCTGGCTAATATAACTATATCGTTCATAATAGTCATTAATTGCTTTCGCTTTTTTAAACACTGGATGATTTTTAACATCATTACCGCAATAAGTTGCAGCAAAGAAATTGTTACGTAGAGCTCGTAATGAAATGCGCAAATTATTTTTACATCGGTCAGAGGCATGCTCAATCCCCAAGCCATATTCATCAGCCACTTCAGTGACAATTGTTTCAGAATCCTGCAATCGTTTCGAAGCATACCTTAAAGCATAACCACGTTTGTTCTTTATTGCAGTACGCACAACCTCTTCATCGTCTTTCATCTCGGGCGCTGCATATTGCAAGGCGTTACAATTATTTCCCACTGCTGCCAGAACAATGTCTTTATTATTTTGCAAAGAAGGAGCTGCCCATTGAAGTTCGCTTCCGTGAAAAGAAACCACATGAAAAACAATAAGCTTATCACTTCTTACTGCAGACGAACGGTTCGCAAGCATGTGCTTTGAATGCAATCCATCACGGAAAATTTGTTTATACTCTTGAAGGAACGCCCTATAATGATCAGTGTCAGAGCTCTCTGTTATGATATTAGGAAAATAGCGTTGGCATAATGTCTTCCAAGCCTCATTGTCTTCCTTATCAGGGAGAGAAGGCAGGTCAAGGTATGGATAATCCGAATCTAAAATTAATGAAATATAATTATTTTTTTCTGCCATAGTTACCCCACGTTTTTGTTCGGCATTCTTTATACAGGGACTTCATGATGGCTGCAAGCTAAAATTTTGATTAGACAGGAAAAATTTAGGCTATCCTGGCAACTCTGAACACTACAACTACAGCATTTTGGTGGAATCTATGGTAATTATAGTCATTGACATAGTTATGGAAACAGCACTCGAAGGAAGCCTTTTGAGTTATTTAATTTTTCTGCTAAATCATCTATTCCTTCCGCTACAAAATCAAACCCATTATTACAAGATATTTGTTCTTTTTTAACCATCTTAAATTCTAAAGGGCGAAAAATATATGCTGTTTTGTATCCGCATTGCTGTGCTGCTTCAAGATCATATTTATGTGAAGCAACTAGCAAAATTTCAGACGGATTTAACTTTAATTGTATTGCTGCACATTGGTAAACCAATGGATCTGGCTTATAACAACGAAATAATTCACCTGATAGAATAGCATCCCATTCGATGTTTGCGTGCTTTGATAGATCTTCTAATAATCGGGTATTTCCATTCGAAAGAGTACCTACTTTAAATTGTTCCCTTATCTTATTGATACCAAAAACTGAATCTGGCCATGGTCTTAACCGATGCCAGATCATCCACATTTGCTTTCGTTCCATTTCCGTAAATTTATTATAAATATGAAATTCCTGTAATGTTTTGTTGAGTGCCCTTTCATTTAACTCATCAACTGTCGCAAAGGAATTTTTACCTTCACTAATATTCTTCATATTTTCAGAGTACGCATTTACCCAAATTTCTACCAATTCTTCACAGTCAACATTTCTTATCCCTTTTTGGTCAAACAATATGCCAAATTCTTTAACCATAGTACCACGCCAGTCCACAACTGTTCCGAAAATATCGAATAATACAAACTTAATATAATCATCCCGAGAAGATGACAAACTATCTTCGGTTTTTCTCGGTTCTGAAAAAAATCTATTGAGATTTCCAGGAGATGAATTGATATTATTTTCATTCATAATTTTTCAAAGTCTCCCTCATGACAAAATAACATTCATCAGATAATTTGCTTAAAACGCATGCTCTCGATGAAACCTGACCTTTGTTCTGATTTAAGCGTCCAATTTTGCCTTGTTCCACCATGAGAATCAATGGCTTGAGCTTTTCAGGCTTTTGGGATCTTCCCAATCAAGTCTTTTGATTCTTCTTAAAAAAACTTGAAAATTTCGTATTAAATTCAGAGAGAGTGAGAGGTTCATAAAACAAATATCCTTGGTACCCATCCGGTTCAAAATTTCTTAAGAGATCTAATTGTTTTTCGAATTCTATGCCTTCTATAATCACTTTTGAGTTAAATAAATGGGCCATTTTTATGATGTATTTGAGTAGCAATAATGATTGATTATTGAGGATAATATTGTCTACAAAGCATTTATCGACTTTCAGGATATTAATTGGGACGTTCACCAGTTGCTTCAATGAAGAATACCCTGTACCAAAATCATCGATTGCGAATTGAATACCCATTTCCTTTAATAGTTTTAAGACTCCTTTGGTTTGAGTATATTCCATCAATGTGGATTCGGTGATTTCTAAAACAAGTCGCGAAGGATTAGCCGAGGTTTTCATTAAGATGTTTTTAACATTTTGACAAAAATTAGCATCTTCCAATTGCTTACTAGAGAGATTAATAGACACGTAAGGCGTTTGAATAGATTGAGAATCCAATTGCCATTGTGATTGAATCAGACATCCTTGTTCCAGTATCCAATAACCGATATCATGTATCGCTCCTGAATGTTCTGCAATGGGTATGAAAATATCTGGCGGTACGGGTTTCCCTTTATAGAGCCATCGAACAAGTAATTCTATACCTAATAACCCTTCACCCCCAATAACAATTGGTTGAACATTGAAAGATAATTCCTTTTTCTGAATGGCTAATTGCAGCTGAGTTGTTAACATCAGCTCATTTTTTAAATGTTTATCGATACTCTGATTAAATAAAGCCTTTTGATTTTTACCAATTTGTTTCGATTCATATAGAGCAATTTCGGCGTTTCTTAGCAAATTTGTTGCGGATACTTCATTCGTTTTAATACAAATGCCAATATTAATATTCATGAAAAATTTTTGTCTTTTTATTGTCATATTACACTTGAAAGCGTTAATAATGGCATCTGATAGGTTCAGAATATCTTTTTTACTTTGTATATTTTCGCAAAGAACGACAAATCGATCCTCGCCAAATCTTGATATGGTATCTCCAGGTCGGTTTTGTTTAAAAATACGATTAGCTATTTCTGCAATTAACAGCTCGCTTATTGGATGGTCGTGAACATTACTAATAAACTGAACATGTTGGAAATCTATACACAAC
The DNA here is from genome assembly GCF_000770585.1 of Legionella norrlandica. Lineage (GTDB taxonomy): Bacteria > Pseudomonadota > Gammaproteobacteria > Legionellales > Legionellaceae > Legionella > Legionella norrlandica. The sequence continues at coordinate 1,904 of NZ_JNCF01000044.1, read as the reverse complement.
ACTGCTAAAAGTTGATTTTTCTTTTTACTGCGTTGGATAGCTGAATTTATTCGCCTAATCATTAAAAATTTATTGATTAACTTGGTTAAGGGATCATGTGTAGTAGACCATAGAAGTTTTTCTTTTTCCTCTAAGGACTTAGTAATATCATTCAAAAAGAAAAACAAATAGACATCTTCAGCCAGTTTTCTTTTTGTAGTGGAGCACGTAAGAAAAATAGAACAACCATTTTTAGTGTAGCCGATGACTATATCCTTATTTCCAATTTTAATATCGGACAGTTTTTTTGAGAGCAAAAAAGAATTTATAATACTTTTGTAAGACTCCCTCTCCTTTGGAGAAAATAATAAAAATAAAGATTGACCAATTAATTCATTTTCAATATAGCCAAATGAGTCTGCAGCAATTTTGTTTATATTAATAATCTCTGCTTTACTATTAGTTACAATGATACCTAAAGAAACATTGTTAAGGATGCCTTCTATCTCTTTGATCATATCCAATTGCATGGTAGTTTCAGGAGCGCAAGGCTTGTTAGTATGAATATTGCGTTCTTGTTTCGCTGTTCTATGCAAATTCTGATAATGTTTTGGAATTTGGGGTTTAATTAATCCAAATGATTTTATTATTGAGAATGTACCGTCAATATTCGATTTAGCCAGATAGCTATTAACATGAGCGTGATGCGTCTTTTTATCCATTTTAACCAATCCTTGTGGACCTGCTAATTGGACATTGCTCAATGCTTTCAATACTTCATTTTTAGTGAATGTTTTTGCTCGATTAACCGCATCCGCATAAGCTTTAACGCATAAATAAGCCCCCTCTCCAAAATTCGTTATTTTCCCATTCCCTTTGGGCCATATTCCAGTAACTCCTTGGAAGTTCGCCAGTTCATTTAACAAGAGCTCATTTTCAGGTGTTTTAACAGACATAAAATAGGAATTGCAACTATAAAACCCATATCGATAGTGTTCAGGCATACTGGCCATCATTGTTTCATCATAATGGCCCATGGCTATTACAATTTTATCTCGCAATCCTTCATCAACAATTGCTTTGAGCATAGCAATTTGGTCTACTCCAGCAAAATAAGGCATAAAAATATTTGTCCCTGATTTTGCTACTTTTGATGCAATTTCGAATGGGGAAGCCATACCAAAATCGAAATAGTCTTCACCTACAATTTCCCCTTTTAGCTTCAATATGATTTCCTTTGCTGCGGCAATTGATCCCCTAGGCCACTCATAGTTACTGCCTGCGAAATAAAACTTATAGCCGAAATTTTCGATCAAATAGGGAATCATTTTCATGATTTGTTGATTTGGAAGCGCTGAGAAATTGAAAAAATACTTATTAAAAATACTGCCTTCATAAAAAGAAAAATTTAAGTAGATGATTTTTCTAGGTAATGACACTTTATTCGCTACAGCGAGACGAGAATTAGATAATAAGTTACCAATAAGGGCATCACAATGATAATTATCGATCAAAGAATTGGCTGCTATGATGGCCTCAGTAGGCATACTCCCATCATCTTTTATTATTAGCTCAAGACGCCTCCCAAGAATCCCACCTTTTTTATTTATTTCATTACAGGCGATGTTAGCCGCGGTTGCGATTTCTAGACCATAAATGTTTGCTATTCCAGAGTAAGGGGTCATTAAGCCTAAACGGAATACATCTTCTTGTGGTAATTGTCGTTTTGGACACATGGCTAGCATCCTACCTTATTCAGATAAACCACGTTCTCCCCACAGAAAACATGGATTTAAATTGAACATATTGAATAATGGGTGTGTTAATAATATATTAGAATATTCAGTCAAAAATACAAATTATGGCCATACTACAAAAATGGGATTAATAGCCCGTTGATGCTATAATCTACAGAGGAAAGGTGG
>NZ_JNCF01000031.1 GCF_000770585.1 Legionella norrlandica | reverse complement strand
ACGTGGTCTAATAGATTTTGACACCCCAGTTAAGAGATAATGTACTTAACTGGAGAAAAAAATGGTAGCAAGAAAGAAGTATTCTAAAGAATTCAAACTTGATGCAGTTAGTCTGGTATTAGAACAAGGCTATGGCTGCACAGAAGCCGCTAAAAGCTTGGGGATTCATCAAGCTCTTCTTAGTCGCTGGCTTAAAGAGCATCAAGAGCCTGACGGGCAAGCATTTCGAGGAAATGGCAAGTTAACAGCAGAACAATTAGAGATACGTCGCCTGCAGGAAGAAAATAAACGCTTGAAAATGGAAAAGGAAATCTTAAAAAAGGCGGCGGTCTTCTTTGCTCAAGAAACGAAATAAAATATTCGTTTGTCGCCCAAAATAAGAAGACCTGGCCGGTTGGCTTAATGTGCCAACTCCTGGGCATTACACGGCATGGATATTACAGTTATCAGCAACGCCAGAGAAATAAACCAGATGATCCTGAACATGAGGAGGTTATTGATTGGGTGAAGAAAATAGCTGAGGCGAGCCAGTATTGTTATGGCAGTCGCAGGATGAAGAATGCTTTAAATGCATTAGGTTATCCAGTAGGTCGAAGACGAGCTCAAAGTTTAATGAAAGAAGCCAAGGTTTTTGTTCGATATCGAAAGAAATATAAGGTGACTACCAATAGCAACCATAAACAACCGGTTTATGAAAATGTATTGAATAGGCAATTTCATGCAGACAAGCCTAATAAAGCCTACGTATCAGATATTACCTATAGTGTGCCCGGAGCTCAGGGCAAGCAAGGATGCTTAAAAGAGCCACAAATCTATCTGAAATATCCAGGGTATGCGCAAGGAATAATAGTGCATTAACTGGAACTGTGCCTGGTTGTGAAGGTACATGAGTCTTGAACGGCAGTGACTTATCGTATGCTGGTAAGGTAATGTAACCCGTTGACAACGGGAAGTGAGGCAAATTCGTTAAGTCAAGATGCTTCTCTAGACTGAGCAGTGGACGGATGAAGAACATGAACCGATTAACCCGCATCTATGGGCTGAAATGTCGCCACCGCCTACACGAATTAACAGGCGGTATAATGCTGTGCATCAGTTGCATGTACGAACTGAAACACCAAATTGCTGAATGAAATGTAGGCAGGAGGCATAGATGAATGCAATAACACAAATCTGCATTCATAGCATTATCACCTTGCAGAACGACAAGGACAAAGACCGCGATCGGCATCCTCCCCGCTGTGCTTGAGTTCAGATAGATAAACCGGGGAAGGTCTATATTGGATGCTAAAGGAGCATGACCCAAATGACAATATAGGCTGATGGAGCGTTCATAGTAGTCTGAGGTGGGGAAAGCCCATTACATGGCAAAGGAACGCAGTTTATTCGATCTGCGAATGCAGACTAACTGACCTAATGAGGTGAAGACCTTTGATAATCAGCGAAATGCAACGCAAATTAGCAAGGTGGACGTCAACGGATAGCTCTTACAAAGTGAACCGATTGCTACGTCTTATTAGTAATCCAGCGTGGCTACTACAAGCGGCGGAAATCACACTTTCAGCAAAAGGAGCCAATACACCAGGAGTAGATGGGATAACAAAACAACACGTGCAGAGAGAGTTAAAGGACTATCTCAAGCAAATCAGGGAGGAGCTTTTGGCCGGGTTATATCAACCGATGCCAGCAAGACGTGTCTATATCCCCAAAGCCAATGGAAAACAACGACCTTTAGGAATTCCGACACTAAGGGACAGGATAGTGCAACGCGCGATGCTGATGGCAATGGAGCCAATATGGGAAAATGATTTCCATTCGTTATCTTATGGGTTCAGACCCGAGCGCAGTGTTCACCACGCAATACGCACAGTCAAGTTACAACTGACTGATATCTCTGATGTAAATACCCGAGGACGATGGGTAATAGAGGGTGATCTATCAAGCTACTTTGATACAGTACACCACAAGTTACTCATGCGGTGCGTGCGTAAACGTATCTGCTGCCAGCGTTTTAACAACCTGCTTTGGCAGTTTATAAAAGCAGGTCATATCGAGCGAAATCTATTCTGTGCAACGAGTGAAGGAGTCCCACAAGGAGGAGTTATTTCACCATTACTATCAAATATCATGCTTCATGAATTTGATCAGTTCCTGGATAAAAACTTCCTAGGAAAGAAAGTACGTCAAAATCGATGGTACTGGAACAATAGTATCAAGATTGGGTGCAAGCCAGCTATAGAAGAAAACAGACAATGGAAGCCAGCGGTGGCCTACTGCCGTTATGCTGATGACTTTGTGTTAACGGTCAAAGGCAATAAACAAGAAGCAGAAGCAATCCGCGAACAGTGTCGAGAATTTTTGGAGGGTAAGCTCAATCTCACCCTAAATATGGAGAAAACCAAAATTACTCATGTAAACGATGGGTTTATCTTTCTGGGACATCGGATCATTCGCAAACGAGGTTCCAAAGGGAGCATGCGAGTGGTTACAGGTATCCCAGATGCAAAAGCCAAGGCGTTTACTCACTCACTGAGCAAGGAACTCACTGGAGACTACGGTAGCAGCATGATTGATAAAGTAGAAAAGGTAAACCAGAGGTTAAAGGGCTGGGCACAATTCTACTGTTTCACTGATTATACCTCTCAAGTATACAGCAAGATCGATAGAGTGATCTTCTGGAAGCTTGGTCACTGGCTCGGAAGAAAATATCGGTGCAGCATCAAATCATTGTTGATGAGATGGTGCAAATCTCCTGAACCAGGTAAGGCGAAAACATGGGTTTTATTCGGCAAAACGAACAGGAATAATCTTTGTGGAGAAGTACTCTACCGATTGGTAAGTAGCCCGAAGAAATCTTTCCGCTGGCGTCTGCCAGAAATAAATCCATACCTTAGAAATGAGGAAAGGAAAACAATTACATCACGCTATGCTGATATTGTGATGGCCTTTGGCCACGAATAAATGGAGAGCCGTATGCGCTGAAAGGTGCACGTACGGTTCGGTGAGGAGACCCAGGGAAATAGTTCGACTACGCCCTGGCTCTTACTCAACTCTGGACGCAGGAAGGCTGGCTTTATTTAGCTGTCGTTCTGGATTTATTTTCAAGGAAGGTGGTTGGTTGGAGCATGGGATCCAGAATGAAAGCAACATTGGTTTGTGATGCTCTGAATATGGCAATTTGGCAGCGAAAACCTCCATCAGGGCTTATTGTTCATTCCGATAGAGGGGCTCAGTATGCTAGTTACCAATACCGCAATTTATTAAAGAGCAAGGGATATATCGGTAGCATGAGCAAAAAAGGTGATTGCTGGGATAACAGCGTTGCTGAGAGCTTCTTTGGCAGCTTAAAACAAGAGCGAGTTCAATGGCGAAATTATCAAAACCGATGGGAAGCTCAACAGGACATTTTGAATTACATCACCATGTTCTATAACAGCCACAGATTACATTCATATTTGGGATATTTAAGCCCAAATCAATTTGAAAAACAGAGCGATTTTTTAATGAAAGTTGCTTAACTGGGGTGTAACATTTTGGTTGACCACGTCAAAACTTAACGTTTTCGATTTTGAATAATCATAACCAATCCAACAAACATTTTCCTGATTCAATACGTGGGGTTTCATTTCCCAAACCCAATGATCATATAGAGCAGCGTGATCTAATGTTGATAAAGGTCCAAAGTCATATAAAAATTGCTTACATCTTATGAGAGCATTTTTATACTTAATATAGTAGTAATAGGAAGAGAAATGTGCAGAACACCAAGCAGACCATTTTTTAAATTGATAATGACCTGGTTGTTCATTATAAGGAACATCCTCTTCTCTAAGTATAAAGTTAGATAAAACTGCCTCATCAGTATTGGGTACCAAAATAACAAAATTTACCTTTTCTTGAGCTAGTGTTGGTGTGATTTCATGCACTAAATTCATTTCATAATTCCAAGCATATTAAGATTGGTAGTATCTATAATTCGGCGGGACTAGACTAATTCAAATAATTGTTAGATTGAATGTTCTTTTTCTGCCTCTTTCGTTTCATGTATTTTGTCATTACTCATAAAAAACCCTGTTATCGATGCCCTTACATGATTCCCTGCTGCATTTTCTACTTTTTTTATACAGTGCAGAATATTATTTTTAAAAATAACCAATCTATTGGGTTTGGGAACAATATAATATCCAATTCCATCATCAGCATACTTATTCAATTCAGCACTATTAAGATGGTATCCTACCTTTTTCTTTTTATTATTGATTAACGTCACTTCAGGATAATCGAAGTCAAGTTGAGGTGTAGGATTAATTAATAATTCAGCCCCCAATTTATGTCCCAAGTAATATACATAGGCACCTGAAATTTTGTACTTACCATCAGTATGCCAGGAAAGACCTGAGCCCCTAGGATATAGATAAGGTCTAGCATAGAAAAAATCCCAATCTCTATCTTTGAAACCAATTAAATGAGAATAATCAGATGATCTTGCAATTAATTCATTTATAAATAAATCAATACTTGTTTTTGTAGGGTAAATTTGCTCTGTTGTGCAAGCTTCCGGCCTAGGATGAGAAATAGTAACGCTGCCCCATAGAGGAGAACCATCCTCGAGACTAAAAGCATTTACCCATCGAGAAGAGTGAACAAACTTGAATTTTTCAGTTTGAATAAAATTCCAAATTTTTTCAAAAGATGGCAGCTCTAGAAAGTCATCAATGACCGCGAGAACATCATTGTTTAAAACTAATTTCATATCAATATAAAACTATCAAAGGAGATACTTATATCTCCTTTGTTTACCAAGGCATATATTCATCCTTATCTTCATCGGCATCAATTCTATTAGAATAATATACGTTCATAACATCTCCTTATTAATATCCTTGAATAACAGTGCCGGATTATAATTTTATTATTTCACCAAGACAATCATATTAAGGAGTGTTTTTTTACACTATGATCTATACAAACTCACAAAATGATTATATATGTTGTATTTTGTTCTCATTTAAATCGAATAAATTTAGAAAGTCTAATGGAATTACTGAACGGTTTCATAGAAATAGATTCAACGAAGGGCATATGGGTTTAGAAGCTTTGAAAACTATCGATTAAAAGTTAGAGTATTATGTGCTTTATAATATGCTCCGTATTTGGGCAAGATAATGGAAATACCCGTTATTTTGATATCAATTAATGTCTATTAATTACATTTCAAAATTGGTACCAAAAACGGTACCAAATTTTTTCAATTTTTAACTTTCTAGTTGTAACTCATTGATTCTACTGGTGCCGTTGCGCGGAATCGAACCGCGGACCTATTGATTACGAAACTAATTCACAACGATTTCATTAAATATCAACCAGCATCATTTATTATCACTTAACCCTTTCCACACAAGGACTTTATAAAATAATCGATATCAAACCATTGCAAAAAATTTCAATCCAGAACAAAATTAAGTGTACCCCAAAGTGTACCCAAAAAGGAAATATAATATGGGAAATTTTACGGACACTTATATAAGAAATTTAAAAGGTAAAGATAAGCGGTATGAGGAATATGAGGGCGGAGGATTTGGTATTCGTGTAACACCAAACCAGCTCAAATCGTGGATATATCGTTATAAAATTGGTAAAAAGACCGATAAAATTACCCTCGGCCATTATCCTAGCATGAGCCTTGCTGATGCCAGAAAAAAATTTATTGAGTTAAGTGAATTAAGAAGATCTGGCCAAGCCCCTAAAAAAATTATACAAATACAAAACGAAAAAAAGAATAATACCATGGATCAACTTATTAATTCCTGGTATCAAGGTTATGTAATTAAAAATAGAAAAAAACCACTTCAAATTAAACAACAAATCGAAGCAGATATTATTCCCTTGCTCGGTCACCTGGAATTGGAAAAAATAAAACCTATTGATATTACTAACGCACTTGATGCTATAGTTAAACGAGGTGCGCCAATCCATGCAAATCGGGTTCTTAGTTCTTTAAAACAAGTCTTTAATTACGCAATTAGCCGCGGCAGCCTTGAAACTAACCCTGCTGCTAATATTAAAGCAAGAAATATTGGCGGAATTGAAAAACCTAGTGAGCGTTTTTTAGCTCTCGATGAAATTAAAACTCTTTGGCAATTTCTTAACTCCGACCAAAGTAAAATGTCCCTGCAAACTAAAAGTGCTATCAAAATTATTCTTCTCACAGGTGTTAGAACTGCTGAAATTCGACTTGCTCAATGGTCACATTTTGATTTTGCTAATTCCCTATGGACAATTCCCTCAGAACTAACTAAGGGCGGAATCACTGTCAAAATTCATTTATCTGAGTTAACAAAATCAGTAATTTTCAAGTTAAATGAAGGAAGTGACTCTCCTTTTGTTTTATCAGGGCTAGTTCCAAACAAACCGCTCGATGAAAATGCTTTACCTCGGGCAATTAGAAGAATTCAAAAAAGAGTTGGTATTCCTGAATGGAGTGCACATGATTTAAGGCGAACATTTGCAACTCAGCTGGGTGAAACACTTCATATTGATCCGGTTGTTATTGAAAAATGTCTCGGACATAAAATGCCACGTATTATGGCTACCTACAATAAGAATGAGATGTTACCTCAAAGAAAGGAAGCTTTAGAGCGATGGTCTAAATATATTCAAGAACTTGTCGGGCATTCAGAAGAAAATAGCTCATCTCAATCTAATTTAATTTTGCAGACTTCTAAAAACTTATGCTTAATTTAAATAACATAACCGCTAATCTTAGAGGGCCTTAGCTATTGCGTAACCATAGCGGTTTTTTATTTGTAATTATGATAACAACAATAAAATACTCTAAATCCCCTCTTTAGTTTCAAGACCAGAAAGAAAAATTAGAGAGAAGAGGCTTAATAATTTTTAATAAAGATAAAGCATTGGCAACATTATCTTGAATTAGCTTTTACAGATTAAGCGTAAATCACCCATTATGGCTTACATAAAAAAGCAGGTAATTTCCTGCTTTCGTTATTATCACAAAGCTTGATTATAACCTTTTCTTATATTTGTACTTATCCATTCGTCAATAACTTCTTTATGCCAGACAAGCGTTCTCCCATGCAGTTTTACTGGTAAAGGAAATTTACCATCGGTCCACCAACGGCGCAAAGTTAACCTGTCCTTTCCGATAATGACTTCTACGTCATTGATAAACAAAATCTGCTGTGTAAATAAATCATTAACTGGTCGCATCATTACTCTCCAAATCCCTTTGTTACTTTAATAGCAAACGTGCCTTCGATTCGCCTTTGAGTTCCATATCAATGAAGGTGATAAATAGTTTCAACAAATTCAATTCGATATTACTTTCTCTCGGTAACCGATTGTAATGATGTATCAATTGCAGATGAGCAACAGATGAGTTAGATAAGTTTGCAATTCGCTGTAAAGAATAACTGGTGGAATCGAGTAAATACTGAATAATTCCTTTGTAAATTACGATCTTCTGATCATGAAACATGCGACATACTCCTGTATAACATATGTGTACTAAGTCCAACACTAAATTTACATTAATCATCTTTTTACGAAACTTATATTAATACGTTATTAATTATATTATCAATACATGTATTAAAGATATTTTTATTAAAATACGATATGATATTGAATGATATCGTTTTATATGATAATTTTTTTATGATGCTTGATTACAAGGATAATTTTATGAGTAAGGGACCCTATCAAACGTTTGCTAACCGCTTGATTAGCACCCTCAAAGAGAAAGGATATTCAGCCTCTCGCTCGCCAAATGGAATATGTATTAAAACCCTGGCTGAGTTTACTGGCGCCTCTGAACAAATCTGCCGCCGTTATATACGAGGTGATGCTTTACCTGACTATGAAAAAATCAAAAAACTGGCTTATCATCTTCAGGTAAGCCCAGGCTGGTTGCTGTTTGGTGATGATGAAAATACAACTTATAAGAAAAATGAAATAGATGAAACATTACTTCATTACATTTTGAAACAAAGTCATCATTTATACCCCGTCTCTCATGGAGCTAATGACGATTACGCAGATTTTGTGTTAGGATTGATCAAAGAAGTAAAAACAATCGACACTTCGGAAAATAATTTACTAAAAATCATAGACTTGGCCATTGGTTCAATTTCTTCTTACGAAGAAAATAGAAAAAAGCACAGTCATGGAATTTAAAATATTTGTAGTTATGGATGTAACAGCTGTGGAAGTAAAGCTTCACCCCAAAGCCAAGGAATTTCTGTTTGAACACTTTGTCACAATACGCAGGGTGTTTTCAGATGTACTAGGGCAAGTAGAAACTGACTATGCTTCTATTGCCCTTATTAACCAGGCAGGACAGATCTTTTTCATATCCTCGAACCCAGCCATAGAGCAAAATTTAATTGAGCAAAGTCTCTGGCTATTTGACGGTTGCTATCAACCAGAATTCCTCAGCCAGGATCAACCGAAATTATGGAGCGAACTACCACATATAGGCTGCACAGAATCAATTGTAAAATACAAACAAATAAAACCTAGACTTATAACAGGTATCTCCATCCCCACTGAATATGATTCTTATAAAGCTATCTTTTCATTTGGATTAAAACGGATAAATCCATATATCCAGAACAAAAGCTCGATTCATTGCGAAAAACTGTTAGCCATGGGCAAATTTGCGTTAAGGCGAATTCAAGAGTATTTAATTTTCCCTGACAAACAGCCCTGCATGACGACCAAGCCCAAACTGACATTAATCATCAACAATCAGGTGCCCCATGAACATACTCCTTGATAAAAACGACCCTATTTTAAGACAAACCGCTGATCCAATTTCCGAATCAGAATTTGGTAGCAGTTGGTTAAAAGAGCTGATTAAGACTATGTTCGGCATAATGGCTGACAAGGGTGCAGTAGGTGTAGCTGCCCCCCAAATTGGCATCAGCAAACGAGTTATTGTATTTGGTACTGATTATACAAAACGGAGAAAACCAGAATATCCCATTCCCGATACTGCATTAATTAATCCTTCATTAAGAATCCTATCTCAAGAAATTCAAACTGGCTACGAGGGTTGCCTTAATTGTGGTGAATTAATGGGTGAAGTTCCAAGAGCCATGGAAATTGAATATTCAGGGTTTGACATAGATGGAAATAGAATTACCAAAAAAGCTTCCGGTTTAGAAGCCCGCATTCTTCAACATGAAATTGATCACCTGGATGGATTTTTATTTTTAGACCGAGTGGAAGATCAAGATTCACTAACCACTCTATCGGCAATGCAAAGTAAAGGATAATCGCATGAAGCACCAAACCCGAATCATTCTGGCAGGTACACTGGGTAATTTAATTGAATCCTTTGACATGGCTATTTGTGGCCTACTCTCAGTTTACATTGCCAAATACCTGATTGGTGATGTCTCCAAGGGTTTGTTTCTCGTCTTTCTTACTTTCTTTGCTGGATACCTAGCCAGACCTATTGGGGCTATGATAATGGGCTTACTATCCGATATCTATGGCAGAAAAATTATCCTTGCAGGTTCTATCCTAACAATGGGCATATCAACAACCCTTATCGGGTTTATCCCCCCTCACAGTACTATAGGTACATTTTCTGCTATTACCTTATTAGTGTTAAGAATTATTCAGAGCTTCTCCTGTGGTGCAGAATATTTAAACTCCTCTGCTTACCTAGTTGAGAATGCCGAAGCCTCAAAAAAGGGCTACTCAGGAAGCTGGGCATCCTTTGGCGCTATGTCAGGGATGCTGATAGCGTCTTTAGTTGTATTGATTGTTACTTATTTTACCAGTCACTATCCTGAACAGGACTGGATGATCTGGCGTGTTCCTTTTGTGCTTGCGCTTTTAGGATCTTCGATTGGTTTATACATCCGTTTATGTATCCCCGAGAGTATGGAATACATCGTATACTATGCAGACAGACCAAAGCCTAAATTTAAGAGTTTACTTTCTGAATCGGTAACCTATATCAAAAACAATAAAATACAATCTCTTTATGTGTTTATTTTGAGTTGTTTGGGTGTAACAACTACATTTCAAATTTACATTTATGGTCCTATGCAAGCTCGTTTATATGGTAATTTTCAAAACCATGAAATTATCATTTCCAACATCATTTCTTTAATGGTACTTCTAGGAGTATTTCCTCTGATTGGGAATCTATCTGATAAAATTAGTAGAGAAAAAATCGTAGTTGCAGCAAGTATAGGATTTCTAGTTCTATCTCAACCTTTTTTCAACTTCTTATCGCACAAAATATTTTATCAGTTAATTTTGAGTCAAGCTTTAATTGCTGTTCCAGCAGGAGCATATTATGCAACAGTACCAGTAATGTTAGCTGAAATGTTCCCGATTAAATTACGTTGTAGTGTTTTATCAATACTATATTCCATTGCAGCAAGTTTATCCGCTGGCCTCGCTCCATTACTTTCTATGATACTTGTAAAAAAAACCGGCGTTGCATCGTCACCATCAATTTTAGTTTTTACGCTAATAGCAACAATGTTTATAATAATAATTTACAGAACCATAAAACCTGAAAAGAGATGCTCTTTAACGACACTTAAAGGCTAAAATAATAACATCGCATGGCAATGTGCTTCGGATAAAAGTACCGCTCAGATTAGTTAATGATAGTGTTGCAAAAATATTCCCAATAAATGAGGCAGATTCTAACTTTTAGGTGTATCAATTTTAACCTAAATGAATTTTCAGAAATTTAAACGGCTTATATCTAGAACCTAGATAGAAAATAACAACTCCGACTGTAAAGGTGTTAATCTCTGAAATGACGAGCTGTGCTTATCCCATTACAATTAAATAAGCATTAAAAAATCGTGAACGAAAATATTATTTATTATGTTTAAATAATTTCTCATTGAAATAATCAAATCGTTATTTTCAGCATAGGGGGATAAATACTAACTCGTATGATAATGAAAGAGGAACCGCCTCACAGCTAATCCTGTCTAACCAGAGCCTGCAGGCGCTCTTGAGCTTGCAAGTGACCTTGCGCAGCAGCCTTTCGGAGCCACTTTATTGCTTCCATGCTATTTTGAGGAAGACTCACTCCATCATGATAAAGTGCAGCAAGCACATATTGAGCTTGGGGCAATCCTTGACTAGCAGCTAAATGAAACCATTTCAGAGCTTTTGTGTGATTTCGAATCACCCCTTTGCCGTTAAGAAAGCCTATACCTATATTATATTGAGCCACAGCATCTCCTTGTTTCGCGGCCAGACGAAACCATTTCATCGCTTGAAAATCATCCTGTTGAACATTGCTCCCCGTTGCGTACATTAATCCAAGTGTTCGTTGAGCCATGAGATCGCCATGTTTGCCTGCTTTACGAAACCACTTAACTGCTTCCGTATCATTTTGCCGAACCCCCTTGCCTGTGACATACATAACTGCAAGATTATATTGGGCTATGGCATCTTCTTTCTCAGCTGCCTTGTGAAGCCATTTAAAAGCTTCGACATAATTTTGTTGCCCATTTTCAGCAGTGGAATATAGGATGCCAAGACTACGTTCAGCCTCTGGAAATCCTTGTGCGGCTGCTTTATGAATCCACTTGATTGCTTCCCTATCGTTTTGCTGAGTACCCATACCTTTTTGATACATGACACCAAGATTTAATTGTGACACGGCATCATTTTGAAGAGCGGCTTTACGAAACCATTGCATAGCCTTGCCATTATCCTGAGGGACCCCTTTGCCTGCAGCATACATCAAGCCAAGGTTGCGCTGGGCCATGGCTTCGCCTTGTTTCGCTGCCTTGCAAAACCATTTTACAGCTTCAGAGTCATTTTGTGCTACTCTTTTGCCAATCACATAATCTACACCACGATTATTCCAGGCTGATGGGCTTTTATACCCTATTATCATATTTTCTATGGGTTCTTTAATGACATTCACTATCCCAGAATAACTTCCCACACCAATAATAATTGCGGCTAAAACTAAGATGACAAGACGTAAACGCATACTAAACTAATCCTTGTTAGAGTCGTTAATAAAAACTAAAATGAGTCTCCAACCTCATAATAAGTTATTCTGTTGACTGAGCTCTATTATGACAAAAAGGAATTATGCTACTAAAGATTAGGCATGTAAAAATTTTATGACAAAATAGTAAAAGTACATGGACAAAGATAAGGATAGGAATCACATGAACGATATCAAGTCATTTAAAATAAAAAAATAATTCTTCTTAAAATTATTTTTTCGGCAATTTTTTCCTGCACAACACTCAATGCCTATGCTGGCATGTAATCCTATCACCTCCAATACCATAAGAATTCCAAAATAAACAATGTTTCCTTATCCAATACTGAAGTATTAATAGAGTTCCACCGTGGTGGCAATTCACTGGGAAGACTCCTGACAAAAACGAATGAGACTCAAGACATCACCATCGACAACACTTATGGGAGCAATTTGGTTATTCACGTGCTATTCATCGAGAAAGAGGGAAAAAGAATACGATGTTGGGGAGTATCTGCTGCTAAAACAACCATTGAGATTCAATGTGATAAAGTGGTTTCATTGAAAAAAACAAAGGGAAACACTGGAGAGTCCACTGATTCAATCCATTAAACCACTAAAAGCTTTCTGGTTAGCAAGTATTGACAAAAAGAACAGCGTCGCATGACACTATATAACCCACTTGATTATAAGGAAATAAACAAAAAATGACTAACAAAATTCGTGGTAAAGTCAAATGGTTTAATAAAGACAAGGGTTTTGGTTTTATTGAAAGTAGTGGCAAAGACTACTTTGTCCACTTTAGTTCAATTCAAAGTGACGGCTTTAAAACACTTCCCGATGGGGCAGCCGTTCTTTTTAAAATGGGAAAAGGACAGAAAGGACCTCAGGCTGAGGAAGTAGAAGTTATCAAATAAATGACCACCATTAGGTCTAGGTAAGACCGTTCCGATGACAATAACACTTATTTTTACTGCATGTAACCATCAAGGAGGAAGGAAGTGAACCAACGAGTTGCTTTAGTCACAGGTGGTACTGGTGGTATAGGTACTGCCATATGCCAAGAAATGCAAAAGTTAGATTATCAAGTCATCGCCTGTTATTTCAAACAGGGCAATCATGACTTAGCGAAAGAATGGCAGAAAAAACAAGCCATGCAAGGATTTGATATCGACATTGTCTATGCCGATATTTCTTCCTTCAATGATTGTGAGAAACTGACCGACTTGGTCATCGAAAAATACGGCAAAATCGATATTCTAGTGAACAATGCCGGTGTGACGCACGATGCCACTTTGAAAAAAATGACTCAAGAACAATGGCAGGATGTCATCAATGCCAATTTGAATAGTGTCTTTAATATGACGAAAACCGTGTTATCCAATATGTTGGATAATAGTTATGGACGTATTATCACCATTTCTTCTGTGAATGGACGCAAAGGTCAATTCGGCCAGTGTAATTACGCAGCCACTAAATCCGCATTATACGGTTTTACCAAAAGTCTGGCACAAGAAGTCGCAAAAAAAGGAATTACAGTGAATACCGTCTCTCCTGGCTATATCAATACTGAGATGCTCGCCTCTCTAAGGGACGATATTTTAGAAGCGATTGTTGCCCAAATTCCTGTGGGACGATTAGGCAAACCCCAAGAAATTGCTCGTGTTGTTGCCTTCCTTGCAGAGGAGCAAAGTGGTTTTATTACTGGTGCCAATTTTGATATTAATGGTGGGCAATACATGTAACTCACTCAAAAGTCCATTGAGCACTGTTATTTTAAACATTGATAAGATGGCCGCCATCCACCTAGAGGATTTGCTAAGCAAATGGATGCGGCTTTATTGGATCGGATGCTTACTAATATACAGCGCTCCTATTGTTCAAAGAAGAGCGTTTTATTTCTGCAGCACATAAGTTCCTGGTGCCTCTGGCAGTGACGGATTCATGATAGGTGATGCAATGCGTTTTTTAGCGTTTTGCTGGACTAGCCACTCATGCCATTCTCGCCACCAGGAACCTTCCCGCCTCTCTGCCATCGCAAGCCAGCTCTCAGGATTTAAGTAAGCCTTGCCTTGTTTCTGCTCATGAACACGATAAGAGCATCCTGGGTGATCCGGCTCACTGATGATGCCCGCATTATGCCCACCACCAGTGAGAACAAAGGTCACATCCCCTTCGGTCATAAGATGGATTTTATAAACGGATTGCCAAGGGGCTACATGGTCTTTTTCAGTGCTCACAGCAAAAACAGGCAATTCGATGTTCTCAGCGGCCACCGGCTTCCCTTCCACGGTATAACGCCCTTCGGCAAAATCATTCCTTAAGAAGAGTTTTTCAAGGTATTCACTGTGCATTTTGTAAGGCATCCGTGTGGCATCCGCATTCCATGCGGTTAAATCAATCATCCCTCGCCACATTCCATGCATGTAATCTTGAACCATTTTGGACCAAATTAAGTCATAAGCACGCAACATCTGAAAAGAACCAGCAATTTGCTTGGTATCCAGATACCCTTGTTCCCGCATCATACTTTTAAGAAAATCCACTTGACTTTCAGTTACAAAGAGCATTAATCCCCCAGCCTCAGTAAAATCCCCTTGGGCTGCCAAGAGTGTCAAGCTGTTTAAACGTTCGTCCTTGTCTCTGCCCATCGCAGCTGCCGTAATCATAGCCAAAGTACCACCTAAACAATACCCCATCAGATTGATTTTGGTTTCTGGGAAAAGGGTTGATACCACATCAAATGCAGCCATAGCTCCTTGCCGATAATAATCATCCATCCCCAAATCCTGGTCCTCTTTGTCAGGATTGCGCCAGGAAATGATAAATACGATGTGCCCTGACTTACGAGCCACTTCACCAAGGAATTATGTGGGGATAAATCAAGAATATAATATTTCATAATCCAGGCAGGCATGATGAGTATCGGCTCTTTTTAGACGGCCTTGGTTTGGGCTTCATATTGAATCAATTCCATCAAATGATTTTGGAACACCACCCGCCCCGGTGTAATGGCCACGTCTTTTCCTGGGATAAAATGTTCAGCGCCTTTAGGCGGTGCGCCTATTAACTTTTCTAACCAATCTTCAAATGCGATTTGGCTGCCTTGGATGAGATTAAGTCCCCCAGTGCGCATGGCTTCATGAAATAAATCAGGATTAGACCAAACAAAATTGGAAGGGGATAGGGCATCAAGGCATTGGCGCGCCCAGAATGAAACAGTACGTTCCACTTGGTTGGGTAATCCTGGCACGTCCGTTGTGGCGCGTCGCCACCAATCTTCCATCTGCAAAAACCCTTCGGCGAATAAACGCCAAGGCATATGCTGCCAACTGTCTTTTTTAAAACGCACGTCTTTACCATCCGCAGCACGCTCAACACAAACGATATTATTAATGCAATCCTTGGCATAAAAAACCGGATAAAAAGCAAGTTCCCACAAAACCCCAGGGGATTGGGCCAATTGCCAAAGCCAGGTGGAATAAGAAGAACCGATAGCAGCAGGACTTATTCCTGCCGTCCATTTAGACAAGTTGGCTTGCACTAATCGAGTGAAAAATGGAAAGAAGTTATCGGAAGTACCTCTATCAGCCGGTGCACAACACGAGAAATCTACCCCTTCTTGCAATTAGTGAGTATTCTTTTCTTAGGACAGCATTGTTTTTCTAGTCCCTTCATGGCCGACATCCCTGATATTATGCTCTATAATCAACACGATATAATACAGCATAGCACAAGATTTAACCCATCGATTTTGGCCAATAAAGCGGGGCTTATTAACTTATCCATTTGGACCAAATTACTTTTGGCAGCTCAGTTGGTGTTATTTTTTGATGGGAACGAACCGACATGAAGCTACAACCCTTTGGAGTTCCTTTCCTCGATAAATTGCGTCATCTGTACTACTGTTAACGGTTTACTACTGTAATAGCCTTGCACTTCGAAACAGTGACTTGACCGTAAAAAATTGAGTTGTTCTTCTGTTTCGACACCACCCACAACCACATTCAATCCCAATTCTTGCGACAAAGCAATCGTCGATTTGATAATTAAATTATCATTTTCTCTGAGATGAGCATCTTCAATTAAGGCTTGTTTCAGTTTGATGGATTGGATGGGTGAATTTTTTAAGTGCGATAAAAAAGAATACCCTGAGCCAAAATTATCAAAAGCAAGTTTTATCCCCATATTGCGAAGGGCACTTAATGTCTCTTCAATTTTTCCCAAAAAATTGACTGCCGTTGCTTCCGTAATTTCAAGCTCTAACCAATCCGATGGCATTTGATATTCCTGTAAAATGTGCTTCACAGAGGAAATAAACCCTTTGTGCTGAAATTGATGAAGCGAAATATTAATCGCCAAGGTACAATTGAAAGGAGCGTATCTCTTTTTCCAATCCACATACTGCCTGCACGCGGTTCGTAAAACCCATTCACCAATTGGAATAATCAAGTTAAAATGCTCTGCAACGGCGATGAATTCATCAGGAAAAACAACACCCCGCTTGGGATGTTGCCAACGTAATAAGACCTCCATCCCAACCATAGTATTCGTTTTTAAATCAACCCGGGGCTGATAAACAAGAAAAAATTCTTGTCGCTCCAAAGCAAGATGCAACTCGGTTCCTATTCCTAAGCGTTTTGAATATTGTTTTCTAAGGGATGGTGTGAAGATTTGGCAATTATTTCGACCACATTCTTTGGCGTTGTATAAAGCAATATCGGCATTCTTACGAAGAGTTATTGCCTCATCACCGGCATCAGGAAAGTAAGCAATTCCTATACTGATTCCAATCATGACTGTATGACCTTTAATATGGAATGGCTTACCCATCTTTTGAATCATATTATTGGCCACTAATTTTGCCTGTTGTGGGTTATTAATTTCTGTCAAAATAACAGCAAACTCATCTCCTCCTAATCGAGCCACACAATCTTCTTCGCGAAGACTGGAGCAAAGACGCTTTGCTACTTCACGCAATAGACCATCACCGACATCATGACCAAAGCGATCATTCACATTTTTAAAAAAATCCAAATCGATGCTTAACAGAGCCAGATGACGACCGTATCTTTTTGACCTGGCAATCTCACGTTTTAAATCCAGTTCAAACTGCAATCGATTGGGTAATCGGCTTAATACATCAAAATGGGCTAATTTCGATAATTTTTTTTGTACCCTCTCTAAATCTTTTAGCGTTTTTATCAGTTCAGCATTCTTTTTTTCCAAATCCTGGTTCAGTAAATGAAGTTCCCTTGTCTTATTTTCCAATAATAATTCGGCTTCCTCGCGAGCTTTTCTTTCGCGATAATAAGAGCGCTCAAATAATGCTTTGTTCCCATCACTCAAAGGTAATCTCCAAACGACAATGATCATCTTTTTTCAACATGCAGTGAGTCTGATTAATGGTAATTCTCTTTTTAAAATGCTGCGCTGCTCCCTGGATGAGACCCATTGCAAAATGACAGAGCCTTCTATGCGAGCGATACACCATAACCAATTGGTTTGCAGCGGGCTCTTCATAGTGAATGGTAGGTAATGTTTCATCCGGGTATAACTTTTCTACTTCCACGTGAATTGTTCCATCAATGCTTTTTAAAAATTCTTTTAATGTCATGTCCTTTTTTAAAAAAATTGCGTACTTACTCGATAAGATAGGAAACATGTATTCACCAAAGGACTCTAAAAAAGCAGAAGCGTGCTGATTAGTCCTCTTCGCTATGGCCTGAATCAATTGCTGCAGCTCTGTATCCGAGTAAGTGCCGCCTGCTGTATAACTTCCACCACTAGGAAGGTCTAGTGAGGATACGAGTTGGTCCCAGGTTTCTATTCCAAATTGTTCTATAATCATGTCATTTAAGGAGGTAAAAACAATGCCCTTCATCTATGGTCTCCAGCATAAAACAAATCTTTAAATCCCTTTAATAATTAAGAGAAGTGTTATCTCTCAATACTAAAATTAGTATACCTACACATGAATTTCTCGCGAGCCTGCTCAATTTAACTATCGTATCAATATAGTTCAAATAACGCTTATTTACCGTGTTATAAATTAAAATAAGATTTTATTTTTACCATTTCCTAAACAAAACTCAAAAATGATAGACATACCGTGTGGCTATATATGAAGCATAGCACATATGCTTTTTGAATGAAAAAACAAACCGACTTAATTGTACTAGGCAAACAAATTCGCAAAATCAGAAAAGAAAAAGGTTTTTCTCAAGAGGGTTTTGCCAATTTCATCGAAATGAATCGGGGTTACTACGGGACCGTGGAACGTGGCGAAGCCAATATAACCATTTTAAATCTTCTAAAAATATTGAAAGGATTGGATGTCACGCCAAACGAATTATTTCCACCTTCCACTTATATGAGTTTGAAGAAGAAAATCACTAGAACTTAGCTTGCTGTTTTTTTATGTGCCTAACCAAGTCGTGTCCATAAAATGTCTTATACAAGCCAATATCAATTAAAAGAACATCATACATTTTAACTGCTAATTTACTCAAAGAATCTTCTACTGAATCGGCGATACCTACGTATTGCCCAAGCCGCATTAATTGACTTCGAATAATAAGCCATGCAGCAAGATTCTTATGCTACAGGAAAATGAAAAAATTCATTACATTCACTTGATTTGCTTAACTCTTAATTCAAATTATAACTTCTTTAGTAGTATTCCATATCACGCCAGGTCCAGGTAAAGAATAGTGCAGCTCAACAGCTAACGGCTCAATAAAATCCCAAAGGAAACTGCTGTTGAGTTCGATAGGTACGGAAAGAACAAACTAGGTTAAATCATAAGATTGTTAGTTTAGCACCTATTCAGAATATGAGATCGCTCTCTCGGCCTGGAGAGTAAGTATCCCATCACATTTAGTACCGCCTTGTAATGCTCCAAGAAATAAAAAAGCAATGATGTCCAGCTTATACTAATCTTTATCATCATATAATTTCCTAAAATGAATAAAAAAGACCTTAATGCAATTGGAAGGAAACACCATGTAAAAAAATGGCAGCTAGGATAAGGAAGATTAATATGGTTATAACAAAGCGTAAATTTTTCTTTTTTTTCCAAAGAAAGGCAAGAAGGCCAAGGCATAATACCATCAATGCCAATAGCAATACTATAGTCAAAGTATTAGCTCCCATAATAATCTATCCTTATCTGGCTATAGAGGTTTTTAATGCTCTTGGTGCCTATGCCCTCCATCACCACCAAAACCTCCCTCGTAACCGCTTTCAGGATGCGTTTCTGTCGCTGTGGTTTTAGTGCAGGACATTATTAAGCTACATCCTAAAAGCAATACTCCAATCAAAAAGAAAATTGTCTTAAATCCAGTATTATTCATCTACCTCTCCCTTTCAACAAATACAAAAACAGTGGTTTATCTCATCATAACATATTGAAAAAGCAATCAAAGCGCTTGTATTAATGATTCTTCGTTTGATTTGAATTCAACAATCGTAGCCCATTCATAACCACAATCAAACTAGCCCCCATGTCAGCAAAAACCGCCATCCAAAGGGTAGCCATTCCTCCAAGTGCTAAAATAAAAAACACCGTTTTAATAACCAAGGATAGACTAATGTTTTGCCATAAAATTCGCACTGTCTTCCGGCTTAAGTCAATGTACAGAGGAAGCATGGCTAAATTATCATTCATTAATACCACATCCGCTGTCTCTAAAGCGGTATCTGTTCCCTTGCCCATCGCAAAGCTAATAGTGGCTTTCGCTAAAGCAGGTGCATCATTAATGCCATCTCCCACCATGCCCACAGCCTGATATTGTTCTAAGAGTTTATTGATAGCCTGCATTTTTTCTGTTGGTAATATATTAGCTTGGATTTCATCAATGCCGACTTGTTTGGCAATGGCTTGAGCGGTTAGAGCATTATCACCTGTTAACATCGCCGTTTTTATCCTTTGTCGATGCAATGATTCAATCGCCTCTCGACTGTTGGCTCGAAGCGTATCTGCCACTGCAAAAATAGCCAAGACCGTAGTGCTATTGCTTAATATAACAGTAGTTTTTCCTTCTTCTTCCAGTCGTTTCAATTCTTGCTCAACCTCCAAACAACAGACTTTATTGTCTTCTGCTAATTGATGATTGCCTACATAATACAATTCCCCCTGGATGGCACCTTTCACGCCTCGCCCAGGAAGCGCTGAAAACTGCTCCACTGAAAGCAATGATTTATCAGGATGCTCTTGGTGCCAATATGCCACTAGGGCATGGGCTACGGGGTGCTCGGAGTGGCTGTCAAGACTTGCAGCAAGCAACAACAAGTGTTCATTGGTTTGACTTTTATCATAAGTAATAAAATCGGTTACCACCGGTTTGCCCTCTGTTAAGGTACCAGTTTTATCCAGTGCAATTAACTGTAAGCGATAACCCGTCTCTAAATAGCTTCCTCCTTTGATGAGAAGTCCATGTTTGGCAGAGGCAGCCAAACCACTCACCACTGTTACTGGTGTTGAAATGACCAGGGCACAAGGACAGGCAATAACTAATAAAGTCAACGCCTTATAGATCCAATCATAAAAAGGATATCCCAACACGAAAGGAGGAATTAAAGCGACAAGAATAGCAATCAATACCATAATAGGCGTATAGTATTTTGCAAATTCGTCAACAAATCGTTGCGTTGGGGCCCGCTCGGCTTGCGCCTGTTCAATCGCTTTACCAATTTTAGCGAGCAGCGTATCGCCTGACGCTTTGCTCACTTTTGCTTCAAAAGCCCCATGCTCATTTAAAGAGCCGGCAAAAACAGAATCACCTATCTGCTTACTCACTGGCATGGATTCCCCGGTAATAGGAGCTTGGTTGACTGTACTTTGACCTGAAACCACCTCACCATCCAGTGGAATACGCTCACCAGGCTTGACTCTAAAAACAGCACCCAGTGGCACGTCCTCGACCAGTAAAGTTTGCCATTGACCATTAGCTGTTTTCACTTGAGCCACATCAGGAACAATCTGCATCAAGCTTCGAATAGCCAGCCGTGCTTTGTCTAAGGAATAACGCTCTATTCGTTCCGCCAACGCAAACAAAACAGTAACCATAGCCGCCTCAGGCCAATCACCGATAAAGATAGCCCCTGTTATGGCAATGAGCATTAGACTGTTAATGTTCATGGCTTTTGTGCGCAAAGCAAGCCAACCTTTTTTAAAAGTAGGAGGTCCACTGAGAATAATGGCCAGTAAGGCAGGAATAATGGCCCATAGAGATTGCTCTGTTGCCAAAAGATAAGCTGCTATTTCGGAGCAAAGAGCCAATAGACCTGATAATGCAATAATCTGCCAAGAGGCATCAAATTTAAGTTTTTCCTGAACCTTGTCGCTAGGGGTGCTTTGTTTGGCACGCACGCTCATCCCTAAGGCTTCTATCTGCTGTTGTATAGGTTCAATGGTGGGTAATCGATGATGAACCGTTACTTCTTCAGCAATAAAATTAAAATCCATCTTTTCCACTTCAGGGATAGCTTGCAATTGCCGCCTGATTAATTGTTCTTCAGCCTGACAATCAAGTCCTGCAACAAAAAAAGTGGTTAAGGTGAGCGGAGCTGTCATCATGATTTCCCACATTGACTGTAAAAATATGCCCCCGGAGCAAGAGAAGTTCGACATCGCAGGCAATTCATTCCTATCGAAACATGGCTCACCGAATAACGACCCCAATCCTCTTGTTTTAGCAAACGCATGTTAATTCTCCGTCTCTTCAGTAAAGTGTTTAAGCATGTCCTCTAAAATACAGCGTACATGCGCATCATAAATACTGTAATAAATGTGTTTGCCTTCGCGATTAGCCATCAAGAGCCGTGCTGAGCGCAACAGACTCAAATGATGGCTGGTTAAAGGGACAGAAAGCTGCAATTGCTCTGCCAGATCCGAAACCGATTTCGGCCCTTTTAAGCACTCAATAAGAAGTTTAAGGCGATTAACTTCGCCCATTAAATGCAAAATGTCACTTAACTTGATAACCTGGTCTTGAGTTAACATAATTAACAATTAAACAGTTAGATAAGTATTTAACTGTTAATATAGCTCATTAGCAGGAATTGTCAAAGAACAATAAGCTCTGAAGCCGCTCATTACTGCTTGCATAAAAGAACCCAGTGACATCTATACTTAAGTAAATACCATCAAATCGTGAGAAACAACGATGCTCGACTGGGCAAGCCATAATTTTCTTATTACAGCGGGGATAATTTTTTCAATAGGACTGGTTTTGATAGTTCTTGCCAAAGGAAGCTCTACTCACCGCATGAAACTCATTGCAAACATAGGATTTTATCTTGCTTTTGTGGCCTTAGTGGTCTTTGTGATAGTCCTCTTTCTGGATGTCTTGCCCAGGAAGCCTTAATTCCAACGAGAAAATAAAGGGATCGTCTCCATGTTAATCAAGTGTCTTCGCCGGCTTTTTTAATGGGTAATTTGTTACGGTAACGCCGCTCATGAAAGACGTAATACAAACCTGGCAACACTAACAAAGTGAGAAAAGTAGAGGAAATGATTCCACCAATCACTACGGTCGCCAAAGGGCGCTGCACCTCAGAACCAGTGCCTGTCGCTAAGGCCATCGGTACAAAGCCTAAGGAGGCAACCAAGGCCGTCATTAAAACAGGACGAAGCCTCGCTAGCGAGCCTTGTAAGACCGCATCTTTCAAATAAACTTGTTTCTGCTCACGTAATTTATTAATAAAGGTAATCATGACAAGACCATTTAACACAGCCACCCCTGATAAAGCAATAAACCCAACACCGGCTGAAATAGACAAAGGAATGCCTCGGAACCACAAAGCAAAGACTCCGCCAGTTAATGCCAAAGGAATACCAGTAAACACCAAAAGAGCATCCCTTACTCTGCCAAAACTCATAAACAGCAACAGGAAAATGCCTAATAAAGTGATAGGCACTACGATTTGCAAGCGTTGGGAGGCCGATTGTAACTGCTCAAATTGCCCACCCCAAGTCACCCAATAGCCAGTGGGAATTTTGACGTTTTGTTCAATACGTTGTTTTGCTTCATTCACAAAAGAACTTAAATCTCGATTTCGTACGTTCGCACTGACTACAACACGACGTTTGCCACTTTCACGACTGATTTGATTGGGGCTTTCGCTGCGCACTAAAGTAGCCACTTCACTCAGAGGAATAAAATGCCGCTCGTTGTCTTTGGAAGGAGGTAAAGGGATAAAGACTTGGCGCAACACATTTGGGTTTGAGCGCAAGGCCTCCGGCAAGCGCACTACCAAATCAAAGCGTTTATCGCCCTCAAAGAGCTCGCCACCTTTTTTGCCACCCGTTGCAATGACAATAGCATCTTGTACGGCACCAATTTGTAGCCCATAGCGCGCCAAAACGTCACGATTAATCGCAACGGTCAGAAGCGGCAAGCCACTGACTTGCTCTACTTTTACATCAGCAGCCCCGGGCACTTTTTTTAATTGAGCACTAATGGCCTCTGCCACTTGCAGTAAGGTATCCATATTATCACCGAATACTTTGACGGCCACATCACTGCGTACTCCTGAAATCAATTCATTAAAACGCATTTGAATCGGCTGGGTAAACTCATAATTATTACCAGGAATTTGTTTTACTGCTTGCTCCATTTCCTGCACTAATTCTTGTTTGGTCTTTTTAGGATTAGGCCAATCCTTGCGAGGTTTTAATATAATAAACGTATCAGCCACATTAGGTGGCATGGGGTCGGTAGCTACTTCTGCTGTCCCTAATTTTGCAAAGACTCGCTTTACTTCAGGAAATTGGCTTACCCGCTCCTCCACTAAATGCTGCATGGTGATGGCTTGAGTCAAGCTCGTTCCAGGAATTCGCATCGCATGCATGGCAATATCCCCTTCATCAAGGCTCGGAATAAATTCCCCACCTAAACGAAAAGCAACAAGAAGACTAACGACCACTAAAACTACCGCGGCACTAATTACAAGAAAACGTGCGTGAAAGCAGCGACGCAACACTCTGGCATAACCTAGTGAGAGGTAATGCACTAACCAGTTTTCTTTTTCTTGCACACGACCTCGCAAAAAAATAGCGACGGCTGCGGGAACAAACGTCAAAGCAAACAGCATGGAAGCGAGCAGCGCAATAATCACTGTTTCAGCCATAGGCAAAAACATTTTTCCTTCCACACCGGTGAGCGTTAAAATTGGTAAATACACCACCGTAATAATAAATACTCCAAAAATACTGGGCCTAATGACTTCGGTGGTCGCATACGCAATAACCTTTAAACGCTCTTCCAAATTTAACACACGATATAATGCATGCTGCTGTTCACCTAAATGTTTAATGCAGTTTTCAACGATAATGACCGCGCCATCGACAATCAAACCAAAATCAAGGGCCCCCAAACTCATCAAATTGGCACTGATTTTATTAGTGACCATCCCGGTAATGGTCAACAGCATGGACAGGGGAATTACCATGGCTGTAATAAGTGCGGCACGAACGTTGCCTAAGAACAAAAACAGAATGACACAAACTAATAGCGCCCCTTCGAGCAGATTATTCTTTACTGTATTAATCGTGGCATTCACTAGCAAGGTTCGATTATACACAGTGACTGCCTCAACACCTTCAGGCAGTGTTTTATTAATTTCTTTCATTTTGGCAGCCACCCGCTCAGACACAGTGCGGCTGTTTTCCCCCATCAGCATAAACACCGTACCCAAAACCACTTCCTTACTGTTCTCAGTAGCCGCCCCTGTACGCAATTCCTTACCTAATGCCACCTCTGCTACATCCCGAATACGAACCGGCGTTCCTTCAAAACTGGCAATGACAATATTTTCAATGTCCGCGATGTTTTTAACCTGTCCTGGAACACGGATTAAATGTTGTTCGCCATTGGATTCAATGTAACCCGCGCCGACATTGGCATTATTGCGCTCTAATGCTTCCACGATATCGTTTAAACTCAAACGATATCGAACGAGTTTCATTGGATCAGGTGTGATGTGGAATTGTTTTTCATAGCCGCCAATGGTATTGACTTCCGCAACACCTTCGACATTGCGCAGTTGTGGCTTAATTATCCAATCCTGAATGGTGCGAAGCTCCGTAGGATTGTAGCGTTGACTGGCAGGCACATTCGTTTTATTCGTCACGGTATACATAAAAATCTCACCGAGACCTGTTGAAATCGGTCCCAGCGTTGTTTCGGCCTCAGGAGGTAATTTATCCTTTACTTCCTGCAAACGCTCATTAATGAGCTGTCTTGCAAAATAAATGTTAGTGCCGTCTTTAAAGACCACGGTGACTTGCGATAAGCCATAGCGCGATAAAGAACGCGTATAATCAAGACTAGGTAGGCCGCTCATCGCCAACTCGATAGGAAAGGTGATGCGCTGCTCCACCTCAAAAGGTGAGTAGCCAGAAGCCTGGGTATTAATTTGAACTTGCACGTTGGTGATATCAGGCACCGCATCAATAGGCAAGCGCTGAAAATTGTATACACCCAAAGCGGCAATCACTGCCGTAAATAATAAGACAAACCAACGATGTTTTAGGGAAAAACGAATAATTTTCTCAAGCATCATCCATCCTTAGTGCTCGTGGCTTGCGCCTTCCTTGCCAAGTTCTGCCTTCATAAAGAAGCTGTTTTTGCTGACATAAGGCTGACCAACATCAAGACCTGACACCACTTCCACCCATTGTTCATCCTTTTCGCCTAAAATGACGGGTGTTGCTTCAAAATAATCACCTTGCCGCACAAAAATCACGTCCTTATCATTCAAACGCTGTATTGCAGAAAGAAGAACGGCAACCGGAACTGTTTTTTCTTTAATGGTAATCGCGCCATTCACATACATGCCTGGCAACCAGAGACGCTCTTCATTAGAAAGTACAGCACGTGCTAAAGTGGTTTGGCTGTCTTCAATTCCCAAAGGCGCAATGTAAGAAATGACACTGGTGGACTTTGGTTTTCCCTCATCTCCTGTCACAACAACCTCCATTCCTTGTTTTACCCGAGGAGTTTCTTTGCGGTATAAGGTAAAGTCAGCCCACACAGTAGTTAAATTAGCCACTTCATAAATAGGTTTCGTGTTTTGCGCCTGCTCCCCATTGGTAGCATACTTTTGTACAATGGTCCCCGTTATGGGTGCGGTAATATCGTAATTTTGCAGGCTTTCATTACTTTCAATGGTGACCAACACTTCGCCCTTAGTGACCTCATCGCCTAAATTTTTAGTCAACGCTTTAATAATCCCAGAATAACGAGGGTAAATCGGAGCAAGTGTATCGCGATTGGGGACAATCTTTCCGACCACTTTTAATTGTGTTTTAATCGTTTGGCTTTCAGCAACCGAAGTTTGAATATCAGCAGCTTTTAAAATAGCCGGTGCTATTTTGATTCGTCCTTCATAGGTGGAATAATGCCAGGACAATCGTTTGCCCTTTAGCTCCAATTGAATCGTGACATCAAAGGAGTGGGGTTCTCCAATCACTTCATTACTTTGTAAAAAATTCTCAACGGGAATGAAGGTAATGGTCTCTTTTTTACCATTAAACCGGGTGAGATAAACAACTAAACGGGCCTTGGTTGGTATAATCAGTTCACCTTTCTCATAAACAAAGCCACGAAAATGAGGAGGCATACCCCGTTCAAAAATCAAAAGCTCAAGGGCTACATCACCTTCCTTGAATAAGCGACCACCTTGAGGCCTTTTTCCATGATTTCTTGATGGTTGCCTTCTTCCATAGCATGAGAGCCCTCCCCTGCCCAGGAAAAAACCCCCATAACGAACCAAAGAATAAGAAGCAGAATGGATGGCTTAAATGGCTTTAGGAATGTCATTTGCTCTCCTCCTTAGAATTATCCAGTCCTAAAAGTCCTGTCATCTGAATTAAGGCTTTATGATAATCGGCATGAGCCTGCTGGTAATGCCGCTCTTCTTCATACAAAGAATTGAGTGCGGTTGATAATTCAATGTACGTGTAACGTCCCATTTGATAGCCCTCTTGAGCCAGTTTTATCGCTTTACGTGCCAACGGCAATAAGGAATCCGTAACTAAACTGGCTTCATAGTGGTTTTGCTGGGCTTGTAAAAAGGCCGCATAGACACTTTGACGCACATCAAGACGCGTTCCTTGAAATTCATGGGCCGTCTGGGTGTATTGCGCTTCTGCTGTCATGATTTTGCCTTGATTTCGATTATATACTGGCACTTCTGCAAAAGCTGACATAACGGCCGCATTACTGCCGTCATCAGAAAAATGACGACCTCCCAATTGAATGTTTAAATCCGGCCAAACGGATTTTTTAACAGCGGTAATCGTCTTGCGCTTGGCTTGTAATTGCAGTTGCATTTGCAGTAACTGAGGGCTTTGCGGTAATTTTTTTACTAATTCAGTCCAATTGACTGAAACACCTGGTAACCCTTTATCCACCAAAGGCCTATCCACTCTTAACCCATCACCTAACAAGCGCGCAAGCTTGGCTCGCTGCAACAAAGCGTCCCGTGCTGCTTTATTTTCCTGGATTTTGGCCTCGCCCAATCGTACTTGCGCCAATCGCAAATCCAGCTCTGCCCCAGCACCTGCCTTAACCCGGCGCTCAATAGCCACCACAATATCCTGATTCAGTCGAGTCAGTTTTTTGGTCACTTGATGCCATTGACCGGCGTATAGCGCATCCACATAAGCCACACCCACAGCCATATACAGCGCTGTTTGCTGAACTCTGATGCTGGCAAGAGACGCCAGATAGTCTGCATAGGTTGCTTTTTTCAAATACTGAAGTCGATGGCCTAAAGGAATCGGCTGAGTGACTGAAAACGTGGTTTCCGCAGATTCATAACTGGAGTAGGCGCCAGAGCCACCGAAATTCTCCGCCGTTAAAGTCAGTTGCGGATTGGGATAAAGGCCACTTTGAATAAAGTAACCCCGCATGGCCCTTGCTTTGTCCATTTCGGCTTGCAATTCAGGATTATTTCGATAAGCCGTGTCCAAAGCCTGTTTAAAAGTAAAGGGGGTAGCCGACAGTACTTCGCAAACAACGAAGTACATCATCATGAAAATGACGAGACGTGAAAAATAACGCATTCCTTACCTTTTAAGAAAATCCATGTCAAACCTTATTGTTTCATTGTACCTTGATTTCGTGTCTTGATACACCCTATTGCTAAAATCAAGACAATCTGATGCTAATGCACTGAAATTTTTCTCAAATTGAGATACACTGCGTTTTATGGTCCCTCGTCATTTTATCCCATGGTGATACGATTATTCTTTATTTTATTAATACTCGTTACCGCTGAACTAAGGACTCAATCATTAACCATTGGGATTGCAGCAAACGACTCACGCGCAGATAAAAATCATTTTTTGGATTTGATATCGAACTCATGACGGAATTGTGCAAACAAATCAACATCCAGTGTCAATTTCAAGCCCATGCTGTTTAACACGCTGTTTACTAACTTAAATGCCAGGTAAAATTGACCTCGCCATTGCAGCAATTACTATTACCAACGAACGACAACAAGCCTTTCTTTTTAGTCTTCCCTATTTAGCCAGTGAAGCACATTTTGTCACCACCAAAAACAATTCGCTCAAGAGCCTTAAAAAGCTTACCCATAAGAAAACAGGTATTATCAGGGGCTCTCTCTATAAACAATTAATTACCCAGAAATTCAAAACCAACTCGATTAAAGAATACCCTTCGACAGATAAATTAATAACCACCTTAAATCAATATGAAGTGGATGTTCTGCTTATGGATGATTTTTCTGCCGATTATTGGATAGCAAAATAACAACCGGTTATTTAAAGGAGTTGGG
Organism: Legionella norrlandica; assembly: GCF_000770585.1. Taxonomy (GTDB): domain Bacteria; phylum Pseudomonadota; class Gammaproteobacteria; order Legionellales; family Legionellaceae; genus Legionella; species Legionella norrlandica. Next base: position 1,212 of record NZ_JNCF01000031.1, on the reverse strand, counting down.
GACACCATTCCGATTGGAATAGGTTATGGTATCATGGCTAAAAAAGATTCGATGGCGCTAATTAACAAAATGAATCAAGCCCTAAAACAAATTGAAAGAAATGGAATTTACTTGTCCTTGTATAACAAATACTTTCATACGATACCCATGCACTAATTGTCTATACTAATTAGTGTTAATTAGGTCCTTTCTAACGAGTTCCACGCCCATGGACATGAGGATGATAGCCACCAAATCGCTTCTTAACCGGCGTGTTACTTTTTGAGTCCTCTTTAGAAACGGAAGCGCTGCAGGAAAACAATAAAAAGGATAAACAAACTAAAAGAACTTCCATTGATTTTTTTACTAAAGTGAAGTGTTTCATGTATTTTCTTCCTTTTTATTAAGTTTGATTATTGAATAGTAAGAGACAGTCTGTTGATTGTGGCATTTAAAACGCTTTTAGCCAAATCCTGAGGCGTCAAATGGAAAGATTACTGATACGATTTATTGAGTATAATGGTTTTTTTACTGGTATCGCTAAGATATACTCGACTAAAAAATGGTCTCGGAAGAACTTAAATCATGAGATACTTGCGTCATCAAAGCACATCGAGCATCATTGCGCTCATTTTAATCAAGGAGGAGCAACTATGAAAAAACGGATTATTCCATCGGTCTGCAGTGGATTTATTTTATCCTTTATGACACAAATTGCTATCGCTGATGACATTCCAACTCGGTCATTGCCCATGTCGCAAATCCTGCAACACTTGCAGAGTAAGGGTTACCATACTATACAAGAAGTTGAGTTTGATGACGGACTATATGAAGTAGAAGCCCTTGATGAACAAGGAAATCAGATAATATTACGAATGAATCCACAAACGGGCGATCTCATCAAAAATCAAAACACTCAAAAATATCCAATATCCCTATTAGAAGCCGCCCAGAAAATTGAAGGGGCTGGTTATCATTCTATTTACAAAATAGAATCTCATGGTAGCCAGTACGAAGTGAAAGCCCTTGGCAAAGAAGATACAAAAGTAAAATTAAGAGTAGATGCCAATACCGGTAAAATTAATAGAGACGAATGATTCGATTAGGCGTATTAATTAAAATGCTTAAAGACAGCTGATTTTTCTTTCAATAAGTAGTTATAACTGACACTACTTGTTTCTAAACGGTGCTATATTATTAAGAAAGATTTATAGGCTCTACCCCAAATAAAGG
>NZ_JNCF01000072.1 GCF_000770585.1 Legionella norrlandica | reverse complement strand
CCGACCTCTTGATTACGAATCAATTGCTCTACCAACTGAGCTACAACGGCATAAATAAAGTATACTTAAGATTGTTTATGTTGCAATACTACCCCTATAGTCCAATCGATATTCTTGCTAACTGGCATGAAATTAATTTTTTGATAACTCTTAAGTCCATAGCCATGGACCATTAAGGCATATAAGTAGGAAGGTAGCATGCAATAATTGAAAACTATGTAATTGGCAGGATATTTTTCTTCAAGGGTTGTCCATTTTTGGTGACAAATATTTTCATCAGCGAAAGAAATCAGTTCCCGGTTAGTAAAATATTGGTTATCCAAAGAGAATATTTTGTCATTAAGCATAAAGGTAATGCCTCCCAAAACGTACCATTTCTCGATAGGATTTGCTGCTAATATTGATTTGATTTTCCGGCTCACTGAATGAACACTATTGACCAAAATGGCAATTTCATCTTTGCAAGCATAGGCATCACCGCGAGCTAATCGCCCACTTGGTAATTCGTATTCATCTGGAAAACAGAATTTTAAATCAAAGAATTGATGTCCCATTTCATTTTGGCCAAGACCAAGAAAACTATGGGAAAATACTGTGTATTGTTTTCCATATAAATTAATGGTGCTTGTATGATCATGTTTAAACGTTGATGGGTTTAAAATCGGGATAATTATTTGGACTGAGGCTCCGCCAATATCCATCACTCCCACCAATGGTTGTAGCTCTTGCTTAAACAAATTTAATTGATAATTAGTCGCAAGCCAGGCAAAAACACCTTCTTCGGTACCAGATATCGTTCTAGCGGTCACAAGCCTCCAATAATATTGCCTATCAAACCAATCAGCTACCATTTGGTTAATGTCTTTATGATGGGTTTTAGGTAATAACCTCATGCCTGCAGTAGAATAAAAATAAACTGGCATCAAAACAGCAGGAGCATCTGAGAATAAATTTTCCATGTAAGCTGAAACAGATTTATGTTCATGCTCAATAGTGGATAAACCTGGAACAGCTTTTCGATTCCATATTTCCCTGATTTCTATAGGTGTATTTGTTTCATCCAAATCATAAGCATAAATGTGTAATCGTGAACTTGAGCTCCCAGCATCAACTACCGCAATACAATGACGATTGATACAATCAGATTTGCCCGCATGGGTAGAAAAAGGAAATAACAAAGAAATACAAATGGGGACGATCCATCGATACATAACTTATCCTTAGCTAACAACTAATAACGCAATTATCCTACATGAGTTAATTTATCTGGTCAAAATAATAATTTAATACTCAAATCCTCTAAAAATAAAAGCATGGGATCAACATAAGCACTTGTTTTTTTATCAGAAATTGAAATATAAACTTAAAAGAAAAATTAATAGAAATTGTTTCTTTAAAAAGCTCAAAATTTATGCTATAAACGCGAAATTTTTCATTTTTTAGCACTTTTTTAATTGGTGAGCAGTTTTAAATTTATACGGATAAATATAACATTAGCTCTATTATTTTTATTAACTATGTGAGAAAAAACAGCCCGTGAAAACTAATATTCCAACCTTATCGAAACCTATTAAAGACAGCGGGTATAGACGCGGATTGAAGGACCGTCATGTTCAACTAATTGCATTAGGTGGAATTATTGGCTCAGGATATTTTCTAGGGACTGGTGAAGTCATTAATCTTGTTGGCCCCTCTGTTTTCATTGCCTATCTGCTAGGCGGGTTAATTATTTACCTAACTATGCTCTGTATGGGTGAATTAGCAGTTGCTATTCCAATTTCTGGTTCCTTTGTTACCTACACTTCTGATTTTATATCTCCTTCTGTGGCGTGTGGTGTCGGGTGGTCGTATTGGATTACATGGGTTGCTTATATACCGCAGAGTGTGTTGCGGGGGGCATCATAATGGAATTGTTTACAGGGATTAGTGGTTATGTTTGGGTAATTTGCTTTGGGCTAATAATTACTTATATTAACCTTGCCAAAGTGGATACATTCGGTGAAATTGAGTTTTGGCTTGCATTAATTAAAATTGTTTCATTACTAGCTTTTGTTTTCTTGGCAATACTGATTTTCTTTGGTCTCATCCACGGCACAGAACCTCCCGGTATAATAGGATTCAAATATCTATTAGGTGATGGCGGCTTGTTACCTAATGGAACCATGTCGTTATTGACAGCCATGGTTCTTTTGCTAGTTAATTATCAAGGATCTGAAATCATAGGACTTGCAGCAGGGGAATCCGAAAATCCAGCCCGCATGATCCCTCACGCCATTCGCAACGTTACTTTCAGAATATTGTTTCTCTATATCATTCCAGTATTTTGTTTGGTTTTAATTTTCCCATGGCAAAAAGCAGGCTTATCAAATTCTGTTTTTGCTGATGCACTTAATTTCTATGGTTTAAAATGGGCTGGGGCAGTAACCAGTTTTGTAACCCTGTCTGCCACCTTATCCTGTGCTAATTCAGGATTTTATGGTGCTGTACGCTCTTTAAATGCACTGGCTCGCGATGGCATGGCTCCTCATGTTTTTTCCAAATTTAATCAAAACTCCGTTCCTCAAAATGCTGTGATTGCTACACTGATAGGAGTTTGGATTCTTTTAGGCGTGGGCTACTTTTTTGGCCAGACAAAACTCTATATAGCCTTGTTATTGGTATCAGGTTTCACTGGGACACTGGCTTGGCTTTCTTTATGCGTTGCTCAAATCAGCTTTAGAAAGCGTTTATACGAGGCTGGATATACCACTAAAGATCTGCGCTATGTAACACCATATTCACCTTATACCGGAATTCTTGCGGTTATTTTAATGGTTGCATCCTTATTTTTCTTAGTACTAAACAAAGATCCCATCTATAAATTATCATTTATTATTGGTGTAGTGAGCTTTATTATACCTGTTATCATCTATAAGCTATTTAATTTATCCAAAGTTAGAAAAAAAGCATTGCATGTAAAAAGTCGAGTAAAATTCCAGGATCTATTCCCGCCACAATAACATCAATCAGAATAGTCTGGCAGCCCAACCAGATTATTCTGTGATAAAGGAAAGATTAGTTGCTAAATTCCCATTTGCCTGATGACTCTTAATTTACCCTTGTGATAAATATGAAACTTCAATTTTAAGTGAAGAAACTGCGGCTTAGTATTCCAGCATCTTTTTCCCCGAATAAGATGTGGGTGCTCTAGATATCCTCTATTTGCTTAGTACTACAAAAGGTATAGACAACTGCTCTAGTTAACAATCAATCATATCAAAAATAGAATATTAATATTTTATTTTATATGTATGTATCCCAATAATTTATGGATTTTTTTATTTATCGGTATTTCAATCATGCTAACACCAGGTCTTTTCAACGCTTTTTGATAAGCGTCCTGGATTTCTTCAATGGTATCTGCACGGCAAGCTTCTGCACCATACCCTTTGGCTAAAGAAACCAGATCTAGCCCTGGTAAATCCAATCCAGGTACATTAGGGGTTTTTTCCAAAAGAGCAAATGACTTTAATATGGCATACTCCTCATTTCTTAGTGCTACGATGATCAGATGAACTTTATGTTGCACTGCAGTCCATATCGATTGCACAGAGTATTGAAAAGAGCCATCTCCTATAATTAAAATAACTGGCCTATTACGCCCATTTCTTCTTTCAGCCAAGGCTAAACCAACAGAAGCTGGCATTCCCCATCCTAATCCCCCCGAACTCATAGCATAAAAAGAATCAGGCTTATTGATAGTCCCTATGCCTGACTTCTGGAATTCATGGGAATTAGAAGGTGATTCCTCTACCAAAACATAGTCCTCCGGTGTATCGAGGGATAGAACATCAAATACTTCTTTTGCAGTAAGAGGATAAATTGGCGAAACTTGAGCCTGGCTTCGCTTTTTCTTCACTTGAGAGGAAAAATTCTTTGGCGCATGACTGTCTTTCACCTCGTCAAGAAGACATTTCAGCGCTAGGCGACTATCAGAAATCAAACTATCACCAACCGGTGACTTGGCCGCTTCATATGGATCATCAATAATTTGAATCAAAGAAGCCCCTTTTGGCAAATATTCCCCTGGAATCCACGGATAATAACGAAATACCGGTGCACCAATAACAATCACCAGATCATGATCAACAAGCATCTGACTTAACAACCCTTTTCCAGAGGGTAATTCCCCTTTAAACAAACCATGGTCTTCTGGAAAAGAAACCAGCTCAGAAAAAGGTCCTTTCCATACTGGCGCACCAAGCCTTTCTGCCAGCATGATAGCCTCATTCCAAGCACCGCTTCTTGCAACATCCCCACCATAGATCAGAACCGGATTTTTACTTTGGTTAATTCTTTTTGCAAAAAAGGAGATTGTGTCAGGATCTGGAGCAGTTTTTATAGAAGTAGTTCGATAAATATCAGCTTTATCAATTGAGCAATTCCATAAATCTAAGGGGATAGAAACAAAAACAGGTCCTGCTGGAGCCTGAGTAGCCATGGCATAAGCACGCATGAAGGTGGCTGGTACATCTTCAGGGCGCATCACTTCATAACTCCATTTGACCCAAGGCTTAGGAAACTCTATTGCCTCACGATTTGTCAAAAATGGCTCCATCAACAACATATCCCTTGTTTGTTGGCCTGCCGTGATAATTAAAGGAGTTTTATTCAATCGAGCAGTCAAAATACAGCCCATAGCATTCCCCATCCCTGCCCCTGTATGCACATTAACAACGACTGGCTTTTTTAATCCTTGCGACAAACCATCCGCAATGCCAACTACACTAGCCTCTTGTAATGCCATTACAAAATTAAAATCTTTAGGGAAATTAGCCAGAAACGTCTCTTCTGTTGATCCTGGATTTGCAACGAAATTCTTAACGTCCAATTTTCTTAACAAATCAAAAGTTACTTCTCTGACCGTTGGCATTCTATCTTCCCTTAAAAAATACTTAACAATCAGTATAGTATATTTTTATTACCGAATAATTGATTAAAACATCAGAAATTTCTATATCAGCTCATTTCTTTGGGCATATATTCTAACCAATCCAAACGTTAACAAAAATTGGGCCACATAATAAGTAAACATAACAAACACCCTAACATCTGCTTGAGCATAAAGGAATAAATTAAGAGCTAAGGTCAAATCCGAAACCAAAAAGAATAAAGCACCACTCCCAACAGTTAAAGTTTCTTTCTTTGCTTGGAAGGCACAAAACACCATGAACATTAAAACACAAAAATAAATCATCACTGGGAGAAATAAGGCACCAAGATGTGGGATCAAAATAAATGCCACAAAGCTCATCAAAACAAGGATAGGCAGATAATAAAGGAAATGTAACTTACTGAATTGAAATGATTTTAAAAACAATGCAATGTAAAAACAATGTGCTAATAAAAAATAACTAATACCTAATTCTAACTGCAATGGAATTGGCAAAGTCAAAGCGATATCCCCTACCAAAGAGAAAACAAGTGCCAATATCAGCAAAATTTTAGCCCATAGAAAAAGTGAAGCTCGCAATACCCCGATGATTAAGCAGGCTATAGGAAGAGGTTTTAAAAAAGTAGTTAATGGGTACTGTATAAATGAGACACTAAGTAAATAAAGAGTTGCTGTAAATAAGAAAAGCCATGCCTCTGGTTTTGGAAAAGAATAATTCATAAAGATTCCTTTTAATTAATCGACTTTCGGTCCTGACATTGTGGGAGTGGAAGATGCGCCATCCCCATACAAATAAGAATTAACCAATACCAAAGCACTCTCAGTTATAGTTAATGCGGCACCAGCCAATCTAATAACACTTAATAATGCTCCTGCCCCACCTGTTTCAGCATAAGTTTCAAACGCCTCGAGCGCTAACAATGTAAATCCTGCTGTAAATTGTACTGCCCCTACAATCTCCCCCATGTAGGTGTAAGCCGAATCATCTCCCTTATTTCGATAAAAACGATTACCAAAAAATCCGATCGCGCCTACTACCATACCACCAACTGCTGTCACTATATTCCCATTAGTCACTTGTTCACTGGTTTTACCCAAAGCATAGAGGATGGCTGGGCCTCTTGTAGCTAATTGAATATTTAATTTTCTTGCATTTTCATACACATCAGGACCCAAGGTACTATTTTCTTTGGGCTCAGATTCAAATTGTTCCTTTGCCATTGCTAACTCCTGTTTATCAAAATTCTGGGTAACTCAATTTTTACTAACAATTAAATCTCTCAGATAATAAAACAACAAAAGAATGCTGCCAAAGATATTATTGATAAACGAGACGGATCGTAAATTTATATCTGTCATTTCTCACAAAGCTTGTTTCTGAATTTATGATATCCTAGCCTTACTATTTAATGCGAAATTGCACTGCAATGGATACACCATAGGGATATATCACTTTAATTGCTCTTTATAATCACAAATTTTTTTAAGTAGTATTCTAAGTCCACCAATTAGAATATGTTGACAATTGCTTAATGTCCTCAATATACTCCCCTCTCAAATAAAACGTAGGGACTGTATGTAGACTTTAACGGGAACACAAAACCGAAAAGCCAACAGCTAGTATGATTAAATTGTTTAAAATGGATTTTCTATGAAATATAAATGCCTTACTTCTTTTTTATTAATTTCTCCTCTATTGGCTTATGGATTGGGCTCCCCAGTAGCTTTTAATGGGATATATGTAGGCGCAGGAGGTGGTAAAATGAAAACCACCTTAAAGTCAGAACGCAAGCAAGTTAATACCAATCCTATCGAATTTTTCTTTGATAAGGAGGAGAAAACACATCTTCATACATCTTTTTTCAGCTTGGATGCAGGCTACTCGCATGCTTTTGAGAATCGCTTTTATACGGCCATAGAACTCACTTATAAGTCCTATGATTCAAATAATCAACATATCCCTAATTACAGTTTTGATGTTCTTTTAAAACCAGGCTTTGTTTTTGCAAGTAATACTGCAATCTTTGGTTTGGTCGGTGTTGGAATGAACAAGGTTGATTTTCCAATACTAAATTATCAATGCACTCGTGCAGAAGGATGTGGACCTAGCACATTTGTGTACGACAACAGAGTTAATCAATTTTTTGCTTTCACAACGGTGGGTGCAGGTATAAAACAAGCACTGACTAATAGATTCTCCATTAGCTTAGAAGGCCAATATATAGTGCAAAGAGATTTTGCTTACTCAGGAGTAACCTATTCACCAAATGCTCTCATTTGGAATATGCATAACTATAAGATTCAGAACACCAGCGCACAAGGATTACTGAAATTGGATTATCTATTTGTAAATGTATAGCTAAACAATAGGCCTAATGCCACACTAAAGGCTAGCGTTTTACTCATTGTATTCAAACCCTTACCCAAACCCACCCAAATAGGTATAAATTTAATTTATCGTCTATAGTTAAATTAATCTAAAATAATAAGAAAAAAGAGGGAAACATGTTAAAACGCTGGCTAGGTGTAGCATCGTTGTTGTGCTTACTTAATAATCCTTGTTTTGCTGAGGAACATGAGATTGCCATTACCATTGATGATTTGCCCTTTGTAGGGTCAGGAACTAATACCCCAGGAAATCTAAAACGAACGCAAGAACGATTTATGGCTATAGTCAATACGTTGGTCGAAAATCAAGTTCCAGCTACCGGTTTCGCCATAGGGGGTGCCATTGCTAAAAATGAATGGGAATTACTGGAAATTTTTCGCAATCAAGGGTTTTCGATTGGGAACCACACCTATAAACATCGTAGCTTAAACTCGATGACCGCAGAAAATTATATTGCTGACATAGAAAAAGCAGATACTATTTTAACTCCTGTTATGACTGTACCAAAATTTTTCCGCTACCCTTACCTTGCAGAAAGCAGTGGAGAAAAAAAACAAAAAGTCCATGAATGGTTAGCTGCCCACCAATATACGATTGCACCCGTAACCATAGACAGTAAGGATTATGAATTTAATGCACAATTCTATAGAATACCTTATAGACAAAGACCTCAGAGGTTAAGCCAATTCAAAAAGCGTTATTTGGCATTTATATGGCAACAAACATTAAGGGCAGAAAAAAAGGCCAAGAAAGTAGAAGGTCAGCCAGTCAAGCATATTTTGTTAATACATGCCAATTTAATTAACAGCTTATGTTTAGGCGATATTATTGAAATGTATAAAAGCAATGGTTATAAATTCATTACCTTAGAAGAGGCCTTAAAAGGGAATACTGCCACCCCAATCAATGACTCTTCAACAAAAGAAACTTCGGAAAATCCAGAACCTGAGAAAAAAGAAATAACGAATGAGTCTTCATCATGAGCTAGAATTGTTGCTTCATGGGCAGCAAATCTAAAAATCCAGGTAAGTGCATTAGGCAAAATCATAACTCGGAAAATGCCTCCGTCTTATGGTTTCGCCTAATGGCACAACGCTATACTTATTGGATCAACAAAAAAATATTTACTTCAATTGAGCCAATCGAGATAATGCGTGAGCTGGCAAAAGAAGCCAGTAATGTCCTTCATTTTTCATATGCCCAGCAATTAAGGTAGCCTTATCACCACCGCCCCAAAATACATCGCCCCTCACCTTACCTCGAATGGCCCCTCCAGTGTCTTGGGCTATCATCAAGCGTTGCATAGGCTTATTAATGTTAGGGTCATTGCTGTCTGGTCTTGTGGTGTTTAACCACAGAGGAGCTCCCATAGGAACCCATTGTTTATCAATAGCAAGGGAATAGCCAGGTGTTAACGCCACTCCTTGCGAACCTAAAGCAGCCTCCAATGATAATTTTCGGAAAAAAACAAATGATTTATTTTGATTAATTATTTTATTCATTTTTTTAGGATGTGCTTCTAGATATTTCTTAATCCGTTGCATAGAAGCATTATGCTTAGTCATGACCCCTTTTTTTATTAGCACTCCAGCAATAGCAGTATAAGGCGCGCCGTTTTGCCCATCATATCCTATATAAATTCTCTTCCCGTCCTCCAGTTCAATAATGCCTGATCCCTGAATTTCAAGAAATAATCTATCGACAGGACTCTGGATCCAAACTAAAACACGAGCTTTATCCTTAATAGCTCCTTTATTAATCTCTTCTCGGGTATAGTAAGGCACTACCTTATTACCTACAATTCGGCCAATAATTTTCTTGTTTTTTAAGTCAGGAAGAAATAAACCTAAATCCACCGTTACAAGATCGCTTGGCAATTCATAAATAGGAACGCTAAATTCCTCAGATTTGGTGTAACTGCCTTTGATCAAAGGCATATAGTAGCCGGTAAATAAACCTTTCACCGGTTTATTATCATAGAATTCTACAGGTACAAACCACTCTTGGAAGAAGCGTTTAGCTAATTTTTCATTGGCAGGATTTATTCTTAAAGCAGCACGACAGGCTGGATGCCAATCTTTGGCTTGCAAATCAATTTGCTCTGTGCCTACAACGCGTTCTGGATCTTGTTTTAGGAAAGCTCGACAAGAGGTTTGGAAGGTCTCCAGCGATTTTTTAAATTGTGCCTTATGCCAACCTGGCAATTGCTTAAAGCTTACCTGCCGAAAAACAGGTTTAGGAGTCTCTAACCGCAACCACCATATTACCGCTATTCCTAAGATAATTCCAATCAGGATTAATGTCAGATAAATTAATTTCGATTTCATAGGAGGTCAATTTTTACACGTGATGGAGAAAATTGCAACTAAATTCTCCCTTTAATTAGTTCATCTTACTATAAAAATAGTCTGCTTATAATAATTTTTTCTATTATTTCAATTAATTAAACATATAATTTTATCTAAATTATATGAGTTCGATATCAGCAAAATCGGAGGTTTTACTGATATCAAACTGGATTGTCATTATTATTTAATAAGATAAGTATAATTTTTGCGATCTGAGAGATACCTCCAGCTGATTACCCCTTCCTTAATCATAATTTCTTCTTCTGAACAAACTGGTAAGTTGCTGCCCAGTTTAATAAATCTTAATTGGATAATACCAAAACTATTATCTTGACCATTCTGTAATAGTGTCACTCTAAAATGATGAGAATTATATTTTTGCCCTTGCTTAGCAACCAGTAGACAAGAGAACTCTCCGAGATCTTCAATTAGGTAACAATATCGGTATTCATCTGTATTCTTTGCACAACATTCGCCATTAATTACTCTTTTGATCGCCTCATTAGCGCCAACATCCTGTAAAGTGCAATTTTTCTTCTTCAATGATGCGAAGTGAACAAAATTCATAGCGGAATGCTCGAGTTGATAAAAATTATAATGAGACTTCTCTTGCCGATTCATTACTTTGTAGTATGCTAATGCTTGCTGCATACCTATTATTACCAACAGGCTGATCACCAAAATGATACAAAGCGTCATACAAAAAATAAAACCGGAGCATTGTTTTTTCATGAGGATCGCACCGATACGCTTAGTTTACGATAATTGGCTTCATCTGCCCTAAACATTAAATTCAACACTTGTTCTTCAGATCCAGCTTCTTTCATTACAGAAAACTCATGAATAAAAGGGCTTAACTCTTCCGTTTGAAATAACTTGTAAAATAAAGCATTTTCTCCTGCGTTATTTTGTTGAATAAACCATTTTTCCTCTAGCCACTCTCCCAAATATATAGTCTTACCATAGGAAAATACCAAAGGTTTCCTTAAAGCAATCAGTTGTCCATTTCTCAATTTATTGATACTCAAAATTTCATGAACTTCAGCATGATTACAATCAGAGATAATAATCGGATGTTTTATATTGGATACGATCTCTTGAGAAGTGATTATTTGTGTTGGGCTCAAAATATTGACTACTTCAGCAAAGAATTCACTCATTCTGTTAATCTGAAGGCGAGATCGTGATGTATTTTCAATTTGAAAACCAACAATTGTCCTTCCCAAATGTCGCGAATCACTTGTTTTTAATCTTTCAATATTAAGGCAGGGAGTAAATCCAGCTTTTCTAATGCTGTCACTTATCAAATCGCTCGCCCATTGCAAATCTAAATTAATTTCTAGCAATTTTTGTTCTTTTAAGTATTGCGATTTGCAACTTAGATACAATTGAGTAAGAACAATTGTCATAAGACTTGCCAAAAACAGGCTAATTAATATTTCTGATAAGCCAAATCCTGCTTGCACCTTCACTTTAATATCAGGGGAGATCATAGGAGCGCTTCATTGAGTAGAGATTTTTGAACCAACTAATTTGCAACGTCATATTTTTTTGAGATTGCTTTACATCGATATAATATTCTGAGGGGGGAGAAGGCAAATTCACCTTATCGAAATATAAAGATTCATCTACTTGATCTAGAAGTTGGGAAGCGTGGGCTTTCCAACTAAGCTGCCGAATTAATTCTTTAGTTTTCCCTTGCTGTTCAACTAGCATTAAGGCTACTGTTGTCACTAGCATCAATGACACCAGCACTTCTACCAGGGTGAGTCCCTTTTGCTTATCCATAATCTTTTTCCTGAGGTTGGTTTCCATGCAAAGAGTACCCTTCTATAAAGAAAGATTCAACATCTCTTTTAAGAAATTCTGAAACAGGGTTTATAAAACTCAAAGACTGATGAACAGGATAAAAATTTATAACTGTCCATGCAAAACTAAAGATTGAATTAGAGCCATTTTTTAAAATTTGGGATAGGGAATTATAAGTTTTGCAAAAAGTAAATTGATTCGTGACAGGTCGTCCTTGCTTCGGTAATATAAAACTTTTGCTGTTTAGGAACAGTTATGACTATTGATTTTCAACACTTACCTCATGCAGGAATACGTTCTTTAGTTCCCTATAAACCTGGCAAATCGATAGAGGAACTCACCAAAGAAAAAGGATTAACCGATATTATCAAGCTGGCAAGCAATGAGAATCCTTTAGGCTGCAGTCCATTAGCGTTATCTGTCATACAACACATGTCCGCGCATTCCATTGCCACCTACCCATCTCCTTTGAATCATCCTTTAATGCCAAAGCTTGCCCAAAAATTGAAAATAAGCACTGAACAATTATTTTTAAGTAACGGCTCTGATTATCTATTTAATATTTTGTTAAATTGCTTTGCGCTCCATACTAATAAGCATATTCTTACTCATGACTATGCGTTCAGTACCTATGCAATTCAGGCTAGCTCATTACAAATACCAGTAAAAAGCGTGACTGTTGACAGCAATTGGAAAGTTAATATTGATCAGTTGATTAATGCCTGTAATCAACATACTGGGCTCATTTTTATAGCAAATCCTAATAATCCAACAGGATTGTTAATCCCACAGAAAGAAATTAAATATTTATTAGAGCAGATACCTGAAAGTACCATTTTGGTGCTGGATGAAGCCTATTATGAATTTGCCGCTCATCAATTGAGTGGTAATAGTCTAGATTGGATCGAGGAGCACCCTAATTTGGTGGTTACACGAACTTTTTCAAAAATCTATGGTATGGCTGGCTTACGGCTAGGTTATGCGATTGGCAATCCCAACATTATCAGCATATTACAAAGAGTACAATTACCATTTACTGTAAATCAGATTGCCCTTGCTGCAGCCTATGCCTGCGTGGATGATGAAGAGTTTATTCAGTTAAGTCTAAAAATCAATAGTGAAGGGATGACTCAGCTGTGTGAAGGTTTTAATCAACTTAACTTAGAATATTTACCGTCTTCCTGCAATTTTCTAACTTTTGATTGTAAAGAAGACGGAATGTCCCTTTACAATTATCTTTTAGATAGAGGCATAATAGTAAGGCCTCTGCATGCTTATAAAATGAATAATTACATCAGAGTAACTATTGGGACCAAAGAGCAAAATATCAGATTTCTAACTGAGCTGAAAAATTATTATTTATCAATATGAGAATCTGTTAGCATTTCAATAGATTGAGTCGAAAGGCTTTGATTTATAAGTACAATAGCGAAGCCAGAGGTTGGTTGTGGGCGGCGGTACCCAAAAATCAAAATCTTGCGCCAAGATTTATGAATGTCACCGGATCCTAAATTAAAATGAGGAAGCAAAATGGCTAGTGATTTAAGTAGTAAGCATTGTGAATCTTGTGAAGGAATAGGCGCCCCACTCAATCCTGAGCAAATCAAAAATTTAATGCCACAATTGAATAAATATTGGGGGATTACTGAGGACAATCGCATGATCAAGCGTGCTTTTTCCTTTAAAAATTTTTATGAAACTATGGCTTTCGTCAATGCAATTGCCTGGATAGCCAACGTTGAAAACCACCACCCTGACTTGGAAGTAGGTTATAATTATTGCCGCGTCCATTTCATGACTCATGCGCTTAATGGCCTAACACACAATGACTTTATTTGCGCAGCAAAAATAGACAAGTTATTAATTGATTAAACATATCGATTGCATTAGATTCTGGTACTGTGGTCTGTTTTGAACTTCGCTTCAGTGAATATCTTGTAGCTCATTATCCGTAACCGTTCACGCCTCTT
>NZ_JNCF01000078.1 GCF_000770585.1 Legionella norrlandica | reverse complement strand
CCTTTGACTCTAGGTCAAGAGTTCTCAGGTTATGTTGCTCAATTGGATGCCTGTATTCACCGACTAGAAGAAGTATTGCCCGAACTCTATGAACTCGCTGCGGGAGGAACTGCGGTAGGAACTGGTCTGAACACTCATCCTCAATTTGCAGTTATAGTAGCAGAGCACATCTCTAAAATAACAGGATTACCTTTTATTACGGCGCCTAATAAATTTGCTGCGTTAGCTTCTCATGAGCCTCTGGTTCATGCACATGGCGCAATGAAAACATTGGCTTGCGCTCTCATGAAAATTGCCAACGACATAAGATGGTTAGCCTCAGGACCTCGCTGTGGAATTGGTGAATTACTTATCCCTGAAAATGAACCTGGATCATCCATTATGCCAGGGAAAGTAAACCCCACACAATGTGAAGCGATGACCATGGTTTGTGCGCAAGTTTTAGGTAATGATACCGCTGTTGGTATCGCTGACAGCCAGGGTAATTTTGAATTAAACGTCTTCAAACCAGTCATCATTTTTAATGTATTGCACTCATTGAATTTACTAGCAGACACTTGCCATTCTTTCCAAGAATTTTGCGCCGAAGGAATAGAGCCTAATCGTCCTGTTATTGATTATTATTTAAATCATTCTCTAATGCTAGTTACCGCTCTTAATCAGCATATCGGTTACGACAAGGCTGCTAAAATTGCTAAAACTGCTCATCACGAGAATATTTCGTTGCAGGAAGCAGCAGTAAAATTAGGAATATTAACTGCTGAACAATTTGCAGAGTATGTGAAACCCGAAGAAATGATTTCAGCAAAATAACGAGATCCTGTCGACAGCCCGTTATTTTGGTGGAAAAGTCTTGATTTTCTGTACCCTGTTGCTCATATATTATATATGCTTAATTACGATACTTGAAAATCAAGGTTTCTCGATAAGGGCCTCATGAATTTATCCCTCATAACAAAATGCTTATGAGGGACAACAAAAAGAAAGATTATTTTACTGAATTACTGGAAGTTGAGGAGCAGCAGTATGCCGTGGTCCAGGAGTTGATTTTTGAACAGAATCCTGTGAAACGTTGCTCTTTTGTTGAGCTTGAGATTCAGTGGTAACTTTTGCCTTTTGTACCCCAGAAGATGAGACATTTTCTTGAGAATATCCTCTTTCTTGTGGGCTTGTACCATCGAGATAACATCCGGATATACTTAAAACAAAAATAGCAATGACACCATATCTCCATTTTATTGATTTGAAATTTATCATAGTAAGCTTCCTGCATCTGTTAATTAAACAAAATCTAAATCTGCCTAATAAATATAATGTAAAAATACACAAATGACCATAAAATCAGATCAGGGCGAATTGCATTTGGATATTTAATCTTATGCGCTTATAATCAAGTCAATTCAACATGACAAAGGACTACCATGATTTATCCTAATATTTTAGGTACCATAGGCCATACACCCGTTGTAAGAATCAATAAGCTGGGAAAGAATCTAGATTGTGAGCTTTATGCCAAATGCGAATTCTTCAATCCAGGGGGGTCTGTAAAAGATCGTATTGGCTATGAAATGATAGTCAAAGCCGAAAAAGAAGGACGTATTAAACCTGGCGATACGTTAATTGAACCTACCTCAGGAAATACAGGTATAGGTTTGGCTTTGGCAGGAGCGGTTTTGGGTTATAAAGTAATCATTACTATGCCTGAAAAAATGAGCCAAGAAAAACAATCTGTCCTTGAACGCTTAGGAGCTGTCATTTATAGAACCCCTACAGAAGCTGCTTATAATGATCCTGACAGCCATATTTCCCTCGCTAAAAAATTGCAAGCTGAAATTCCAAATTCCCATATCCTTGATCAATATGCTAACCCCAATAATCCTAATGCCCACTATTTTGGGACGGCCCAAGAAATTATTGATGATTTCGGCAAAGATTTGCACATGGTAGTCGCCGGTGTTGGAACAGGAGGAACCATTACGGGGATAGCAAGACGTCTTAAGGAGTTTAATCCTGCTATCAAAATAATAGGAGTGGATCCTGAGGGTTCAATCCTTGGAGGTGGCACAGAAATCAAGCCTTATCAAGTAGAAGGCATAGGTTATGATTTCTTTCCCGAGGTACTGGATAACAATTTGATTGATTCCTATATAAAAACCAATGATGCCAATTCTTTCCAAACTGCACGGCAGTTAATTCGCGAGGAAGGATTATTAATAGGAGGATCCAGTGGAGCCGCAATGTGGGCTGCATTGCAAGCTGCTAAATTATTAAGTAAGGGACAAAAATGCCTAGTCATTTTACCTGACTCTATTCGTAATTACATGTCAAAATTTGCAAATAATGAATGGATGAGGGAAAAAAACTACCTATAATTAACAATAATAAAGCTGTTGAGCTTCGTTTAGCGAAGCTCAAAACTCCATATGTCAACGATTCTATGCAACCGGCATTGACATTGAAGAAGGGCGTTTTTCCAAATGGTCAAATAATTGATCTGCATCGACTAGCTTAGTACTAATCCATCCGGCTAGAGAAGAAACTAATAACTCATTAGCAATATCCCTGCTTCGCCAGAAATCGGCTTATCACAAACCCCGGCTAAATCAGAAAAAAATTTCGTCAGATCAACGATAGATCCATTTGTTGAAGGTAAAAATTTAGTATAAAGGGAAATCAACTTTTCTCTCGTTATTTCACCCAATTGAAGCATTGTAGATAAATTCTGAACCCATTGTTTGTAAGTTTGCAGTAATTTTTTGTTATCTGTTGCTATTAAATCAACCATATCAGCAATAGTGCCATTCGCATTGGGGCTAGTACTTTCAACTGGTTTCGGTGGACTTACAGCCAATTGACCTACATAGGCAAAATCTGTTTTATTTTTAGTTCTAACTGCTGGAAAATAGTTATCGTGTTGAATTTGAATAGTTATTCCTGGTTTTAAGGTGGTAACAACATCATCAGAATATATCTCACGCTTCCTCAGTTCCTTACCATGTTCAACAAACGATACAGTAATATTTATTCCTGTTGCTTGAGCAAGAGCCCTTAAAGCGCTCACTGGAAGAACAATTGATGGTTGGCGCAAAAATGATTTCGGTGTATCGCGGTCTAAACCATTAAATGCTTCTCGATAATTTAAAGGATTAGCATAAATTTCATCAACAGTTAGTTGACGCAATACATAAGCAAAGCATTCAACTATTTCAGATTTACGCTCTCCCTTAATGAGCATGGTCATACGTTCAGAGGGAGTTATATAAGGTTGGTTGGAAATGTATTTAGGATAATGAAAATAAAAACGTTCTAATATTTTTTTCAAAGTAACATCTTTTATCCGCGGAGAACTGTTTAAGTAATCAACCAAAGCAACTGCGAGGGCGTGGAATTGCTCTCCGCCTATACCGATAAAACTATGTTGAATTTCTGATTTATGATCTTCTGTTTTTGTTTTAAAGAACCCAGCTTTAAGCATCATGTTCTCCTTCCCCAGCGTATATCTTCATTCTAATCAATCCAGATTAAGGAAATATTAACAAAGTTTTTACATTGCGTTGAAGCTTTTACTGCTAAAGCGTTTTCAATAATAACAGTATGATTTTAATACAATCTTTGATTTATTTTCTATTACTTGCACTTATTTTAGCAAATGTGATAATTTAAATTATATTCGGATATCATTTAATAAGAAAGGATTTAATATTGAGGCATAAATAATGCCAATTTTTAGAGAATTTTTGATCTAGATAATGGGAAAGCAATATTATATTGTTAATACATGACAATCTGAGCTATTGCGAAAACGTAATCCAGAACATTTATGAAATAAATAATGGATAAAAAATATTAAGGATTTTTCAAGGACGAAAATTGCGTTCCCAAAATATTTTTATAGATATAAAATAATAAATAATCCCATAATCCTGTATCCAAAATAAGACATACCAAGGTTCTTCACTTTATCCATTGAAGTATCTTGATCTCTGGATTTAGCAAGGAGCACGCATGGAACGCTATCAGGAAGAAGATTTGGTTCGTATTAAAGAACTGCTGCGGCATACTGGTGAGTTTATTGCCTATTTTGAGCTTGCTGAAACTAAAATGATGGAATGGCGTGATGAAATCGAGCAACAAGCAGCCCGATTTCAATTAATGACTCAATCTTTACAAAATGAATTAACAGCAATTCAAAATGTTATTTCTCAGACAGGGGTAATAAACTTCAAAATAACCGCCGAAAAAGCTTTGGCGCAAGGTGAAACTCATTTACATTCCTTGGAAAAAACTTGCAAGCAATTCTCTATAATCTGCCAGCAGCAACAGGAAAAAATAAAAGCATTAACAGAAAAAAGTATTGATAAAATTGAAAGGCATGCTGTTCAAGCAACACAAAACATCGCTTCACAGCTATCTAAATACGATGCCCATCATTTTCACCGCATAGCGAGTGAAAGCTGTGATCATGTAGAGCAAGTTGCAAATGAAGCGATAAAAAAAAGCAGTAAGCTCCTCAATACGTTTCAATTCAGATTAGGTTTCTTTGCTATGTTTATAACTATAATAACAGCGTTCATTATAGTCATTTACCTTAATGACGAGTTACCCTGGGAGATGCATCATCAAGCCATGAGCGAACGCCAAGCGGGCAAAGTTCTTCTTCAAGCTTGGCCTAAATTGAGCCAAAAAGAAAAAGAAAAAATTTTAAATCAAGATGGATTACAGCATGGCTAATGCTGTTCTTGATCTTGCATTCTCAAAAACAGGATTTTTATGTCTATTATTGCTTGTCATTATATTTTTGCTTAATGTTCAAAAAGCAAGAAAAAAAATACACATCAAACAATGGCAAAAATCGTTAAATTTAACCCATCATGCTCAGGTTTTTGAGCAATTATACTTCGATACTAATGGTTTTCTCCTCTCTCAACGTGCAAGGGAAAACAAAGACGCAATAGATTACGTGTATGGAGAAATCGAATTTCTGCCGTTCATTGCTTTATTATCACTAACCCACATAGATAGTAACACAGTTTTTTATGACCTAGGATCAGGAACTGGTAAAGCTGTTATTGCTTGTGGTATGGTGTATCCCGTTCGTAAAAGCGTAGGGATTGAGTTATTTCCCGAACTCCATCAAAAGGCTTGTGAACAGCTAAAGAAGCTGGCAACCATAGAAGGATATATTGAGCAAAGCAGAAAAATTTCATTTATTTTAGGTGATTTCTTAACCGTTGATTTATCGGAAGCCACTTTACTATTTATTAATTCCACCACATTATTTGGTCCCACCTGGGAAAAACTTAGTGCCCGACTTGATGAATTACCCCATCTCAAGACAGTAATCACTACCAGCAAAGCTTTGCTCCCGGGTCATTTTAAATTAATTTCCCGCACCAGAGTTCAGATGAGCTGGGGTGTTGTTTTTGCATTCATTCATGTGAGAAAAAACTAATTTTTACTAACCAGATTGAAAACATTGAATAAATTTTTACCCGAACTATACTTATAAAATCAAATAGGAAATTGTCAGCGCCTGATGTGTCTTGGTAGCAGACATTAGAACACGCGACAAAACGAGGTGGGTATATGATTAAATCGGAACTCATTGAACACATCGCTGCTCGAATGACTAATCTAACTGAAAAACAAGTAGCGGATAGCATTAATCGGCTCTTAGAATTAATGAGTGAAGCCCTAATTAATGGCCAAAGGATAGAAATTCGGGGTTTTGGCAGTTTTTCTCTTCATTATCGACCACCGCGAAATGCCCATAATCCTAAAACTGGAGAAAAAGTAATAACGGAAGCGAAATATAGCCCACATTTTAAGCCGGGAAAAGAATTACGTGAGCGCGTGAACGCATCACGAGCCCAACATCCACTTCCACGTGACGAATAAAAGGGAACAATTCAGCCTGAAAAGCATTTTCAGTGAAAGCTTTTTCAAGTTTGATTATCCCTAGGCAGTTGGGGTCAGTTTGGCCTTGACCCAACAAATGGCATGATGCTTGTCTAATCCATGCTTCGATTCTTAAAAATGACCACCACGATCTTTTAAAAACTTCAGTAGATTATTTATGCACGCGGCAAAGTAACTCCAGTTTGCCCTTGATATTTCCCATTTCGATCTCGATAGGAAACCGCGCATACTTCACTTGCTTCTAAAAAGAGCATTTGTGCGACACCTTCATAAGCATAAATCTTGGCTGGCAAAGTAGTTGTGTTAGAGAATTCAAGAGTAACATGGCCTTCCCATTCAGGTTCCAAAGGAGTCACATTCACTATAATACCACAACGTGCATAAGTAGATTTTCCCAAGCATATTGTTAATATATTGCGCGGTATGCGGAAATATTCCACTGTTCTTGCCAAAGCAAATGAGTTTGGTGGAATAATGCAAACATCTGACTGCACATCAACAAAGCTGTTTTCATCAAATGCTTTGGGATCAACAATAGCAGAATTAATATTTGTAAAAATCTTGAACTCATTAGAACAACGTACATCATATCCATAACTGGATACACCATAGGAAATAGTCCGACCATTTTGACTTTCGCGAACTTGTCTTGCTTCAAATGGAGAAATCATCCCATGCTCAAGGGCCATTTTCTCTATCCATCTGTCTGATTTAATTGACACGATATTCCTCTTTATTCTCAAAAAGAATAGATTTCTATCACAAAAATCGACGAAACGAAAGTTTGTTTTACTGAATTAGAAAGAATAAAGTTAATGCCATCTCAATAGATCAGACGTAAACATTCTTTTTGCAGTAAAAATGAATTCTGGCTTCACTATTCGCGAAGCGCCAGCCGGCACTGAAATATATTGCAACTTCTCCTATACCTTTTCATTATTTTTTCTTGCCTGCCATTGAAGTTAGTATATCTCCTAATTCAATTGGCATGGGAAATACAATAGTAGAATTGTTGTTACTTGCTATCGCGGCCAAAGTTTGTAAATACCTTAACTGCATAGCTTGGGGTTGTTGAGCTAAAACCTGAGAGGCTTGCAATAATTTTTCTGACGCTTGCAACTCTCCTTCAGCATGAATCACTTTCGCCCTTCTATCTCTTTCTGCTTCAGCTTGTTTAGCAATAGCTCTAATCATGCTTTCATCCAAATCTACTTTCTTGATTTCGACATTTGAAACTTTAATTCCCCAACTTTCTGTTTGAGCATCAAGAATCTTTTGTATATCGCTGTTTAGTTGCTCTCGTTCAGCTAACATATCATCCAGATCATGCTGACCCAATACGGAGCGTAATGTAGTTTGAGCCAACTGGCTTGTTGCTTCAAAGTAATTTTCTACTTGAATAATAGCATTTTCAGGAACTACTACACGAAAATACACCACCGCATTAACACGCACGGACACATTATCCCTGGATATGACATCCTGGCTAGGAACATCCATCACTATAGTCCGCAAATCAACACGAACCACCTGTTGAATAACTGGAATGATTATTATTAAACCAGGTCCTTTCACACGCCAAAATCGCCCAAGCATAAAAACAACGCCCCTCTCATATTCCCTAAATACTTTAAACATTGAAATAAATAACAAACCAATCAAAACCAGCAATACGACAAAAAATGGTCCCATCACATTCTCCTTAAATTCTCAGCAACTTAGGATAAAAATCTTTTAGTCAGCTGTTTTATCTTCTTCCACTTCTAATAATAAGCCAGATACTTGAATTACCTTGATATTTTTATTAGCAGCAATTGGAGACTTTGCATGAACGCTCCAAATTTCTCCTTTTATCACGGCCTGACCATGTAAATTGATTTCACCCAATGCTCTTCCTTTTGCACCTACTAATATTTCCAGCCCATGTTTTACTGCTTGCCCACGAGACTTAACCAACATTCCCAATATCAATACAAAAATTAGAATATTTACCACTGCCATAGCCCAAATAGCAGACCAAGCTATCTGAAACGCAACATGCTCAGTGTCCATCAACATGATAGATCCTAAAATAAATGCCACGGTTCCCCCAACACCCAAAGCTCCAAAGCTTGGTGTAAAAGCCTCTGCTATAATAAATAGAATTCCCAAAATAATTAAACCAAGCCCGGCATAATTTATAGGTAATAACTGTAATGCATATAATGCGAAGAGAATTGAGACTGCCCCAATTACTCCGGGCATAACATATCCAGGATTCACCAGTTCAAAGAAAATTCCATAAACTCCAAGCAATAACAGCAAATAAGCTACCGTCGGATTAGTAATAACTAACAAAAACTGAGTTCGCCAATCTGGACTTATTACCTCTACTTTTGGATTCCTGGTACTAATGGTTATTATTCTATTATTCTGATTTACTTTTGCTCCATTTGCCTGGGTAAGTAAATCAGCTCGGTTTTTTGCAATATAATTGATGACTCCTTTTTTCAGCGCTTCATCGGCAGTAATCGACCTGCCTTCAATAACCGCTTTTTGAGCAAAATCCAAATCTCGACCTCTCAATTGTGCAAGTGATCTGATGGTTGCAACAGCATCATGCATAACTTTACTTTCCATTGTAGATTTATTTTGGTTATCTTTTTCTCCCTCGCTGAATCCAGTCCCAAGGCTTACAGGGCTTGCAGCACCCATTTGAGTGCCCGGTGCCATTGCGGCCAATGTACTGGCATACATTAAATAAGTTCCAGCACTTGCTGCTCTTGCTCCGGTAGGGCTCACATAAGTAAGGATTGGAACATCTGAGAGCAGAAATAATTGAATAATATTTCGTGTCGAGTCATACAAACCACCTGGTGTGTCAATAAGGACTATTATTAAATCAGCGTCTTGTGAATTCTTTAGACCTCTCTCCAGATAGTCAACCGTGGCAGGACCAATTGCTCCTTTAATATTTAACTCAACAATTTTTGCTGCAAAAGCGCCATCAAATTGAGTGAAAAAAATAAAAATGAAAATTATAAGAATTTTTATTTTTCCCATTTGCTTTTTTTTAAAATGAGCGGCAGGAGAGGACGTGCCAGGGCACACCCCAATGTATGCGGGCTTGAGCATTGCGTTGACAAAACAGTTCTTTATCGCGACAGGGTTTGAGAAGAAGCCTGTTGATTTACCCGACAAATAATGTTCTTCTTCTATACAGTACTGCATGCTCACACCTTTGAAAGGTCGTTATAAAATAAAAGATAGCACAGGATAAAAATAAGGGGGGAAGGAGCTTATATTAATGGGAGTTCTTTGGGCATTTCCTAAAATGTAAGTTGGTGCTAATTAATGGGAAGCCCAACACTTGTTGAGCCTCAAAACAGAAATGTATGCCTTTTTACAGAAATGTTGGGCTTCGCTAATCGCTTAGCACCAACTTCTACAGCTGAGGTGTTCTGAATGATAAGGCTTTTAGAAATAAACCCCGATCTGAGCTGATACTGTATCTGCTGATTTCCCTGTACCTAAAGTAGGTAGATTGATAGAGCCTATAGGAGCAGCACCGTTAGCAAACTGGGTAATGCCATAATCAATATCATGTCTATATTCAATACTCTCCACTGTATCTTTCCAGATTGAAATATTAAATACACCCATATAACGTCGCTTGGGTAAGTTAAGAGCCAATGCTTCTTTTGTCCACTGATAACCTAGTCCTATGGATGCTGGCCTATTAAATGCCTTAAAAGTCATGCCCGCTTCGGTTTGGATAGCCTGTGGTCTAGCTCCCTGACCATTAAAACTTAAATCTTGAGGTCTAAAATTTTGTATGGCACCTACCCATTCTGCAGTAAAATTGTAACGATCATAGCCAATATTGCCATGAACATCGACTGCTTTTGTTTTACGAACATTTTCATTACCATTGGTAATAGACCCGAAGCCACCAAACGTTGTTCCCACATCAGATCCAGTGCTTTGCATGCCTCCGGCATCATCAATGGAACTAATAAACCCAGTACCTATCTCACCATTGAGATCATTGTTGAATCCAAAAATATAACCTAAGTTTACGCCACCAACCCCTGATTTACCCAAAGTAGTATCACTCCTATATCCATAAACAGCGGCAAAAGGTCCTGTATCTTCTTGGGATTTGTATCCAAAAATAACAGGTCTCGTTTTAGTTCTTGCCAAATTCATTGTTACAGGAGCGCTAATCATCGAGCTAGAATAACGCCCAAAAGGCACATAGACTTGTCCTGCGGTGAAATAAAGCGGGCTCTTATCCAAATTGCCTATATTGACAAAGCCCATATTTAAATTGAATGCTGAATTATTAACACGAGGTCCAATAGCCGGAGGACTTTCATCATAAGCAATAGCAATGTACGCCTCCACATTTTCATTTAATGCAGCAGCAACATCTAGTTCACTCGATCCTAAGGTGATATCTCCGTCTGTATTTGTTGATCTAAAAGGGTTGTTAAGTGTTGCAGCAGGTTCTGCTTTTCCACTTAATGCAATTATAGGCATATGAGGAATAGGGTAGCCTATTTCTTGGTAGGCTCTATATAATCTGCGTCGTTGCTGCATTAATCGTATGTCGCGGTTAATACTAGAAATATTGACGATATAATCGGAACCATCAAAGGCTGGTCTATCACCAAGATATGGCGAACTTACTACCGGTGTTCCCGCGATATAGGTTACTACCCTATTATCCGCAACTAATGCTGTTGGATAAAAACTAATGGATTCTGGATGCGCATCAGGAGCGTGAACTGTAATATGCGTAGTGTGATATTGTGCTTGTTTGACATGCTCTGAATGGGAAGTTGAGTTGGCTTCTGGTTGGGGCTTTTCAACAACGACCTTGTGCTTATGGCTTTGAAGTGATTTTTTATGTGATGCTAATTGGTGTTGTAATTTGTCTAATTGAGCTTGTAAGTCTTCTGCTTGATGCTGCAATCGTTGAATTTCACTCTTAAGTTGCTGATCTTGATCCGCATATAATGGCGATGATAAACAAGCTAGAGCCAAAATAATTCTATTAAACTTCATGCGGGGTACTCCTGTTTATTATTTTTACACTTTGAACGGACAGCCTTGGGATTATATCGTGACAAATGCCAACTGGCTATAGGTTATTAGGATCTAATTTAAGTAATTTGATTTGTTTATGATCAATGGTGCTTTGTCAAATTTAAATCAAATGTTTAGACTTTATTTATTCGAGTAGTTTGTTGATAATTTAATCTGGAATTAATGGTATTGAAAAAGAGAAGCCCATCTTTATCTAAACGATGGGCTGTGGAGAGTGGAGTTATAGTTCTTTATGCATTACCAAGATATTTTACCCCAATGTATGGGCCATAAAGACCATAATCACTATTTGCTAAAGAAGTTGTAATGGTTTGGAGAAACTGAGAATGTAGAGCATTAAAGTAGTTCATAACTTGATAACCACCCTCGATATTTAATACACCTTGAGGCATATTATAAGCGTAGTTTAAGCCAAGTTTTGCTTCTAAACTTGGAACTATCATTTTTTTGCTAGCATAAATAGAATTAACGATTGCACCATTTGGCCCAGCAGGAAATGCTGCATATCCTAGATTATAGCGGCCTGTACCATACAAAATAGAAGCAGCGCCATTTGCAGTGACACTGAATGCACTGGTTAAGTCATAAGAGTAATCTATGCCCCAAACAGGACCCAAACCATTAAAGTCTGTGTTATCAAATAATTGAACCGGTCCCAGGACAGGGAATATGGTGGCATAATAATTAGTATCATCCACATCAATTTTAGCGTACTGTAATCCACCGTAAAAACGAATATTCTTAACCAAACCAAAATCAGCATGTTGCCCCACTACTAAATTGACTTGGTCAAATCTATTTTTATATATCCCGGTAACTGAGTAAGGAAAGTTGATTGGAAATACTGCAACACTTCCGATAAGTCCGTTTGGACTTACGTAATCACTATAGTGAGTCCAATTTATAGTAACATCATTCCCAGTATTAAAATGGTAGGAGCCTTCTAAGCGATAACCCCAGTCCCATCCATGCACATCCTCGTACCTGTCAGGTAATATTTGAACTTGCCTGTAAGCCCTATCGGCATCATAAACTGACTTTAAATAAAGCGCCTGAATACCCAGATCCCAAGCTCTTGCTTCGCAAGGAACAGTGACATTTCCCGGTGTGCAAACTGGCCCCATAGTACCTGCTGACACATAACTGCTTGCCGCTAATCCCAATAGAGCTAAACTTGTCTTTTTAAACATATGGACTCCATTTCAAAAAAAAAAGCCCATCATTTTGTGACGGGCTCTAAAAGAATTTAATTACTTATTAAATTATACATTACCAACATACTTCAAGCCGATGTATGGGCCAGAAGCAGCAAAATCAGTCTCTAATCCGCCAGTGAATACGGCTGTGTTGTGTAAAGCATTAAAGTAGTTAAACCACATGTAACCAACATCTAGTGTCAAATCACCTTGAGCCATAGCATAAGTGTAATCTGCACCTAGTTTGGCTTCTAGCTCTGGAACAATGGCATT
>NZ_JNCF01000066.1 GCF_000770585.1 Legionella norrlandica | reverse complement strand
TCAAATTTTTCCTTCGCCATTTCAATAACCTCGTTAACTTTTATTGTTTCTTGATAATTGCTTCAGCAATATTTGTTGGTGCTTCAGCGTACTTACAAAACTCCATAGTGTAAGTTGCTCTTCCTTGTGTAGCAGAACGTAAGTCGGTCGAATAACCAAACATCTCTGCAAGAGGTACTTCTGCTCTAACTATTTTACCTGCTGGGGAATCTTCCATACCTTGAACCAAACCTCGTCGTCTGTTTAGGTCTCCCATAACATCACCCATGTAATCTTCAGGTGTAACGACTTCAACACTCATAATTGGTTCAAGAAGTACAGGCTTCGCTTTTAATGCACCTTGCTTGAAGCATTGAGATCCAGCGATTTTAAATGCCATTTCACTTGAATCAACTTCATGGAATGAACCATCAAATAGCGTAACTTTTACATCTACTACTGGGTACCCTGCAATTACACCATTCTGCATTTGCTCTTGTACCCCTTTATCAACAGCAGGGATGTATTCCTTAGGAATCACACCACCAACTATAGCATTAACAAATTCATAACCCTTTCCTGGCTCTTGTGGTTCAATTTTCAACCATACGTGACCGTATTGACCACGTCCACCTGATTGTCTTACGAATTTACCTTCTTGTTCAACAGCCTGCTTCAATGTCTCACGATATGCGACCTGCGGTTTACCTACATTAGCTTCAACATTGAACTCTCTTTTCATACGATCAACTATGATTTCAAGGTGTAATTCACCCATACCTTGAATAATGGTTTGACCAGACTCTTCATCTGTGTGAACTCTAAAAGATGGATCTTCCTGCGCTAATTTGCCTAATGCTATACCCATTTTTTCTTGATCTGCTTTTGTCTTCGGTTCGACAGCGACAGCAATTACTGGATCAGGGAAATCCATTCTTTCTAAAATCACAACCTTATCTTGATCACATAATGTATCACCAGTAGTTACTGTCTTAAGACCAACAGCAGCAGCTATATCTCCGGCTCTAACTTCCTTGATTTCTTCGCGAGAATTAGCATGCATTTGCAATAGACGTCCGATTCGCTCTCTTTTACCCTTAACAGAGTTATATACTGTATCTCCACTCTTAAGCACACCAGAATATGTTCTAAAATATGTTAATGTACCTACAAACGGATCTGTAGCAATTTTGAATGCTAAAGCAGAGAAAGGCTCATCATAACTTGTTTTTCTATGAATTTCATTGCCATGTTCATCAATTCCCTGAATATCAGGAATATCAGTCGGGGATGGTAAATACTCAACAACCCCATCAAGTACTGCTTGAACACCCTTGTTCTTAAATGCTGAACCACAAAATACAGGAACAATTTTATTAGTAACCGTGAGGTGACGTAGAGCAGTTTTAATTTCAGTTTCTGTGAATTCTTCACCTTCCAAGTATTTTTCCATTAATTCTTCTGAATCTTCTGCAGCTGCTTCAATGATAAATGTGCGATACTCTTCGCAGGTTGCTTTTAAATCAGCGGGAATATCAAGGTATTTAAATGTCATTCCCTTATTTTCTTCATCCCAATGAATTGCCTTCATTTTAATGAGATCGATCACACCTTTAAAATTTTCTTCTGCACCAATAGGCAACTGCAATACTACAGGGGTCGAACCTAAGCGTTGTTTAATCTGATTAACTACCCTTAGGAAGTTAGCGCCCATTCTATCCATTTTATTTACAAACACTATACGGGGAACACCGTATTTATTTGCCTGACGCCATACTGTTTCAGATTGAGGTTCCACGCCGGCAACAGAATCAAAAACAACAACAGCCCCATCCAATACTCGTAATGAACGTTCTACCTCGATCATGAAATCTACGTGTCCTGGGGTATCGATAATATTGATGCGGTGCGGTTCAAATTGTTTATCCATACCAGACCAATAACAAGTTGTTGCTGCAGAAGTGATGGTAATACCACGCTCCTGTTCCTGGACCATCCAGTCCATAGTTGCCGCACCATCATGGACCTCACCAATTTTATGAGACATACCTGTATAATACAGAACTCGCTCTGTGGTAGTTGTTTTTCCAGCATCAACGTGGGCTGCTATGCCTATGTTTCTATATAGTTTTAATGGAGTTGCCACGGCTTATCTCTCTCTTAATTCCATCTAAAATGAGCAAATGCTTGGTTAGCTTTTGCCATTTTATGTGTATCTTCACGTTTCTTCACTGCGGACCCTTTATTTTCAAAAGCATCCATCAGCTCCCCTGCTAAACGCAACATCATACCTTTTTCACCGCGAGTGCGTGCAGCTTGAACAATCCAGCGCATCCCAAGTGCTATGCTTCTGTCATGTCGAACTTCTACTGGAACTTGGTAAGTTGCACCACCAACTCGACGTGAACGAACTTCTACACTGGGACGAACGTTGTTTAATGCTTCCTCAAAATAACGCAATACTGAAGCATTGCCACTGCTTCCAGTTTCACCGCCTTCTTCATCAGCTTTTTTAGTTTTCTTAACACGCTCTTCCATAACAGATAAAGCGCCATAAATTATCTTTTCAGCAGTTGATTTTTTACCACTGACCATTAAAACATTGATAAACTTGGCAAGTAGTTCGCTATGATGTTTTGGATCTGGTAAAATTTCTCGTTTAGGTACTTCTCGTCTTCTTGGCATCTCAATTTCCTACAATCAGTTATTTTTTATCTTTTGGTTTTTTTGTACCGTATTTAGAACGGCCTTGTTTACGATCGTTTACCCCTGATGTATCCAAGCTACCTCTAATTGTGTGATACCTTACACCAGGCAAGTCCTTAACACGACCGCCCCTAATTAGAACAACAGAGTGTTCTTGCAAATTATGGCCTTCACCACCAATATAGGATGTTACTTCAAAGCCATTAGTTAAACGTACACGAGCAACCTTACGCATAGCTGAGTTAGGTTTTTTAGGTGTAGTGGTGTATACGCGAGTACAGACACCGCGTCGTTGTGGACATGACTCAAGTGCTGGCACGTTACTTTTCTTCTTTACGTCCACACGAGGCTTTCTTACTAACTGATTAATAGTAGCCATTTATACTTAACTCCGATCTGTCACTTGTGAATATTTTGAATGCATAAGGAGGCCGGATTCTATATAAGTAAGGCGGATTTGTCAAGTTTAAATCCGCCATTCTTGAATCCTGATTAATGTTCATGATTGTCCGCGTTTAATGCTTCACTCAACGCGTGCTCAACATCACTTGCAGTAACCGTGTGGGTTGCTGAAGTATCTCCACCTGCTGCAGCCTTCGCTCTTTTTGCCTTTCGGCTTTGATGATAAGTATATCCTGTTCCTGCGGGAATCAAACGACCTACCATCACGTTTTCTTTTAAACCGCGTAATTCGTCTACTTTTCCGCTAACTGCAGCTTCAGTTAAGACTCTTGTTGTCTCCTGGAAAGACGCTGCAGAGATAAAGGATTCAGTTGCTAATGATGCTTTGGTAATTCCTAATAGGATAGGAGTTCCTCTAGCAATTTGTTTTCCTTCAGCTAAAAGTTTATCATTTTCCTGTAACATGATGCTTTCTTCAACTTGCTCTCCTACAAGGAACTTCGAATCCCCAGCAAAAGTAATTACGCGCTTACGTAACATTTGTCTAACAATTACTTCTATATGTTTATCGTTTATTTTTACCCCTTGTAAACGATATACATCCTGAACCTCATTCACTATATAATTTGCCAATGCTCCAACACCCAATAAACGCAAAATATCATGAGGATTGAGTGCTCCCTCAGCAATTATTTCTCCTCGCTCAACATGCTCGCCTTCGAATACTGAAATATGACGCCACTTAGGAATAAGCTCTTCATGGCAGTGCTCTTCGGACACATTGATAATTAATCGACGTTTACCTTTAGTTTCTTTACCAAAATTAACTAAACCAGATACTTCTGCCATTACTGCAGAATCTTTTGGTTTACGTGCTTCAAATAAGTCTGCAACTCTTGGCAAACCTCCTGTAATATCGCGAGTTTTAGATCGTTCTTGCGGGATACGTGCGATAACATCCCCAATGCCCACTAAGCTACCATCTTCAAAATTAACAATAGCATCTACAGGTAAATAGTACTGCGCAGGAACATTAGTACCAGCCAGGTAAATATCATCGCCCTCGTTCGTAACAAGCTTGACCATAGGCCGTAAATCACGCCCAGCAGCACTTCGTTGCTTAGCATCTATGACTACTATATTACTGAGTCCTGTTAATTCATCCGTTTGTCTGTTCATGGTAATGCCATCAATCAAATCAACAAACTTCAAATAACCTGATACCTCGGAGATAACTGGGTGAGTATGAGGATCCCAAGTTGCAATAACCTGACCGGCTTCAACGGGCGAGTTATCCTGGACAGAAATTACAGCACCATAAGGAACTTTATAACGCTCACGCTCGCGTCCAAATTCATCTACAATAGTCACTTCTCCAGAACGAGAAACTGCTACCAAGTTTTTATTTTCATGGGTTACAGTCTTTATATTATGTAAACGAATGACGCCTTTTGTTTTGATTTGAATATTATTAGCAGCTGTTGCCCTGGATGCTGCACCTCCAATATGGAAAGTACGCATAGTCAACTGTGTTCCGGGCTCTCCAATAGATTGAGCAGCAATAATACCTACAGCTTCCCCTGTGTTAACGAGATGTCCTCTAGCAAGATCACGACCATAACATTTTGCGCAGAGTCCAAATCTTGTTTGACAAGTAATTGGTGATCTAACCATAACTTGGTCAACACCATGTTTTTCAAGTTTTTCGACCCACTCCTCATCGAGTAAGGTACCTGCCTTCACAACAGGTTCAGTTCGAGTAGGAATATAAACATCTGTTGCAACCACACGACCTAAGACACGCTCATGCAGAGGTTCAACAATATCTCCACCTTCAATTAATGGCTGCATCAATATACCAGTATCAGTACCACAATCATCTTCAGTAATCACTACATCTTGCGCTACGTCAACAAGACGTCTTGTCAAATAACCTGAATTTGCCGTTTTTAATGCGGTATCAGCCAGACCCTTGCGTGCTCCGTGGGTTGAAATAAAGTACTGGAATACATTTAATCCTTCGCGGAAATTTGCAGTAATTGGAGTTTCGATAATAGAACCGTCAGGTGCAGCCATCAAACCACGCATTCCTGCGAGCTGTCTAATCTGCGCGGCAGAACCTCTTGCTCCAGAATCTGCCATCATGAAAATAGGATTAAATGATTCTTGCCTAACTTTGTTACCTTTAGCATCAACAACTTCCTCTGTAGCAATTTTAGACATCATTGATTTAGCAACTAATTCATTAGTTCTTGACCAAATATCAATTACTTTGTTGTAACGTTCGCCGTTAGTAACTAAACCGGAACGGAATTGCGCTTCAATTTCTCTTACTTCATTATCGGCATGTTCTATAATACTGGCTTTATCATCAGGTATTTCCATATCTTCTATACCTATTGATGCCCCAGAACGAGTTGCATATTTGAATCCAGTATACATCAACTGGTCAGCAAAAATTACAGTTTCTTTTAAACCGAATTTACGATAGCAGCTATCAATGACTTTAGAAATAACCTTTTTTGTCATTGTCCGATTTATATATTCAAAAGGCATTCCTTTTGGCAAAATCTCCGCTAAAATTGCTCGTCCGACAGTAGTATCAACTAAATGATACCCGCTAGCCCCCTCTTCTTCATTGGGCATTCTAATTTTAATTTTTGCATGAATATCAACAAGCCCAGCTTCATAAAAATTCTTCGCTTCTTGCGCACTTGCAAATATTTTACCCTCGCCCAAAGCATTAACCTTTTCTCTTGTCAAATAATACAAACCTAGAACAACGTCCTGGCTTGGAACAATAATCGGCTCACCGCTAGCAGGAGATAGAATATTGTTTGTTGACATCATTAATGAACGAGCTTCAAGTTGTGCCTCTAAAGTTAATGGCACATGTACAGCCATCTGGTCCCCATCAAAGTCAGCATTATAAGCTGTACACACTAAAGGATGAAGCTGAATCGCTTTACCTTCAATCAGGACCGGTTCAAACGCTTGAATACCAAGTCTGTGCAACGTTGGAGCC
>NZ_JNCF01000065.1 GCF_000770585.1 Legionella norrlandica | reverse complement strand
TTTTTTAGGCAGTCCGCATTGATGTAATTTTAAGGTGGGACCAACAACAATAACCGATCTCCCCGAGTAATCGACTCGTTTTCCTAAAAGATTTTGTCTAAAGCGACCTTGCTTACCTTTGATCATGTCAGCCAACGACTTCAGAGGTCTTTTATTAGTTCCGGTAATTGCACGACCACGTCTTCCATTATCAAGCAACGCATCAACAGACTCTTGCAACATTCTCTTTTCATTGCGTACGATAATGTCCGGCGCGTTAAGATCAAGCAGCCTTTTTAGTCGGTTGTTTCTATTAATCACGCGTCTGTATAAATCATTCAAATCTGAAGTTGCAAAACGTCCACCATCTAATGGTACTAGTGGTCTTAAATCTGGCGGGAGAACTGGAAGAACATCCATAATCATCCATTCAGGTTTATTTCCTGACTCATAAAATGCTTCAAGCAATTTTAATCTTTTGGTGATTTTTTTAATTTTTGTTTCAGAATTTGTAGTTGGAAGCTCTTCTCGTAGATTTTTGATTTCTTCCTCTAAATCAATTTGACGCAGCAGATCACGAATTGCTTCAGCACCCATGCGAGCATCAAACTCATCGCCGTATTGCTCCATTGCATCAAGGTATGCTTCATCATTCAATAATTGGCCACGCTCAAGCTCTGTCATCCCAGGCTCAACAACAACAAAAGCTTCAAAATAAAGTACACGCTCTATATCTCTTAAGGTCATATCGAGCAATAAACCAATTCTGGAGGGAAGTGACTTCAAGAACCAGATATGAGCTACAGGACTTGCAAGCTCAATGTGTCCCATTCTTTCACGTCTTACTTTAGCAAGAGCCAATTCAACTCCGCATTTTTCGCAAATAACACCACGATGTTTCAATCGTTTATATTTACCGCATAAACACTCATAATCTTTTACTGGACCAAAAGTTTTAGCGCAGAATAAGCCATCACGTTCGGGTTTAAATGTTCTGTAATTGATTGTTTCTGGTTTTTTAACTTCCCCATAGGACCAGGAACGAATTAATTCAGGAGATGCTAAGGCAATTTTAATAGCATCAAATTCTT
The DNA here is from genome assembly GCF_000770585.1 of Legionella norrlandica. Taxonomy (GTDB): domain Bacteria; phylum Pseudomonadota; class Gammaproteobacteria; order Legionellales; family Legionellaceae; genus Legionella; species Legionella norrlandica. The sequence goes on along the minus strand of NZ_JNCF01000065.1, from coordinate 7,787 downwards.
CACTTTGACCTTGTTGCTTAAGAATACCAAGTAAATCACTCATTACTGGCGCTTTTTTCATTGGGTCGTTGTTTAGAGTAGCCAAGTCTGTGCCTCCAAAAAATGGTTAGTCAGTATGTATCGCTGAATAGTTAATCGTGCTCTAACTCGATATCAATTCCCAACGCTCTGATTTCTTTCAACAATACATTGAACGATTCAGGCATTCCAGGGTCCATACGATGATCGCCATCGACTATATTTTTGTAGATTTTCGTTCTACCTCCAACGTCATCTGATTTTACAGTTAGCATTTCTTGTAATGTATATGCAGCACCATACGCTTCCAATGCCCACACTTCCATCTCTCCAAAACGCTGACCACCAAACTGAGCTTTACCGCCTAACGGTTGTTGCGTTACCAAGCTGTAGGATCCAGTTGAGCGTGCGTGCATCTTATCATCAACTAAATGGTTCAATTTCAGCATGTACATATAGCCCACGGTGACAGGGTTATCAAATTTATTTCCTGTTCTTCCATCAATTAACACCGTTTTACCATCTGCGGACATTCCCGCCAACTGCAACATACTTTTGATTTCCTTCTCAGTAGCTCCATCAAAAACAGGAGTTGCCATTGGAACCCCTGACCTCAAATTGTCAGCTAACTTCATTAATTCTTCATCATTAAGACATTTCAAATTTACTCGCTGTACACCATCGTGATTATAAATTTTCTCTAGAAACGCTCTAACCTCTAAAGAAGTTTGTTTCTCATCCAGCATTTGAGCAATTTTTCGTCCCAAACCTTTGGCAGCCAAGCCTAGGTGTGTTTCAAGAACCTGACCAATATTCATTCGCGATGGTACACCAAGTGGATTAAGAACTATATCTACTGCTGTTCCATCTTCCATATGGGGCATATCTTCTACCGGAACAACTATCGAAATTACCCCTTTGTTCCCATGACGACCTGCCATTTTATCACCAGGCTGGATCCTTCTTTTAACGGCCAGATACACTTTAACAATTTTCAATACGCCAGGAGCTAAATCATCGCCCTGGGTAATCTTCTTGCGACTATCGTTAAAACGCTTTTCCATTTCTTTAGTCAACAATTCCAATTGCTTAGAAAGTTGCTCAAGTTGTTGACTTACTGAGTCATCTTCCAGACGGATATCAAACCATTTTTCTCTTTCAGCTTTATCTAAATAGTCTTGGGTAATTTTAGATCCCGGCTTCAAATTTCCTGGACCACCTGTTGCTATCTTATCAATGAGTAAATGAGAAACTCTATGATAAATATCTTCCTCGCGGATGCGTCGCTCATCTATTAAATCCTTACGAACTCGAGCCAGATGCTCTTCCTCGATACTCTTGGCTCTTGCATCTTTTTCAAGTCCATCTCGAGTAAACACTTGCACATCTATGACTGTACCATTCATTCCAGATGGAACTCTTAAAGAAGAATCCTTAACATCTGATGCCTTTTCACCAAAGATAGCTCTTAGAAGTTTCTCTTCTGGAGTAAGTTGTGTTTCTCCCTTAGGTGTTACTTTTCCAACAAGAATATCTCCGGCTTTTACTTCTGCACCAATATAAACAACGCCAGATTCATCTAAATTAGATAAAGCAGATTCACCTACATTAGGAATATCAGCAGTAATTTCTTCTGTCCCTAGTTTAGTGTCACGCGCAATACAAGTTAACTCTTCAATATGAATTGTTGTGAATCTATCATCTTGAACGATGCGTTCGGATATAAGAATTGAGTCCTCAAAGTTATATCCATTCCATGGCATAAACGCGACTAGTAGGTTTTGACCCAAAGCCAACTCACCCATATCAGTGCATGGACCATCAGCCAATATATCCCCTTTCTGAATTAGGTCACCTTTAGAAACTATGGGTCTTTGATTAATACAGGTATCCTGGTTAGAGCGAAAATATTTAGTTAAATTATATATATCTACCCCTGTTTCACCTGCTGTTGTTTCATCATCATTCACACGCACCACAATACGTGAAGCATCAACAAGATCAATAACCCCACCACGTTTGGCTACAACTGAGACGCCTGAATCAGAGGCAACAATTCGCTCCATCCCTGTTCCAACCAGTGGTTTCTCTGAGCGTAATGTAGGAACTGCTTGACGCTGCATGTTAGATCCCATCAATGCCCTGTTCGCATCATCATGCTCCAAGAATGGGATTAATGATGCCGCTACAGAAACGATTTGCTTGGGTGAGACATCCATATAATTGATCTTTTCCGGCGTGGTTAATGAAAATTCATTTTGGTGCCGGCAAGGTACCAAGTCAGCAAGAATATTTCCCTCTTCATCCAGTTCTACATTAGATTGTGCAATATACTGATCAACTTCTTCAATTGCTGATAAATATTCGATTTCGTCCGTTACCCGGCCATTCACTACCTTACGACATGGCGTCTCAATAAATCCATAATCGTTAGTTCGAGCATAAACGGATAAGGAATTGATCAATCCAATATTAGGGCCTTCAGGCGTTTCAATAGGACATACACGTCCGTAGTGCGTAGTATGGACATCTCGAACTTCAAATCCAGCGCGTTCGCGGGTTAAGCCACCTGGTCCTAACGCAGATACACGGCGCTTATGAGTGACTCCAGATAATGGATTGACTTGATCCATAAATTGAGACAATTGACTAGAGCCAAAGAATTCCTTAATAGCAGCAGACACTGGTTTTGCATTAATTAAATCCTGAGGCATTAAATTCTCTGACTCAACCAAACTTAATCGTTCCTTAACAGCCCTCTCTACTCGAACCAAACCAACTCTAAATTGGTTTTCAGTCATTTCTCCAACGCTTCTTACGCGACGATTCCCAAGGTGGTCAATATCATCAACCATGCCGATTCCATTTCTGATATCTATTAATGTTTTGATTACTAATAAGATATCTTCTTTAGTCAAAGTTCCTGGTCCTTCGTCACTTTTTATTCCTACTCGACGATTAAATTTCATTCGTCCTACTGCTGATAAATCATATCTTTCTTCAACAAAAAACAGATTTTTAAATAATGCTTCGGCTGCCTCTTTAGTAGGTGGCTCACCTGGACGCATCATGCGATAAATTTCAACTAATGCTTCTAGTTGGGACGCTGTAGGATCACTTTTTAGTGTGTCTGATATATAAGAGCCATGATCTAAATCATTAGTATAAATCATATCAAATTCTAAAATACCGCTATTTGCCATAGCATCAAGTAAATCTTCAGTAACCTCGTCATTTGCTTGTGCTAAAAATTCACCTGTTGATGTATCAATAATATTCTTTGCTAGTATTTTTCCAACCAGGTAATCTCTTGGAACAACTAGATCTTTCATTTGATGCTTTTCCATTTGCTTAATGTGTCTTGCAGTAATTCTGCGGCCTTGCTCCACAATAAGCTCCCCAGTCTCTGGAACATGTATATCGAAAGAAGCTATTTCCCCACGGAGACGCTGAGGAATTAAATCGATATGGTATTCGCCATTTTTTAGATGACAGCTAGTTGTTTCAAAAAATTCATTCAGTATATCTTCTGCTTCATAACCCAAAGCTCTAAGCAATATTGTTACTGGCAACTTGCGACGTCTATCAATGCGCACATACACACAGTCTTTAGGATCAAATTCAAAATCCAACCATGAACCACGATAAGGAATTATTCGTGCAGAATAAAGTAATTTGCCTGAAGAATGAGTTTTTCCTTTATCATGTTCAAATATTACACCTGGAGAACGATGTAATTGTGAAACTACTACTCTCTCAGTACCGTTAATTACAAAAGTACCAACATCAGTCATTAACGGAATTTCACCCATAAAAACATCTTGTTCTCTTATATCCTTGACAGGCTTTGGCTCATCGCTTGCATCTTTATCGAGAACTACAAGCCTAATTTTTACTCTAAGGGGAGCTGAATAAGTTAATCCTCTTAGCTTACATTCGCGGACATCAAATGCTGGCTCACCTAATTTATAACCAACGTATTCAAGTCTTGCATTACCAGAAAAACTTTCAATAGGAAATACAGAAGAGAATGCAGCATGTAATCCAGTCTTCAGTTGTTCACTTAATTTAGTATCGGTTTGGAGAAAATCCCTGTAGGATTTAAGTTGAATTTCAAGCAGATTCGGTATGGGCATTATGTCTGTCTGCTTACCAAAGCTTTTGCGAAATCGTTTTTTCTCAGCATGCGAATATTGAGGTCTAGCTTCTGCAACTGCCATGGTGGTTCCTCTGTAAATTATTGATGATTTTCAAACGAGTAAACCCAGCCATGTAAACATGGCTGGGTCCTAAAATACTTCTTTTTATTAATTATTTAACTTCTACTGTAGCACCAGCTTCTTCAAGTTCTTTCTTGATGCTGGCAGCTTCATCTTTGGATACACCCTCTTTAACAGTTGCTGGTGCACCTTCTACTAGATCTTTAGCTTCTTTCAGACCAAGACCAGTTATTCCTCGAATTGCCTTAATGACATTTACTTTGTTAGAACCAAAGCTGGTCATAACAACAGTAAATTCGGTTTGTTCTTCAGCAGCAGCGGCAGCAGCACCTGCAGTTGGTGCAGCAACAGCTACAGCAGCAGCGGCAGCAGAAACATTAAATTTCTCTTCCATTGCTTCTATTAATTCAACAATTTCCATTACTGACATGTTTGAAATTGTTTCTAATATTTCGTTCTTTGATACAGCCATTACTAGCTCCTAATTAAAATTAAATAATGATTAAGCGAGAGTTTCTGCTTTTTTGTCCTTCACAGCAGCAATAGTTCTGACCAACTTAGCATGTGGCTCTGCAAGTGTACGGACAAATTTCTCAATTGGCGCTTTCATCACATACATTAACTTGGCTATAGCTTCATCACGTGTGGGCAGGCTTGCAACTGCATCAATTTGATTTGCGTTGTATACCTTACCTCCAACTGATAATGCTTTAACTTCAAGCTTTTCAAATGTTTTTGCGAATTCTTTTAATAGCCTAGCAGCATCACTTGGTGCTTCAAGAGATAATGCAATAAATACTGGGCCCACAAGCAAGTCATTAAGGCATTCAAATTCTGTATTTTTAAATGCTCTTCTTGTTAGAGTATTTCGCACTACTCGAAGATATACGCGTGATTTGCGTGCTTCACTACGTAATTGCGTCATTTGATTAACAGTTAACCCACGATAATCAGCAACCACTGCTGAAATAGCCTTTGACGCGACTGCAGTCACTTCTTCAACAACGGCTTTTTTTGCAGCTAAATTTAATGTCACGTTACTGACCTCCTAATTTGTACAAATCACATGGACTTGACAGTTATGGTGGCCGTCTCTTATTAAGGAGCCGGTTCACCGTCTGCGCAGGAAATTAAGCATAAGCACCTGCGGTCTTCGACGGCATGGAACCAAATCTATGCCGTGAATTCTTAAAATGGGATAATATATTACATAGGTATTGATGAAATATCAATAGGTAACCCTGGGCCCATTGTACTAGATAAGGATATTTTCTTTAAATATTGTCCTTTAGATGAAGTTGGCTTTGCCTTTTTCAGATCATTAATTAATGCTATAACATTTTCCATAACATCTTCCGGTGTAAAATCAACCTTACCAATAGAACAATGAATAATTCCATTTTTATCGGTTCTATATCTTACCTGTCCAGATTTGGCATCATTAACAGCCGCTTCAACATTAGTAGTAACTGTTCCAACCTTAGGATTTGGCATAAGCCTCGTGGTCCCAAGATCTGACCTAGCTGTCCTACAAGCCTCATAGCATCTGGTGTTGCTATTACAACATCAAAATCCATCTCACCTGCTTTAATTCGATCTGCTAGATCTTCAAAACCTACTATATCTGCTCCTGCAGTCTTAGCCTTTTCGGCGTTATCCCCTTGAGCAAAAACAGCTACTCTCACAGTTTTACCGGTGCCCTTAGGAAGATTTGTGGAAGAACGAACCACTTGATCTGACTTGCGAGGATCAACACCAAGGTTAATGCTTATATCTAGACTCTCGCGAAATTTCTTGGATGCAAATTCTTTTAAGATAGCTACCGCATCAGTAATTGTATAAAAATGATTTGGTTTAATAACTTCCGCTACTTTCTTTTGTTTTTTACTTAATTTTGCCATGGTAACCCCTTATTCCAAACCTTCAACATCAATACCCATGCTACGAGCTGTACCTGCAATACTTCTAACTGCCGCAGATAAGTCAGCAGCTGTAAGATCTGGCTTCTTAATTTTAGCAATCTCTTCAAGTTGACTGACGTTTAGCTTAGCTACTTTTTTAGTGTTTGGTGTACCGCTTCCGCTTTGGATGCCAGCTGCTTTCTTCAATAAGACCGATGCAGGCGGGGTTTTGGTTACAAAAGTAAAGCTACGATCACTGTATACTGTAATAACAACTGGAGTAGGTAACCCTTTCTCCATTTGTTGGGTCGCAGCATTAAATGCTTTACAAAATTCCATGATGTTTACGCCACGTTGACCTAGTGCTGGACCAACTGGTGGACTTGGATTTGCACTTCCTGCGGGAATTTGTAGCTTTATGTATGCTTCTACTTTTTTTGCCATTTTTACTCCTTATGGGTCATACGCTAGTATTATTGAATTTCAATTCAATTCTAGCTCCCCTGTTTTTACAAAATTATATCTTTCAAACATCTAGTAATTTTGGATACTAGCTTATGTCTTCTCTACTTGACTGAATTCTAATTCTACAGGTGTAGAACGTCCAAAAATAAGAACTGCAACTCTTAATCTATTCTTCTCATAATTTACTTCTTCAACTACTCCGTTGAAATCAACAAACGGACCTTCTTTAACTCTTATAACTTCACCAGGCTCAAATAGTATTTTAGGTCTTGGTTTAGTCACTCCATCCTCAACTCGCTGCATAATTGCTTGTGCTTCTCTATCAGAAATTGGCGTTGGCTTTTGACTTTGGCTGGTTCCTCCGATAAACCCTAATACCCTAGGAATAGCTCTAACCATATGCCATGTTTGATCGTCCATAATCATATGGACTAAGACATAACCCGGGAAGAATTTACGAGTGCTTCTGCGTTTTTGTCCAGAACGCATTTCAACAACTTCTTCTGAAGGTACAACAACTTCACCTATTTTATCTTGCAAATTATGGTGCTTTGCACGAGATACTATTTCACGCATAACAAAATTTTCATACCCTGAATAGGCATGTACAACGTACCACTGTTTTGTCTTGTGTTCGTCCACCATATTCACCCTAAATGCGTTAACTTAGCAATTGCCCACATCATAATTGAGTCTACTCCCCAGAGTATAAACCCAGTTAGACCAACCATAACCATTACTATTGTAGTTGTTTGTATTGTTTCTTGACGAGTAGGCCAAACTACTTTTAGCAGTTCAATTTTTGCTTCCTGTGCAAATGCAAAAATACGCTTGCCTGTTGTGGTTAAGTAACCTAAAAACATTATTAAGATAAACCATACAAGCCATAGTATGGCTTGGATTGGTCCTGTAAACGTATAATAATAAGTGCAGAAAAATGCTCCTGCGGTTACTAAAATTATAGTCATCCAGGATATTGTATCTTTTACTTTGCTCTGATTTTCGTTTGAACTTTTCATATTTACTTGGTAGTTGGCAGGCCAGGAGGAATCGAACCCCCAACCTGCGGTTTTGGAGACCGCCGCTCTGCCAATTGAGCTACTGGCCTAAATTTAATTGGCACAAATATGATTATTCGTGCCACATACTACTTTATTACCTCTTTACTCGATTATTTTAGCGA
>NZ_JNCF01000040.1 GCF_000770585.1 Legionella norrlandica | reverse complement strand
GGCACTGGCATATTTGATAAAGTTAGCAGCAATTTGTGCTTGACTCACCGCTTTTAATCCACCAGGAGTAGTATCTGAACTTTGAGCCTGTGAAAGTGTTGCAGAAGTATCCAAGACCAAAGGAGCAATTAAGGAATTGCTGTTCAGATCGCTAACCAGCAATTGATTATAACCAAATTTATAAAGCTGGTCTGCCGGGGGTAGGGTGCCTACAGCATTTTGCATTACCATATTGTCAGACTTTAAATTACAATTTGATAAGTAGGATTTTTCGTCATTGGCCATGCAGTATGTGTAGCTTGGTGTTCCCAGAATATTGTATACTGCTTGACTGACCGGATCTTTCAAAAATTTTTCTGCCGCTTGTGGTTGTAGAGTGGTAAAAATTCCACTACCACCTGTGGTTTGAGTAGCTGTAATGGATTGATCTATTGAACTATTGGCGGTGACTTTTCCAGATTGACCCGATGATCCAGAATCATAATTTTGGATTTTGAAAGTGTTGTTAGCTGTACTATTAATCACTCTATTCCCTTCTACGCCACTGGTAACAAAATTCATTAATCCTTGGGACATGGCATTAACAGGAATAGCCCCCAAAACAGTATAATAAGCATAGTTTTGAATGAGTTGGGCTGCATTTTTATTAAGTAATTCGGACCAAGGCGGGCTAGGAGTTTTCTTAGAATCAGTGATGTCATAGCCTAAGTATTTCCCTAAATTAGTCAGATAAGTGACTAAATTGGAAGTGTTGGTGCTTGTCTGTTGCGTATACTGGTACTGATCGTAAGTCTGAGCTGAAACCGATAAAGCAGTAAAACAAAACACATTGGCAAAAGCCAGTTTAGATAATACTTTCATTATTCATCCCCTTCGAGTGCCCTTAAAACAAGTTTAAGGCGGTATTGGCTAAAAACTCGTGATAACAATCGTAGTCTTTCAAATACAATATTTCGTTTTAAGAAAAAACCTGCAGGATCGGTACTGCTTACACTGGTTTCTTCAGCATGGATTAGAACCCGAGAGGCGCTGCCAGGATGAACCGTATCTATAGCTTGTAGCAAGCGCAAACCTCTTCCTGATTTAATATTGCCCACAATACGAATGAATTTGTCTTCTTCTGCTAGCAACCCCAAATCGATTTTTTCTATATCATCAAGTTCCTGCCCCAATTGTTTCATGGCCTCTTCTAACTCAGGGTTTCCATCAAGAGTCCAGGTTTCCACACTTTCCATAAAGGTAATAACCCTATAAATCATAGGATCAATATATTCAAACCAATATTTTGCAGAGGCTTCATGACTTAGATCAGGCATTATTTACTCTTTTTTTACTGAGATACGTTGATAGAAGAAACAACTACATACTACTATAGTATATTATGATATATAAAAGTCCATTACTTAAAATTACGAAAAAGTAAAAAATATGAAAAAGAAGCCGGGTTCAAGGATAGTAAGAGTTTTTACAAGGATTATTAATGTTCGTAAATGGTCTGATTGGGACAGAATGAAGTCGCTTACCATGTATTTGGTAAATGGCGTAAAGCGGTTATTCTTGCCTCAAACACCAACCCAAGTCGAGTCATTTGATGAAGCTGTCAAGAAATTAAAATTAAATGATGCTGATCTGATTATAAAACAGAATGCTTTATTCAGGCTTAGCATTATTATGGTGATTGCTGCTTTCGGATTATTTGTTTATATGGGATATCAACTGTTTTATGGCACATTTAAAGCAGCAATAATAAGTCTAATTATTGTGTTGATCGCTTTGGTACTAGCCTTCCGTTATCATTTCTGGTATTTCCAAATTAAGCATCGTAAATTGGGATGTACTATTAAGGAATGGTACAGGCAAGGGTTATTGGGTGAGAAAGAATGAATAAATTAGCTATTACTGTCCTCCTTTGTTTGTTTCCAGCTCTTGCTCTGGCTGATAATGGGGCCCTAAGTTTCGCTCCTCCGGCGAGTGATTTGTCAGTCGTATTTTTAGGGAATTTGTTTGGTGTGGTGGATGGTGTCCTACATGGCACTGGCAGCCAAATAATGGGCAATATGTTTGGGGTTTTTAACTCGGCAGTTTTGGCCTGGGTGGAATTATTATCATGTACACCTTTTGGTTTCCACCATGAATACAGCCCATGAAGGACAAATGCTTGGGCAAAAATGGTCTTCTATTTGGATCCCAATTCGCTCCACTTTCGGGTTAGCTTTGTTAATGCCTAAAGCATCTGGTTATTGTATGATGCAAGTGTTTTTTATGTGGGTTATTGTGCAAGGTGTGGGTGCTGCTGATAAAGTATGGGAAGCAGCACTAAGCTATTTGAATCGAGGCGGTGTTATAATTCAGGCTCAAGCTGATCCAACTAAAAGTTATAATGAAGCCTCTTCCTCTGGTGTAGCAAACGGTGCTATGGGAATATTAGCTGGCCAGGTTTGTATGTTGGGCTTACAAAAACAGCTAGAAGCCCAAAAACAAATTTATTTAGAAGCCAAACAAAATAAAAGTCCTCCTTGTGGCGGTAATCCTTCCCCTGAAATGGATAAATTTTGTAATGCCTCTATTCCTGATTTCCTAAGCACAGTGAATTTTGTCAAGGCGCAAAATGATGGGGGTATAACTGGTCCTTATAGTATTGACATGCCAAATTTTGATAAAGCTTCCACATTTCGATTTTTAAATGGTATTTGCGGAAAAATCTCATGGAATAGTATTGCTGACTTACAACCTAATAAGGTAACTACTGGAGGCGTTGGGGCTAATGCGACTATCGGTGGCAGTGCTTCTACTATAACTGTTACTTCCTCTCAGCTGGAAACGGCTCGATTGTCGCGGGCAATTGCTTTGCAGCAAATGTATGTTACATTGTCTTCTGTTGCCCAAATAATGGTTAACAACGATCCTGCCTTTTCACCCACAACCACTCCATCAGGAACCAAGAATAATGATTTTTCACCAATTGCAAAACAACAGTTTGGTATTCCTTATACAAAAGCTGGAGAACCTTGTACTAATTATAATCAAACCTGTGTCACGTGGGGACCAGCCACTTCTCAATCATCGGTATATTCTGCAGGTGTATTGTTTAATGGTACAGAGTTTTTAGGGGCTATTAATGACTACAATGGCGTCATGATGCCAACTCTAAATCTTATCAGACAAGCTAATAAGGATGTGAATGCTGGTAAAGCGCGTGAATTTATTGCGGAAGCTAATGCCAAAGGATGGATTATGGCTGGCTCCTACTTTTTTGATTTGGTTAAATTAAATGGTAGTGCCATAGAAACTGCTGATCAATTTGATACTGATACTGGAATAAAGGTTGATTTTGATGCCTCCAAGTTAACGGAATCCTTTGGCAGTGCGTGTCAAAATCCTTATCCATTGTTATGTACCTGGTTTCAAAATAACAATAATAAGCTTAGTCAAGTACAGTCATTAATTACCGGATCACCTGTTTTTGGGGATAAAGGAGTCGAACAGCCAAATGTAGCGCCCAATGCTCAGCGCCCTGCGACAAATGACCAAAATTCTTCGACAGTATATGGGTTTATCAATAACTCTCTAATGGTTCAATTGCCAGGCCAGCCAGGAATAAAACCTCTGGAATTTGCTAATCTTATTAATTTTAAAGTGGATACAGCCCTGTATTATTTAAAGAAGCAGGATTTTGATTGTGGCCGGGTTAAAATTATGTTTTTCTCGTTTTGTCTTGGCCGGATGATGGGGGATGTCGTTTATAATTATATCATTAGATATGTGTATAATTTCCTGCTTGCCATCTTTGGGGAAATGATTAATCAGATCGTGATGGCATTTTTAATGATTCCTTTGCAAGGCATGAAAGATATTTTCATAATAGGAGTCCAAACTATTTCACAACCTGGAGTTAATCCTATTGTAGCATTAGCTAATATGGGAACCATGTATATTAACTTTTCAGGTACTCTATGGTTAACCTTGTTGAACCTAGCCGTTGTCAGTTCATTAATATTGGGCTTTGGTATATTTATCTTTGCTTTAATCATGATGGCGATGCCTTTATTGATGGCCTGGATAGGTACTATGGTTTCTGTGGGGTTTATTACCGCCTACTACATTCCCATGCTGCCTTATATGATTTTTACTTTCGGATCAATCGCATGGTTAATGGCTGTAATCGAGGCTATGGTTGCGGCTCCAATTGTGGCTTTGGGTATTACCCATCCAGAAGGTCATGAGGCTTTTGGTAAGGGTGAAGCGGCTATTATGATTTTAATCAATGTCTTTTTAAGACCTTCAATGATGATAATAGGGTATATCACCGCAATAGCTTTGTCTTATGTTGGAGTCTGGGTACTCAATGCAGGGTTTGATCATGCGGTAAGTTATATCCAGCATGATCAAGGGATAGAAACATGGGAAAAAAGTACATACGCCAGCGATCCCAAAAATAAGGAATTTTGTGCAATGTATCCTGCGGAATGCCAAATGAGACAGGCAGCCGGGACTGTAAAGAATTGGGCAGGTTTACAAATGGATACTTCGCAATGGGGTAATTTTAAAGATAAACTGACAGGGGATTATCAATCAACAGCGCTACAAGGCGGATACACAGGTTGGGCTGGCGTTTATGCCTTCTTCTTCTCGATACTGATTTACACTACTATGTATTTGATTATTGTGCAAAAGGCGTTTACATTGATTGCCTATTTGCCTGATAAGGTGTTGAGATGGATAGGTGGCGCTCCAGAGAGTTTGGGCTCTGAAACTGCTCAATGGGGTGAAGAAGCGAAAGGTAAAGTGGGTGAGGCTGGCAAGGCTACTTATGAAGCTCAAACTCAGATAGATAGTAAGCTAGGCGCTAAGGGGCAACAAATACTTAGCAAACTTAGTCCCCAAGCTAAACAGATTGCCGAGAGTGAAGGCCAAGTTCAAGCGAAGCCACAGCAGGGAGGAGGTGACCAAGGAGGAAGTCAAGGCAGTAGCCAAACTGGGCCTGATAGCCAGCCCGGTGGTTCTGGAGAGCCAGGTGGTGCTCCATCCGGCGGAAGTACGCCACCCCCTGAATAATGCGTATATTTTAAAAAAGGACTCGATTGGGTCCTTTTTTATTAGAAACGATTTAATGAATCAATAGAGGCGAGAATTAATATGTTAAAAATTGAGGAAATTGAATACCAGGATGGTGACACCGCCTGCAAAGGGTTTATGGCCTATGATGATAGTCTTTTAAAACCACTTTCTTGTGTCATGGTGGCTCCTGATTGGGGAGGGCGTGGAGAAGGAGCATGCAATAAAGCAATACAGCTTGCTGGTCTGGGGTATGTTGGCTTTGCTATCGATATGTATGGAAATGCGCAGTTAGGTCTGGATAAGGCTGAAAAAAGAGCCTTAATGACCCCTTTTATACAAAATCGAGAAAAATTAGCGGTACGTATTAATGCGGCATTTCATAAAGTGACTCAATTGCCCCAAGTGGATAATACGAAAATTGCTATTATTGGATATTGTTTTGGGGGCTTGTGTGCATTAGACTTGCTTCGTTCTGGTGCGGATATCAAAGGAGCAGTCAGCTTTCATGGCTTATTGACTGCACCTGAGAAAACAACTAATAAAACATTAAATGCCAAGGTATTGATATTACATGGCTATAAAGATCCATTGGTACCAATAGAGCAAGTGAAGCAATTTGCTATTGAAATGACAGAGCGAAAAGTAGATTGGCAGATTCATGTTTATGGTCAGGCGGCCCATTCGTTTACTGACCCCAATGCTAATGATGACGAGATGGGTTTGTATTATAATGAGCTCGCTGATCATCGTTCTTGGAAAAGTACACAGTTATTTTTAGAAGAACTATTTGAATAAAAATAACTGATTACACTGCATTACCGAAATGCCCTATTGGGTCTACGCTCAATAAAACTTTCAGCATTTAAATGGCGTCGCTTCTCTGGGGAACTGATCCTGCTATGCGTTCAATGGTAGTAATAGGCCCCCTAATAAACTTCAAAGAAGTTTATTAGGGGGCCTATTACTGAGGGGCCTTGAGCTGGATCATACCAACATTTACCGATGGGTACAGTATTATGCCCCTGAACTTAAATAGCCTTGAATGGCATAAGAACCGCTAGACCAGTTAGCATTTAGATGAGATGTGCATCAAAATTCAAGGAGAAAGGTCTTCATCCAGTCCGTTTCTATTTCCGACAGAGCCGTTGTTGATAATCATCGATTACTTCTGGTTTAAGATGTAAAGAATCATTGCTCAAAATTGATTCATATTGATCGTAATTTGAATGAATTATTGCTATCGTTTCAATAGCTCCGGTTTCAATATTCACTTCTTCATTATTTGCGATCGGGTTCAGCTTATCAAAACTATCTTGTTTTAAAATATCAAGCACCGCAAAGGTTTCAGGAGTAGGTTTGGAATAGCTTGTAAATACTTTTAAATCCCCATCACTTGCTTTGTATAATGCTTTAATCACCTTCATCATCTCATTATTCGTTGGTTTATAATGGCCACTATGATTGCTCATTTTAAATAACCTACCATTTTCAAACTCCAAGGTTCCAACACCAAATACTTTTTTTCCATTAGCCAAGTATGAATGATGTAATGTCTTACTACACAATAATTGAGGTGGTAGTTCTGCGGTTAAACAAAAATTATACATACCTTCTGGGATATCGCCGTTGGGGAAACTAAATGAATAATCCTCTATATCCACACAGCATTCTCTCTGCTTCTCAGAAGTGAGATATTTGTTTTTTTGTGGTTCACAATGCTCAAAAAAACGCATACTTTTGCGTTCAATTTTAAAATCGGATTTTAATGAGATTAGAGTATCCATCTCATAACCATGAAAAGTAACGGAGGGGTATTTGTTTATTTTTCTTTTTTTTATTTCTTCTTTAAGATATTCACTGCTTTTTTTTCTTTTTCCCATTATCCTACACCCATTCAAAAGTTTAATTTATGAACAATTATACCATGAGATAGATTAAAATATACTTAAGAACACTTAAGAACTGGCGTTTGGACATCAGGTTTAATTATTTCATAAAGGTATATCAGATTCAGATGTTATTTATCCTTATCTTTACCAATGCCTAGCCATGGTTGGTCATAGCGATAGTCTTTTCGAGCTTGTTCCAGCGTAGAGCCTGAATTAATAGCTGCTTTGATACGATCTTCAGTTAATTTTATTGTTTGAACTTTACTCCATACTTCAAGAATAGAATATTTAGGAATTACTAAGACGCCATTATCATCAGCAAAGATAATATCATCAGGATTTATTGTAACCCCATTAATGGATAAAGGGCATTGCTCATTAGCTTTGTAAACGCGATTCTTCCCAGATCTCATATAAACGCCTGTACAAAAAATGGGGTAATTAGTCGCTTGAATTGACTCTATGTCTCTTACTGCTCCATGTACTACGGTGCCTTCAATATGATTTCTCATAGCGGTTTGCGTTAATATATCTCCCCAAACAGTACAATCATTTTGGCCATTGCTATCAATTAGTATTACTGAATGTTCTGGTACTTTATCAATATAATTCGCCGCATTCTGGAAGACAGCTTCTTTTTTTTCTCTGGGTAAATATTGAATTGTATAGGCAGGCCCAGCAATTTTCATTCCTCGTGTTAAAGGTTTTATATTTAATAAAGCCCCTTCAATACCGCAAGCATCTAGCGCATCAGAAATTTCCGCAGAATTAAAGTTTTTTAATTGCTGAATGACTTCTGTCGTGGTGAACTGTTCATTTAATGCTTCTTTAGGAGGGTAATCAGGTTTGATCGTTAATAAAGAAGAATCGCTGCATTGAGCTGGTTGTGAACAACATTCAATAATGGCATTAGCCATATCTAAGGTAGATGATTGACCTCCTAAATCATAAGTAATAAAACGCTTTTCTTTAATGACTTGCATAACGGCATTAATAATTTTTTTTGCTTGAGCAGAGTAACCAAAATGATTCAATAACATGCTGATGGTTAAAAACATGGCGGATGGGTTAGCGCAATTCTTTTTTATTCCTGGCCCGCTTCCATGTACTGGTTCAAAATAGCTCCCCTTAAGACCAATGTTTGCACTGGGCGCAAAGCCTAGACCACCCATAATTCCAGCCCCGACATCTGATAAAATATCACCAAACATGTTTTCAGCCACTATGACGCCAAATTTTTCTGGACTCCGTATTAACCACAAAGCAACGGCATCAACATTGAGTATTTCAGCATGGATTTGCGGATATTTTTTTGCTGTGGTTTCAAAAATTTTTCTGGCGAATTCCCCACTTTCTCTAAGAACATTAGGTTTGTCAGCAAGAGTCACTTTATTCAAGCCAGTCTGAGCTGCATGTTGAAAAGCAAAATTGAATAAGCGCTTTAAACCTGATTTTGATTGTAGTCTTAATGCACAGCTTATTTCATGAGCAGGAATAGCTTGCCAATGTGGGTTTTCTTTTAATAAAGCCTGTATTGTTTCTGGCAAAGGAAAATAATCAAAACCAGAATACAATCCTTCGGTATTTTCTCTGATAATACAAAGATTAAATGGTTTTGTTTCCTCTTTGAGGGAAAAACATGGCCTTATATTGGCGTAAAGATCTAGACCTTGTCTTAATTGGATTATAGGTGAAACATAATAGAGATTTTTCTTTCTAAGCGTACTACTTAATTCCTTCTTGGCTTCTCGTTGGGGCTTACTTGTAATTGCTCCCAATAAAACGGTATCTGATGAACTGATTAGTTGCCATGTTCTGGTTGGGATGGCTGTTCCTTCCTTTTTCCAATACTCCCAGCCAATATCACCGTATTTCAAGATCACAGGAATGCTAAGGGCTTCGAAGATTGGGATTGCAGCCTGGATCACTTCAATCCCGATCCCATCTCCAGGTAACACGGCAATCTTTATAGGCTCAACAGGTGGCATATTTCAGTGCCTCTAATATGATTTTTTTACAATAGGATGGGTTGCTTTCTAGGACTCGCATACTGGCGTTGGGAACTATAATGACTTCACCACATGATGGTTTTATAACATTATTGATATTGACCAGATTAGATTTTTCCCCAATGAGATGAAGATGATTAATACAACAATTCCTTAGAATTGAGGTAGCGTTAGTTTCCAGTACTTTAGATAAACCAAAAACAAGTCTGTCTATCGCGCGCTCTCTATTTAAATGTTCTTGTGGATAGTGAAATATGGCATCAGGAGAATAAACAGACCGGTATAGGAAAAATAATGCTTCTTCCAATTTGTTTTCAGAGCAGAGAGTAATTACTGTTTCCAGTTTTTCTTTTAAGGAATCATCTGCAAAAGTTGGGGTTGAAAAAAGGATAATGGTTTTATCCAGATTACTGAATAAAGAAAAACATTGTTGGAGGATCATGCCTCCGAAAGAAAAGCCGATAAATGCTTTATAATTATCGATGATTTGCTTTAATTGATCTTTCCAGATTTCATAATATTCTTCAGTGGTGCACTCTTGCATATAAGCAAGGGAGTCGAGGCAATCGATAGAATAATACGGCTCAAGAAAATGTAAAGTTCGGCTTAATGAACTTAAATCAGAAGGTTGCGGTGAAATGGGTCCAATGACTAATAATTTTTTTCTTGGCATTTACTTTTATATCTCAATTTGATTGAAAAATTTGCAAGTCAGCGGTTGAAAGATCAGAAATTCCTCTTATAAATTCACTCATTTCAATAGGCTCATGACCTATTTTCAAGGCATCTCTTACATAGTTAGCCGCTGTTAATATGTCTTCTAAATTGTACTTTTTTATTTTGTTGGCATGTAAATAGGCTATGAAAAATTCAGTTTTTAAGTTACCGGTCCCTTTCCCCATGCCAGCGAGAGAGGCATCAATAAAGTGAACTCCTGAGTTTATTGCTGCCAAGGCATTAGCTTGGGCTAAACCAAGGTTATCATGGGCATGAAATCCAAAAGGAATTTTATATTTATAAGTGTATTTTTTATATAACTTATTTATCTTGTCAGGAAATAAACTTCCATTAGAATCGGCAAAATAGATCATATTAGGCTCGTATTGGCTAATTTCTTCAATCAGTGTATCCAATTCTTTCTCTGAGTAATAAGAGACATGGATTATGTTGACTGATGTTTCCAAATTCAGATTCTTGGCGAGCTTAAGGATAGGGACAGCGTTTACCAAATCGTCCCTTGCAAGGCAGATTCTTATTAATTGCACACCACAGGCCTTTAATTCTTCAAGGTCCTCCTCTACTATATTCTTCGGATGAACCATTACTGCAATTTTTGCTTTTTTTATCAGGGAATTACAATAAAGTAGGTAATCTTTTTGACAAACTCCTGCTCTCCCAATATTCTCAATGGGATGGAGAGAACCATTACGGTAACCAATTTCGATGTATTCAATACCTGAGTTATCAAGAGGAACTAGTATTTTTTTTAGATCATCATCCTTGAAATAAAAATTAGTTCTATGCCCACCATCTCTTAATGAGGCATCCAAAATCGATATAGGGTTCATCTAATATACCTCTGATTTTATTAATTTAACCTCATTATTATTAAGTATAAACCTTAAGAGAATACTTGCAAAACAAGACTCATCTAAACTTTTCTAAATATTTTCAAAATAGGTTAGTATGAATTTCAATATACATCGAAGCAATTACCAGGCCATTAAAAGAATTAACCCCATAATTGTGATCAGAATAATACTGCGAACATAAAAGGCTGTAGGTTGATTGTTATAGATAGAATATAAATAAGCCAGGGGATGGCGGATTATCAAACTGCGCATAATTTTTTTTGTCACTCTTTGAGGTTTTCCTGTCATTGGAAACTCGTGAATTCTGATGCTGGGTTTGTGATTCACTTCAAGTATTACACCATTGGATTGCTCTATGGGGATATTGATTATGTCCGGACACTCTACATCTATGCCGGCTAATGGCAAGTTAAGTACTTTGGATACGCGAAACAATAATTTACGATTTTTTTTGCACATTTTTTTATTTAAGGTGGTATATGTACCGCCTCTTGTCGCATTGCTTGTATAGCACAAAACAATTTTCTCTCCCAATGCGGGAATGTAATTCTCAGTTATCCCGAGTTCTTGAAGTTTGATTCGGCTTTCATCATCAATGATGATTTCCCCCAGGGCTTCGTTGATTCTTTTTCGGTGTAAATTCTCTAATGTAATTAATTCCTTAATTGTGTGCACTCTGTCACCAGTTATAGCCGCAGGATAGCGTTGAACTATGCCCAGGATACGATTATTAAAAACCAAAACCCGGTAAGAGTTTAATTTGCTATGAAACTCTTCAATTAATAAGGTGGGGTAGGATGAGAAATATTTTTCCAAGTATGTTTCTAGTTCGCTCAACGTTCTGATGTTACAGAGAACGCCTATTCCTAAAGAGCCATCAATTGGTTTAATCACTAATGGGAAGTGCAATGGTGCAACTTTTGCTTTATGTAAGTTTTGTTGAAATTCATTAAAATTTAAAGAAATGGCTTTGGGAACAGGTATCCCTTCTTTTTCTAATAATTTGGAGGTGCAATATTTATTTAAAGCAATATTAGCGCTGCAACTATTATTAAATGGGGTTTCATTCTTACTAAAATGATAGTAATTCTTGCCCAATTTTAGCTCAAAACCATCTAATTCATCGACTGGTTTTACTGGTAGGAATAGCTCTTTTGCGCTATTAAAATATTGCTGTGCATTTCTCTCTATGGCAATTTCTCCTTAGACCAGCTTGGTTCTAGAGTACACAAATATTGTATCATAACTGAAAAAATCGCTATATATTCAACTTAAAATACTTGGGTTAAAAAGCGCAGACTAATGGCTCTAGTTAATTAATATAAATAGTCCTCCCAAATTTAATTCCCCCACACAAAGGAGAATGATCGTTAATTAAATTGTTATTGGGGAGGAGCTTGATCTTCGTTTTTTTATCCTTCCTTCGATAGAAACATGGAAAGGCTGAGGTAAGTTTTTGATATATTCAACCACAGTGTCATGATCATTTTTACCGATACTAGTGATTTTTCCTCTTTTCATAATCACCGAAAATATTCCATTTCCATTCATAAGAAAATCTGAAGTTGCTATGGTATAGGTCTGCTCTCTAACTAAAGGCTTATTTTGGTAAGTAATTTCTATTATTTTATGTCCCAAAGGTGCATTGGAGTCATAAGTGTAGCTTAAGCCAGAAACTTGTAATATGTTTACAAAAGATCCCATCCATTGTTGCTCTAATAAGTCATAAATATCGTTTCCATTCAAACTAATGGCCACTATCCTGTTGGAAAAGGGCAAAATGGAATAAATGTTCCCCCAGTTGATCTCTCCCGATTTTAAATCATCTCGGATGCCATTAAGGTTAGTGATACCAATATCAGTATGCATTACTGATTTAAAGGCATCAGCAACCAAGTTTCCCAGATTAGATTCCCCATCTTCATTTTGCTTTCTTAATAAATCAAATTGTAATGTTCCTACAGGGGTATTTATTATTGGCTCAACTTTATTTTCAGCTAATTTAACTATTTCTAGAGCTTTTGCATCTGGATTTGTTCCAGGCCAACGATCAGCATAAGTTGTAATGATCTTAGCTGATTTGTTTTCTACTTTATGGCTTTTGACATTAAGTTGGAGATTTACTTCGGCAAAGGCCGTGCTATAACTATTGGCTTGAGTGACCAAGATGTTGTGTCCGGTACGATTAGGGAGATAAGTATTCAGAAATTGATGTGTATGTCCACCCATGACTACATCGACTTCGTCGCTGAGATTATATACAACGTCCTTAATATGACCTTCAATTGTGTTGCTATTGATTCTTGTATCCCCTTCATACGATTCTTGATTTCCACCTTCATGAATTAGAACGATAATGATGTCGACTCCTTTTGCTTTAATTTCTGGAATATAGTGGTTAATACTTTCAGCCTCATCCAAAAATTTAATGCCTTCTGCATTCGCAGGAAACATAGAGTCAGCAGCATTTTTTAGAATAGCTCCTATAAAAGCGACAGGAATATTATGAATTAATTTTATTGTATAGGGTGGAAAAATCGGTTGTTCAGATTTGATATCTACGATGTTCGCAGAAATATAAGGATAAGAGGAGCCAGGATAATAAAGTAAAGGTATCCATGAGTCTGAGGGGGGATTATTGGTGCCATAAATTAAATCAAACATTGCTTTTTGCCCTTTATCAAACTCGTGATTTCCTATGGTCGCCACTATATTACAAAGTGGAGCCATTCTGTTTTCAGGTGTGCATTGATTGTTAGCTAAGCTGTTAATAAACAGAATGGTGGGTTCATCATTAAGGAGCCCTGAGGATGGGGGAGAAGCGCCAACTAAATCACCCATGATAGTGATGATGGTCTGGTCTTCCATTCCAGACTGTGCTTCTCTAAGGTAGGCTGCGAGAACTGCAGCACCTCCGGCAGGCTCATTGTTTACCATTCTACCGGTGCTAATTTGGCCATGAAAATCATTAATACCTAAAATTTTTAGAGCAATGGTGGGGGAAGGTGGAGAAGGTTGTTCGGTGGAGGCGAAATTTGGAGGGGAATTTACAAGGCTAATTGATAAAATAAATAATTTGAAATAATAATACAGATTTTTCCATTGCAGCATATTGAATTACATCCTTTATTTTTAATGAAAACCTCACGTATAGACGCTTTCTTCGTCATGGGGAAACAAGGTGGATTCGAATATTCCTCTTAATTATCTTTGTTGCTGATATTCTTTTGCGCCTGCGATGATTAACTTATAAACTCTTTCGCTAATGATGCCCTGTTCAAATTTCATTTTTGCATCCCAAGTCATTAATTGACCTTTTTCTCTAACCAATTTACGAGTGGCTGATGTGACTTCGTTGGGATCTCCCTCTAAAAGGATGTCTCTCACTTCTTCATCGAAAACCAAATATTCTCTTAGAGCGACGCGTCTTTCATCCACAGTAGGAACTAGTTTTTGCCAAATACAAAGTCTAATGGTTTCAAGAATATCGATGGTTCTTCCTAGGCGTTCTTCACCTGTAAAAGAGGTGACCAGACGTCGCATGGTTTCAGCGACACCAGAAGTATGCAGAGTGGTATAAACTGGGTGTCCAGTTAGAGCCGCCTCCAGAGCAGCACTTATGGTTTCTGCATCGCGACATTCACCCACCATAATCAATCTGGGTTTTCTTCTTAAAGCATTCCTAACCCCATCAGCAAAATTGGGTAAGTGACGTGGAATTTCTGATTGACTTACTACTGCAGAAATCGTTTCGATCTCATCATAAACAAATTCTATTGGTGACTCATAGGTTAGTACCTTACGGTTTGAATCAGAAGTCTCAATCAATTCACGAATGATGGATGCCAAGAGAGTTGATTTACCAGATCCAGTTGCTCCAGTAATAAATACGATCCCTTCCTGAGGAGCTATAGCCTCGAGAATATTATCAGGAAGATTCATAGTACTCAGTTTTGGTGGTGTGGTTGGGATAGTTCTTAATGTAATTTGTATAGCATCGTGACCTTCCACTAGGCAGGCGGTCGCATTAACCCTATAACGATAGCGTACACCACGATTAGGGCGAAATTCATAATGAGTATCTATATCTTTTCCAGACAGCAATTGGGTTGTAGCATTTGGACCGTAAATGGAATTAATCAGATCGCCTAACTCGGTATTTGATAGGCGCCTGTTAGTGATTTTAAGTAGTCTACCATAAACTTCTGCAAAAATAGGTTCTCCAGTTTGGATGGTAATGTCGGAGGCATTCAGACTTTCTGCATGCTCAAGCATTCTATCCATAAATAATGGAGTAAAACGAGGTGGTTCATCGGGCATCAGATTAATATTATCCATAAGCGCTTATCAATTTACCGGTGCTATAATAGGTTGCCAAGATTTGTTCGTTATAACAATTTTAGCCTGATTTGCCAGTTTTTCCATATTTTTGAAGCGCTCTAGTGCATTTTCATCCTTAGCCACGGCAGCTATCCATTCACTGCTGTTTACATTAAGTTCAGGTAAAGCAGTAATCCGCAAGACTCTGTCGTCGATATGGATTTCCGAGCCATCGCCAGTAACGCCCAGATCTGTATGAGAAACATAAGGTGGTGATACCATGTTCATGGCGAGAAGTTTTCTATAAAGAATCATGCCACCGAAATCTTCTTTAATACGCGCAATATTTTCTTCTAAAATAATATTGGCTTGGTCTACCCCATTTTTCCAGCCTCGTTCTGTATAAATGCACCAGATTTCTTTTTCAGCCTTTGTTTTCGGGAGTAAGGTAACATTGGGCGCCTCTGGTTTTACATAATCCATCCATAAATATTGTCGCCAGGTGGGGGGAGTTGTAACGAAATGCGCTTGTTTTGCAACTTTATAAGTGCGATCTGAAATTCGGATGCTTTGAGCATCTGCAAGATTTAGAGTGTTTCTTCCTTCCAATAATACAGGGGGTAAAATATTATGTTCCAAAACCAGAGAATTAAAATCGTAAATGGCGTCAAGATTTCTTGCTTGCCTGTTTAATTGTTCATCAATTATTTTTGCTCTCCAAGCTAATCCAGCTTGAGCTCCGAGACTTAGTGCTGTTTCCTTAAGGGCCATCTCGCGGATTTTACCCATTTTTTGTTTCTTTTTGGCACGTGTGTATTTTGAATCAGCCATCGCTTGAAGTCCCTCTAATGAGCCTGTGTCCCCATAGTTATTCCGGGAGGAGCAAGCCACCAAAAGGATTGATAGCAAAATAATTAAATTAAGAGTAAATTTTCGCATAGCGCAATTCTACAACCTGACTGTTTGGATATACATGAATACTGGCTTTTACACCTGCCTGATAATCAATATCTCTAAGGATTTCAGCTAAACTTTTATCCTTAGTACTTATGCTAATTAAAATAGGGATAGAAGGAGACTTTCCTAAAACACGAAACCTGAAATGTGCTGCTTTCGCAATACGTGCAGTCAATTCTTCAATAGGACCAGACCAATCTACGCTGGCTCTTGCCTGTAGATTGTAAGCATTAGGAATCGTTAAGGTATTATCTTTAGTAGGAGGTATAATTACTTTCTCAACTTTAGCCATTTCAAGCATAGAATCACTCACTGAAACGGCGGCTTCTGCTAATTTAATGGTCGCATCATCACTTGGATTGTTAATGGGCGGTTTTTTAAATGTTCCAGCGCAACCGACAAGCAGTGATGAAAAAATAAACATTAAGACAATCTTATTGTTGCTCATTCAATGTTCTTTATTATTATTTAGAATTATTAGTTTGATTGAAACAGGAGCAGAGCTTATTGTCAAGACATATACCCAAGATATTCAAAATGTTAGAATTATAGATGGTTAGAGTCGTTCAAATAATCCGTAAATAACTTGTCCCGCTTGCTTTAATTTTAGCTGTTTCCAATGCTCTGTCTTTACTTCTATAGGAGTTGAGGACTCAATGTAGATAAGCCCTCCCCTGATAAGAAGATTATTTTGTACTATATAGTCAAGACA
This sequence comes from Legionella norrlandica, assembly GCF_000770585.1. Classification (GTDB taxonomy): domain Bacteria; phylum Pseudomonadota; class Gammaproteobacteria; order Legionellales; family Legionellaceae; genus Legionella; species Legionella norrlandica. Next base: position 7,696 of record NZ_JNCF01000040.1, on the reverse strand, counting down.
TTGAGGAACATAATTGAGAGCGTAGGGAGGATCTAAAAAAATGATATCAAATTGCTCATTGCTTTGTTTAAGATAATTCAGCGTATCTGCCTTAATAAGCTTTAAATTCGGATTATTAAATTGATGGATAATTTTCTGTAAATTGGCATGAACCTTAGGAGAATGCTCAACAAAGAAAACTTGAGATGCTCCTCGGGAAAATGCTTCAAGGCCCAAAGCACCACTGCCTGAAAAAGCATCCAGGCAGCAGGCGTTTTTGATATCATTCATTAACCAATTAAAGAGGGTTTCACGCACTCTATCTGGCGTGGGTCGTAAGCCTTTTGCTTCAGGGAAATGAATTTTTTTCCCTCTATACAATCCCCCAATAATTCGTATTTCTTGCTTCAAGATTGCCCCACCGTGACCAGTAGCAATTTTTCTGGATTAACTTGGTGCTTGAATGCTTGTTTTATTTCAGTTCCTGTTACTGCATTGATTCTAGTTACGTAGGTATCCAAGTAGTTATCTGGTAAATTATAGAAAGCCATCCTTAACAAGAGATTTGCAATATTACTGTTGCTTCCTAACGAGAGAGGGAAACTGCCAGTAAGATATTGTTTTGCTGCTGCTAATTCGTGTTGATCGGGGCCATTATTTATAAATTTTATCAATGTATTTTGGGTGATGTTGAGGGCGTTTTGAGCTTCAGCATTTCTAGTCGATAAACTAATGATAAAAGGCCCTTCGCCTAGCATAGGTACAAATTGGCTATCTATGCCATAAGTTAAACCTCTCTTTTCTCTTACTTCTGTCCCAAGTCGCGAAACCAGAGTTCCTCCACCTAATATATAATTACCGACCATCAGAGGAAAATAATTCGGGTTGTGATGATCTATTCCTATTTGGCCTAATCGAACAATAGTTTGTGAAGAAGGAAATTGGACATTAATTTTCTCTGCATTTGGCAACTGGGATGCTTTAGGAATGCTTGAGGCTGGTTGCCCCTTGGGTAAGTCTTGAGTAATTTGTTCAGCCAATTGATGGGCCTTAGGGCTGTCGATAGCCCCAACCATTACTAAGATACCATTTTTAGCAACGTAATATTTTTTATAAAAATCAATAACTTGTTTTTTATTGATCGCATTTAGAGATTCAATTGTACCGTTGACAGGATGCGCATAAGGATGTTTTTGATACAAGGTTTTGAAAAAATTCAAAACGGCAACATCATCGGGAGATTCTTCCGTTTGTTCAACTGCCATAATCTGTTGATTTTTTTCTATTTCAAAGGCATCTTGAGGAAAATCAGGATGACTAATAATTTGACTAAAAATTGTTGTCGATTGTTCCAGGGCTTCTTTCTCAGTGAGCGTTCTTAAGCTCAGTACAACCATGTCTCTGTTTGTTTCAGCATTAAATTGAGCTCCTGTATCTGCTAAGGATTCTGCGATGACTGTTGCATCCTTACCTGAATTACCTTGGTTAATCAAACCAGCTGTTAAGGTACTCAAGCCAAAGTATTCACCATCATAAGCAGAACCTGCAGCGAATGCCAAATTAATATCAAGCATTGGCACCTCCATTGCTTGATAAAATACAACACGTACCCCATTTTTTGTCTGCCATTTTTCTGTTTTAAATGAATTGGCAAATGTGCTGTGAGAAAAAATTACAAATAAAGTGATTATAAATGTTCTTAAAATATTCATGGTCTTACCTCTTCTTGCCTGGTTGGCTTTAACTCAGCAACGGTCATGTTATTTTCTTGAAAATATCGTTGAGCAACTTGCTGAATTTGTTGGGGGGTGATGTCATTAATGGCTTTTGTGTATTCGTCAGTATTTTGCCATCCAATGCCAATTGTTTCTAATAACCCCAATTCCATGGCTTGTCCAAAAATCGAGTCTTGCTCGAAAATTTTCTGTGCTATGATTTGATTTTTGATTCTTTTCAATTCTTTATCGCTAACAGGAACTTTTTTTAAGGAGTCCAGCTCAGCAATTAATGCTTTTTCTAAGTCTTTTATTTGATGATCTTGGCTAGGTGCGCCATAAACAATAAATTGACTTTGATATCTTGAATAGAGGTTATAATACACTTCAGCACCGGTTGCTACCTGATTTCCTCGCACCAGATTTTTTGCAAATCGAGCACTTTCTCCTGCATCCAGTATTCCTCCAATAATTTCCAATGCGTAGGGTTCCCACTTGTTTTTAGCGGTTTTTACACTAGGGACGGTGTAGCCAATCAAGAGCAAAGGTAATTTGGCTGGTGCCTTAATGTGTACTATTTTTTTACCTAATGCTGGGGGTTCTTGTTGAGGTTTGCGAGCGGCAATAGGATGTCTGGGGATTGAGCCGAAATATTGTACTGCTAATGCATGAACCTTTTCTGGATTGACATCGCCAACAACTACTAGCGTGGCATTATTGGGAGCATAATAATTCCGATACCATTTTTTTAAATCATTTGCGCTCATTTGTTTTAAATCATTCATCCATCCTATGACGGGATGATTATATGGTGCTGTTAAATGGGCTGTAGCCAGAAAACGCTCGAAGGCAAGAGCCTGAGGATTGTTATCAGTACGCATACGCCTTTCTTCTTGAATGACTTTAATTTCTTTGGCAAACTCATCGCTGTCCAGCAGCAAATTATTCATTCTGTCGGCTTCCAGCTCAAAACTTGTTGCCAAATGAGCAGCGTCTAATTTTTCATAATAGGCTGTATAGTCGTTATTCGTAAAAGCATTTTCCTGTCCTCCTAAAGTGGCGATTGTTTTGGAAAATACTCCTACTGGATGTTTGGGGGTGCCTTTAAACATCATATGCTCAATAGCATGGGAGACACCCGTGATTCCTACAGGTTCGTCGGCTGAACCAACGTTATACCAAATCATGGATACCGCTATAGGCGCTCGATGGTCTTCTTTAACCAGCACTTTTAATCCATTGTTCAAAGTAAACTCTTGAACTTGGCTAAAAGCCTGAAATGCGAATAGCATCATAAACGAAATGAGTAATTTGTGCACAATGTCACCTCAAAGCTAAAAAGATGATAGAATTTCATATTTTTAAGGAATTGTACACTAAAATGATTAAATGGTTTAAACGAAATCAAAATTCTAGCCAAAATTTGGATACTGAGAAGCAAAATACTCAGACCGATAAGAGCATAGATCCCATGCCAGAAAAGGCTCAGGAGCTGGCGACTAGGGAGATTGAGTCAAAAGAAAGCATTTTTGCTCGTTTCAAGCGAGGCTTAAGTAAAACACGTCATCAGTTTGGTGAAGGCATAAGTCGTTTATTATTGGGCAAAAAGGAAATCAGTCAGGATTTATTAGATGAACTTGAGACATTATTGATTAGTGCCGACTTGGGATTAGATACCACACAAGAATTATTAAAACAATTGAGCGAAAGTCTGGAAAGAAAGCAATTGGCAGATGGAGATGCAGTTTATCAAACTTTAAAAGCAAATTTGCAAAGAATGTTGAGCCAGGAAGAGAAGCCCTTATCCATAGAAACGGAAGACGGCTCTCCTTTCGTAATTTTAATGGTAGGAGTTAACGGAGCTGGTAAAACTACTACGATTGGGAAATTAGCCAAACAGTTTCAAAAACAAGGAAAAAAAGTCATGTTAGCTGCGGGTGATACCTTCCGCGCTGCTGCAGTGGAGCAATTACAGGTATGGGGTGAGAGAAATGGAATACCTGTTATTGCTCAACATACTGGTGCTGATAGCGCTTCAGTGATTTTTGATGCTCTTCAGGCTGCTAAAGCAAGAAATATAGATGTTTTAATTGCTGATACGGCAGGTCGTTTGCATACACAAAGCAATTTAATGGAAGAATTGAAAAAGGTAAAAAGAGTAGTGCAGAAATTGGATTCTCAAGCTCCTCATGAAACCATGTTAGTATTGGATGCCAGTATTGGTCAAAATGCTTTGGCCCAAGCAAGACAATTTCATGAAGCAGTACAATTAACTGGAATTACGATGACTAAACTTGATGGGACAGCCAAAGGCGGGATATTATTTGCTATAGCGAATGATTTGGGAATACCATTTCGTTATATTGGAATAGGTGAGGGTATTGAAGATTTAAGACCCTTTGATGCAGCGCAATTTGTCAGTGCGATATTCGATGATGATCATATTTGACCAGGTTAGTAAACGTTATCCAGGTGGCTTTGAAGCATTAAGCCAAGTTAATTTTTCTTTGCAAAAAGGAGAAATGGCTTTTCTTACCGGACATTCTGGTGCTGGGAAAAGTACTTTGTTAAAGCTAATTGCTCTACTTGAATGGCCTACCTCAGGTCAGCTCATTGTAAATGGTTTGAAATTGAATCATCTTAAAAAACGAGATGTTGCGGCTCACCGAAGCCAATTAGGGATTACATTTCAATCACCTCAATTACTGAATGATAGAACTGTTTTTGATAATGTAGCTTTACCCTTACAAATTCAAGGAGTCGCTTATCCTATGATTGCGAAAAGGGTGCATGCTGCGTTAGATATGGTTGGGTTATTGAGTAAAGAAAAAATGTTACCAGTTCATTTATCCGTAGGGGAACAACAGCGAGTTGGCATTGCTCGTGCTGTAGTTCATAAGCCACCGTTGTTATTGGCAGATGAACCTACAGGCAACCTGGATCCTAAACTTTCTTCTGAGATAATGAAGATTTTCGAACAATTTAATCAAGTTGGGGTCAGTATATTAATTGCAACTCATGATTTAGCCTTAATTGCACGCATGAAACATCGCATAATGATGCTGAAAGGAGGAAGGCTGTGTTAAAACGATCACAATCGCTCCTTGCTTATCATTTGCAAGCCGCTACTGACAGTTTGAATCTTTTCTGCCGTAAGCCATTGGCAACTATGATGACGGTTATTGTTATTGCTATCGCTTTGGCTTTACCCACTCTTTTTTGGGTATTTACAGACAACTTACGAGAGCTAACTAATGGGTGGCAACGTGGAGGGCATATTTCTCTTTTCTTAAAGCCTTCATTAACAGAAACCGAGCAAATGCGTTTACTTGAAAAGGTACGTAGTACAGAGGGAGTCGGCCAGGTTACCATTAAGTCAGCAGCAGACGGATTATTGGAATTGACCCAACAAGAAGGGATGCAAGATATTATGCGGTATTTGCCTGAAAATCCTCTCCCGACAGTTATTGAGGTGATTCCCGCTTTAACGGTTGATTCGCCTGCAAAGCTGGATTTGTTATCTCGAAAGTTTCAGGCTTTTCCTGAAGTAGTGGTAGCGAAGCTGGATATGGAGTGGATTAATCGATTGCACGCTATTTTAGGATTTTCTGGCAAAGTAGCCAATGCCTTAATGGCTTTATTAGCTCTGGCTGTAGTGTTTATTATTGGTAATACTTTGCGTTTAAATATTCGTAATCGACAAGAAGAAATTCAAATTTTAAAACTTATTGGGGCAACAGATCCCTATATCATTCGTCCCTTTTTGTATTCAGGTGTTTGGTATGGGACTGCGGGTGCTCTTTTGGCGATTTTTCTGGTGAACATCTTTATTTTAAGTATAGGTGTTGCAGTGAATCAATTAGCGAATGCTTATCAGATGCACTATCCTTTGGCTTGTTTATCATTGAGACAAGTATTGCTACTTGTGTTATTTGCTATTATACTCGGGTGGCTTGGAGCCTTATTGTCGGTAAAAAGACAATTAGCTTCAATAGAACCTTATACCTTATAGTTGATGTATAATTAATTATTGATTAGGTTGTGACCGGAGGAAGAAGTATGAGTCAACAATTGCAACTTGCTGCAATGAATCTACCTGTTGGTAGTCTTGATTCTTATATCCATCGAGTGAATCAGATTCCAATGCTGACATTGGAAGAGGAAATTGCTTACGCTGAGCGTTTTCATTCTGAAGGGGATATAGAAGCAGCACGGCAATTAGTTCTTGCTCATTTACGCTATGTAGTTCGTGTAGCTCGCGGTTATCTGGGGTATGGATTGCCTTTGAGTGACTTAATTCAGGAAGGAAATGTGGGCTTGATGAAGGCTGTGAAACGTTTCGATCCCAAAATGGGTGTCCGTCTTGTTTCTTTCGCTGTTCATTGGATTAAAGCAGAAATTCATGAATTTGTTTTACGCAATTGGCGCATAGTTAAAATTGCAACCACCAAGGCGCAACGTAAATTATTTTTTAATTTACGCCAAATGAAAAATCGTTTAGGCTGGTTAAGCAGTGAAGAAGTAGATGCTGTTGCTAAGGATTTAGGCGTAAGTCGTGAAGACGTATTGCTTATGGAAGAACGTTTAAACGTTATGGATTCCCCTTATGATGCTCCGGACAGTGATGATAGCGATGATGCTTATAAGGCACCGGAGCGTTATTTGTTTAATGTTAGTGATGATCCTGCTGTCTTGTTGGAGAACGAAGATTCTGGTGATCAGGGGCGCGAGAAATTGATGTTTGCTCTGGAACGGCTTGATGAGCGTAGTCAGGACATTTTGCAACAACGTTGGCTAGCCGAAGAAAAATTAACCTTACATGATTTAGCAGAAAAATATGGTGTTTCAGCTGAGAGGGTGAGGCAGCTTGAAAAAAATGCTATGAAAAAAATTCGTCAATACATGGAAGAAGATTCCTTAGTGTGATCAGTGAGAACTGTATGGGAAATTTTGTTTCTTGTTGCAAAAACTCTTTCCTGGATTATGACGTAGTCTAATCCAGGGTACCTTGTTTTAAACTATTATCTATTTAAAAAATCCAAAGCGATTTGCTCAACTCGTTCATCTATTAATACACTAACATGGTCTGCATCAGGCAAGAGAGATAGGCTGGCGTTTTTGTAGTTTTTACAAAAATAAATGGATTCTTTCGGATTAATAGTGGCATCTAATTCTCCATGGATACATAAAAAAGAAGTATCAGGTGTTTGAGAAATAAAATGGCTTAAGCGAATCCTATTGGTATCTACTGGGGCTTGTTGACGAATTAGTTGGCAAAGTTGCAAATAACCATGCCTACTTAGTTTGAAACGCCTGGCAATTTTATTAACTGGAGTTCGCATTTGTGTAGGGGAAGCGATTAAGATGGCCCTTTCTGGCTTGAAATTTAATTGCCATTCAGGGAGCTGGCCCGCCAAGTTCAATGCATTGAGCAACATAGAACCACCAAAAGAATGGCCAATAACCCCATAAAAAGGCCCAAATTGATTGATTGTTTCTTTGACGATGGCAACGGCATCAGTCCATGGAAGCTGAATGCCCTTTGCTTCGCCATGAGCAGGAAAGTCTATCGCATATACTTCATATCCTTCTTTATGAAGAAGTCTGATTAAGCGAACCATATAAGCGGCGCGGGACATCCAACCATGGGTAATTAGTATTTTTTTTGTATTTGCTTTATTGACAGGGGTAAATCGATGTAAAACATGGTGGCGTGGCTGTTCTCTGTGTATGACCTCATCCCTTCTGCCCTCTATAAATTCACATGCCATTCGAGCAAATTCTCTGTATTTCTTGTCCACAGGAAAATGAATAGGTGTAATAAACATTTGATAACAAAATTGTGCATGCAATAAATCCCTTATGTATGTTATTGAATTAGTCATCATGTCGGCATTCCTTGCAGAATTTACTTTTATTTTAGACCAAATTAAATATTATTGGGTTTTTGTCCTGGTATTTCATTTTTGTATAGGCATATTACTTCCTGACTTCGGAAAGTA